>CAUWGM010000009.1:0-83671 GCA_963558435.1 uncultured Collinsella sp.
GTGAAATCGGCGCCGCCCGTTGGTCTAAACGGTGAATCTCAGATTAGCGTTAACACCGTCCGCGGTAGCTCCGCGGAGGGCAGGGCCTTTTTGCCACTTGACAATGTTCAACTCATATTAAAAAGCGCCCGCCCCCTAAATCTCAAATTCGTGCCTGTCCCTTATTTGAGGTGTCTAATTTGAGGTGCTACCCTCAAAAGGACCGCACCGCCGTCGCCATGAAGGGACCCACCATGCACCAACCCATGAAGCAACTGCCCAAACGCGCGATCTCAGAAGACGAGGCGCGCGAAATCCTGCGCGATGCCGAGTACTGCGTCGTCGCCACCGTCGACGCGGACGGCCACCCCTATGCCACGCCACTCTCCTACGTGCTCGACGGCGACGTCCTCCTCATCCACACCGGTGCCGCCGGCGGCCAGAAGACCGACGACTGGGAGCGCGACCCGCGCGTCTGCGTTACCGTCGCCGTGGACATGGAGCCCGTCTTCGTGGAGAAGAACGGCGAGCCCGGGTTCTTCACCACGCGCTACGCCAGCGTCATCGCCACAGGCACCGCGCGGCGCATCGAGGACTCGGCCCAGGTACGCCGCGCGCTCGCCCAGCTCTGCCTGAAGTACGCGCCCGAATACAAGGACGAGATCGGCGGCGCCATCGTGCGGGAGCTGCCCGTCACCGCCGTATGGGCCATCGACCTCGAGCATATTTCGGGGAAGGCCGGACGCCGCGTCCCCAACGGCAAGGGAGCCGTCGCCCGTCGCTAAACCGCGGAGCGAACCCGCCCCGCCTGCCGACGGCGCAGAAACCGGCGCCACGCCCCGGCGACGACCGCCAACTCGAGCGCGGTCACGAGCGCGATCGTCCACGCCGGCAGCACGTCGAACAGGACGCCGAAGACGGCCTGGCCGAGCGGCGTGGCGCAGTTCACCAGCGTCATGAAGAGCGCGATGAGCTTGCCCACCAAAGCCGACGGAGCCCCTGCCTGCAACTCCGCCAGCATGCAGGAGCCCATGAGGCCGCCGGACATCGTCGCGAACGCATAGCTCGCCGTCAGGACCAGAAACACCGCCATGGGCGCCATGAAGGCCGCAGGGGACAGCACCCAGGCGGCGACGCCTATGGCCGCCGCGATTCCGCCCACGTAGGGTGCCGAACGCCTCAGCGAGAAGCGCCGCGGCGCGATGGCCAGCAGGCTGTGGCCCACCAGGCTTCCCGCCCCCATCGCCATCTGGGCAAACGAGGCATACGCCGCGGGGAGCCCCAGCGTGATGGTGACCACGTACACGGTGCCCACGCTGATGAGCGCGCCCGCCGACACGTTCACGAAGGTCGCCGTCGCCATGCCGCCCAGCAGCAGCGGCTTGTCGCGCAGATAGCGAACCGCCTCGGCCAGGTCGTCGCGGACCATGGCGATCGCACCGCCCTCCCACGAAGCGGGTTCGCAGGGAAACCGCACCGCGAGCGCCACCACCGCGCCGGACAGCGCGAACGCGGCGAGCGACACCCAGGCCACGGGCACCAGCCCCACCGCACCGTAGACCGCCGCACCCACCACGGGTCCGCTGAGCGTGGTCAGGCCGCCGATCTGGCTGACGAGCGCCACGCCGCGCGGCACGTCGGGAGCAGCGAGGACGAACGGCACCGTCGACTGGATCGACGGCTGATAGAGCGCCTGCGCCACGAACGAGGCCATGGTGGCGAACACCACCAGCACAAAGGGGTCCCCGGTATCCTTGAGCGCGAGAAACACCAGCAGCACGGCGACCAGCACGGCGTTCACGCCCATCATGATGCCGCGCTTGCGCGTGCGGTCCGCCAGCACGCCGCCGATCGGGCTCAGCAGCGTATAGGGCACGAAGCCGCATGCGATCGCCAAGCCGAAACGCGTGCCGGAGCCCGTCACGTCGAGCAGGTAGAGCGGCAGAACGAACTGCAACACCTCCTGGCCCAGCAGCGAGCAGAACTGCGCGAGCAGGATCAGCGCGAACGTGCGCCTATCCGATTTCCCAACCATCGTTCCCATCGAGGCCGCCTTCCCGTACGTTTATACATACTGTTGGTATGTTATTTACTGCTGAGAAAAACCGCCGCAGCGGTTCCTCTCCCACATGAGCCCGCGGGGCTATCCCCGGGGCCGCGCGCCTTCATCCGCGGGCGAGCCTCCATAACGGCGCCGCCAGGTTTCCAAGCTCACCTGCGGATCCAGCACGATGTCCAACCCCATGACCTTCATAAAGGCATTCATGAACGCCACGCGCCGCGTCTGCTCCTCCTCATCGCGTGCTGGGAAGAACGCCGGGACGCACCACAAGTTGTTGAGCAGGGCAATCGCCTCGGCGAGCTCGCGCGGATACTCGGTTTGGATGGTCCCGTCCTCCATGCCCTGCTCGATCACGGGCACCATGAGCTCATGGGCGCTCACGGCGAACAAATCGCGATACTCGGTGGCGAGCATCCGCGGGTTCCTCATGGGATCGAGCTCGGGGTCGGCTTGGGAAAAGAAGGCCGAGTCCACTCCGCGCGCACCGTTGTCGAACATCGCCTGGACCTTCTCGCGGCCGGTCATGCCCTCGGCATCGCGAATCCTACGCAACCGCTCAACCCCGGGCGCCATCACGCGGTCCATGGCGGCGAGGAAGATCTCCTCCTTGCTCGAAAAATGATGGTAGACCGCCCCTTTGGTGAGTCCGCCGAGCTCGTCGATGATGTTTTGCATGCTCGTCTGCTCGTAGCCGCGCTCGACGAACAGGCGCATCGCGACGTCGAGGATCTTCGCGACCGTCTCCTCGGGGTGTTTGTTTCTCGCCATAGCGTGCCCGCCTCCTCATACATACTATTGGTATGTATAGTAGTCTTGAATGCACCCCGCCGCAAGAGACGAAACGACGCAGCATGCGCGGGGCGGCTCCGCACGGGAACCTCAGAAAAGGGACAGGCACTAATCTGAGGCGGGGCTCCAAAGGGGACAGGCACTAATCTGAGGCAGGGCTCCGGCAGGAAGCGGCACGAAAGCAAACTGCGCCCTCGACATAGCGCCCGTTTGCAAGGCACCGCCTTCGATGCGGCGCCTCGATTTGTCGCCATCCTCAGTTTGAGGTTTCGCGCTCCTGGCGCTACACTAGCAAGGACATATTCGCCCCCTTCTCCGGATGGGGGAAGCGCGCGAGCGCTCACGTGCCGGCACCGTAGGACGTTGAAGGTGGCCGGCGGGTGGGCGCTCGTTTTCATAGCGCCCGATGGAATAGGAGCTGCATCATGAAGAAGTTCGTCGCCGACACCTCGTTTTGGGAGCTCTTCGACGGCGCGTCATTCGGCGTCGTGGTCGCGCGCGGCATGAAACCCGCGGCCGACGTGGCACCCGAGGACGCCGCGGCCATCGAGCAGCTGCTCGCGCGGGCCAACGCGCAAGCCGAGCGCCACCTGGGCGCGACGATCGCCGTCAAGGAGCTCGTGACGAGCGAGAACCGCGAGGTCGTCATCGCCGAATAGCGCCCGACGGCGACGAACCCGGCATACAAGCCGCCGCACGCTCGAAGTCGCCCACGGATCGATACCTGGAAAGCGCCCTTCCCCCCTACCTCAAATAAGTGCCTGTCCCCCTTTTGAGGCGTGTCCTACCTCAGATGAGTGCCTGTCCCCTTTTTGAGGTGGGGGCGCCAGCACTCGATGAGGCGGGCCTCGGACCAGGCGGCGTTGGCGGGACTCGTCGAGGGCAAAACGGTTGCGGGGAGTCCGGTCCGCGCCAGGAGAAAGCGCTTGTAGAGGCGGCCGGCCGTCGCCCCGTTGCAGAGGACGCGCTCGACGCGCGCCACCTCCATGACGCGCTCGACGCGCGCCGGCACGACGTTCTTGATCGAAGCGTCGCTCGACCCCTTGATGTCGCAGCTCTCGATGACGTCCCACAGCGCGATGCCGTGGCGAAGCAGCAGCGAGCGCTTGCCATCGACGTCGCCATCAGCGGGCACCTCCTCGCCGATGCATGCAGCGACCACGCGCCAGAAGCGGTTGCGCGGGTTGCCGTAGTAGAACGCCCTCTCGCGCGACAGCGCCGAGGGAAACGACCCCAAGACGAGCACGCGGCTGCATCCGTCGAATACCGGCTCGAACGGCTGGACGATATGCTGGTAGTCGGCCATAGCCCGGCACCGATGCCTAGCGCCCGCCCTGGCGACGCCGATACGCGTCCCAAGCCAGCTCGCAACCCCTGCCAACAGCCTTTCCGCCCAGCTTGACGGCGACGACGACGCCCTTGCCCGCAAGCTTCGCTCCACCCACGGCGACCTTGGCCGTCGCAGCGGCGACCTTCGGCGCGTTGCGAACCACCGCCTTCGCGGCGCGGGCGCCCTCGACCTTCGCGACCTCGACCGCCTTCGCGGACGCCGCATCGAGCTTCTCCTCGACGCGCGAGGCCTCGCGGCCGGAGTACCTACGCTGCCCCTTGCTCGCCAGGGCGGCACCGCCCAGAAGCGCGGCGGCCCCCGGCCCGGGCAGCACCATCATCGGGATGCCTGCGGCCGCAATCGCCGCCCCTGCCGCCATCTCGACCGCGCCGGCCACCTTATGCGCGGGCGAGGGTGCGACGGGGCCGCCCGGCCTCCGGTCCGACGAAGCCGCGCCGGAGGCCGCCGCGAAATCGGCACCTACCCCCGCACCGGGCTCCGACGCGGACCCTGCGTCCGCGGCCGCCCCGGCGACCGGCATCTCATCGGCTGCGGCGCCCTCGTCCCTGCATCCAAGATCTTCGCTCGAAGCCGCCATTGGCACTCATCCTCCTCATCACGGGGCTGCAGAACCCCAAACGGTTACAGATACCTACCCGTAACGCTCTCGCGACATGCCGCAACCTGCGCCGGCGTTCCCGCGCACACGATTCGGCCACCCGCCTCTCCCCCGCCGGGACCCATGTCGACCACGTAGTCCGCGGCGCGGATCACATCCAGGTCGTGCTCGATCACGATGACCGTGGCACCGCTCGCGACCAGGCGGTCGAACACGCCGAGCAGGACCCGCACGTCGAGCGGATGCAAGCCTATCGTGGGCTCGTCGAACACGAACACGGCATCGGCCTGGACGCGCGCCATCTCGCTCGCCAGCTTCAAGCGCTGCGCCTCGCCGCCCGACAACGCGGGCGTGGGCTCGCCCAACGTAAGGTACCCGAGGCCGAGTTCGGAGAGGATCTCGAGCCGCGAGCAAACCTTCTTCAAGCCGACGCAGGCATCACGGGCCTCGTCCACGCTCATGGCCATCAGCTGCGGCAACGTAAGCCGGCTGCCGTCCGCGCACGTCCGGTGGATGTTCGCCGCCGCGTCCGCATAGCGCGAGCCGCGGCACGCCGGGCACTCGACATCGACATCAGGCAGGAACTGCACATCGAGCGAGATCGAACCCGTCCCGTCGCACGTGGGGCAGCGCAGCTCGCCCGTGTTGTACGAGAACGCGCCCGCCTTGAGGCCTGCGGCCCGGGCTTCGGGCGTTCGGGCGAACGCGCGGCGCAGGTCGTCGTGCACGCCGGCATACGTGGCCACCGTCGAGCGCACGTTGGCGCCGATGGGCGCGGCGTCGATCAGGTTCGCGCGGGCGATCGGGCCCAATGCCAGCCGGGTTCCGTCCCCGCGCGTCAGCACGCCGCCTTCGCCCGCATCGATGCGCGCCACGCTCGCCGGCAGCGCGCTGCCCGCCGCAACCGCCTGCAGGGCGGGCAAGAGCTGTTCGAGCACGAGCGTGGTCTTACCGGAACCCGACACGCCCGTCACCGCGACCAACCGGCCGCGCGGGATATCGACCGCGAGCGGGCGCACCGTATGGAGCCGATTCGTCTCGAGATGGATGGCACCCAGGTCGAAGACGCATGCCGGCGCGACGACGGAGCGAGGCGGACGAGGCGGCATCGACGCGCTATCCGCCTCGGGGCCGGACGGCGCAGCCTCCGCGCGCGCCCGCAGCGCCTCCTCGCGTGCAGACGCCCCTTCCAAGCCCCGCGCATCGGCCCCGGCGCCGGCAGCAGGGCTGCAGCCAGACTCTCGAAGCAGAAACGGCGCGATGCGGCTGTCCTGCGCGCGGACCACATCGCCCACGGTACCCTGCACGAGCACGCGGCCGCCCGCGGCGCCCGCGGCCGGTCCCATCTCGACCAGGTGGTCGCACGCCGCCAGCACGCGCGTATCGTGGTCGACCACCACCACGGTGTTGCCATCCGCCACCAGGTCGCGCATCACGCCGATAAGCCCGTCGACGTTGGCTGGATGCAGGCCGATCGAGGGCTCGTCCAGCACATAGAGCACGCCCGTCGTGCGGTTGCGCACGGCACGCGCCAGCTGCACGCGCTGGCGCTCACCCGTGGACAGCGTGGAGCCCGCGCGGTCGAGCGTCAGGTAACCCAAGCCGAGGTCGAGCAGGCGCCGCGCCGCGTCGTCGAACGAGGCGCAGATGCTGCGGGCCATGGGGCGCATCTCCACGGGAAGCGACGCCGGCACCTCGTCGACCCACGCCGCCGCCTCTTGCAGCGTCATCCGGCACGCCTCGTCCAGACCGATGCCGCGCACCCGCGGCGCGCGAGCGGCCTCCGACAGCCGCGTGCCCCCGCACGAGGCGCACGTCCCCTCGCGCAGGAACCTCGCCACGCGCGCCAGCCCCTTCTCGTCCTTGGCTTTGGCGAGCGCGTTCTCCACGGTGTAGACCGCGTTGCAGTAGGTGAAATCGAGCTCCGCGAAATCGTCGCCCTTCTTGGGGCGGTAGAGGATGTGGCGCTTCTCCGCCGGCCCTTCGAAGACGATGCGCCGCTCCTCCTCGGTAAGCTCGCGAAACGGCACGTTCGTGCGGACGCCCATAGCTCCGCACACCTGCTTCATGAGGTCCCACATGAGCGAACCCCAGGGCTTGACCGCGCCCTCGTCGATCGAAAGCGATTCATCGGGCACCAGCGCCGCACGGTCCACCTCGCGGACGATACCCGTGCCCCCGCACGCGGGACAGGCGCCACCCGAGTTGAAGGCCAGGTCCTCAGCGCCCGGCGCCCGGAACCCGCGACCGCACGCGGGGCACGCGATCGGCTGCTCGGCGGCGACGTTCAGGCTCGGAGCCGCATACGCACCGCAATGCGGGCACCTATGCTCGGCGCAGCGCGAGAACAGCAGGCGCAGGCTGTTGTTGAGCTCCGTCATGGTGCCGAAGGTCGAGCGCACGCCGGGTACGCTCGGCCGCTGATGGAGCGCGAGCGCTGCGGGTACGTGCAGGACCTCGTCCACGCTCGCGCGCGCCGCTTGCGTGAGGCGTCGGCGCGTGTAGGTGGACAACGCCTCGAGATAACGCCGCGATCCCTCCGCATACAGCACGCCCAGCGCCAGCGAGCTCTTTCCCGAACCCGAGACGCCGGCGATACCCACCAGCTCCCCTAACGGGATATCGATGTCGACGTCCTTCAAATTGTGCACGCGCGCGCCGCGCACCTGGATGCACGTCGGCTGCCCTGCGCTCGCCATATATCTCCCTTCCCGCGCGCTACCCCGCCCGTCGGCGCGGCCGCGCCCCGTGCTGCACGGCGGCCATCGCGCGGCGGCGCCCATCTCGGTTCAGCGGGCACCTCGCCATGCTTCGGCCGGCCGCGCGCGTCTCAAATTAGTGCCTGTCCCCCATTTGAGAGCCCGCCTCGAAAAAGTGCCTGTCCCCAATTTGAGGGGTCGGCAGCTTCATCGATGACCGCGCGCTCTTGATCGTGTCGAGCAGGCCGCCCGCGGCGTCGGCCGCCTTCTCCACCGTCGCGGTCTTGGCAAACGATTTGATCACGTCCTTGACGAACTGCTGTAGGTCGGAATCGAGCCCCTCGACCGCGTCGAGCATGAGCGGGATCGTGCTCTTCCGATCCGCCATGATATCGGAGAACCTCGTGGCCCCGGTCACGCCGATCACATCGAACAGCGCGTCGACGAAGCGCTTGCGCTCGGCGAGCGTGTACTTGTCCATCCATGCTTCGAGCGTCGCGTTGAAGAAGCGAGACGAAGCCGTGTACCCCTCGGCCGGCACGAACGCGCAGTCGTCGACGGCGACCTCCCAGAGAAACGGATTGTGCTGGAAAAGCGAGAAGCCGCCGCTTTCGACGATGAGCGGCTCGCAATCGGGGGCTTCCGACAGGACCGCCCCGATCATCGTCGACTTTGGAACCGTCTTCTCCATGATGGGGAGCACCGCGCGGTAGGCTTCCGACGCGCAGAACTCGCGATGGAAGCCCGGGCCGTCATGGGAGTACACCTGGACGATGCGCTTCCTGTGCTCGGGTGCGCACGTCGCCGCGGCATACACCGCGAGGTTGCCGCCCTTGGAATGGCCGCCCGTATACAGCGGCCCGGGCGTTCGCCGCGCCACGGCATCCAGATAGGCGCTCGCCTCCTCTTGGGCGGGAACCGGATTGAGGAAGGTCATGTTGAAGTCTTCCTTCCACCCCACGATCGTGGAATCGGTCCCGCGAAACGCGATGTAGGACGATCCGTCGGGCAGGTGGAACGTCATCGCCGCGAACTGCTCCTCGCTCCCGCGGCTCGTGGTGAAGCGGAACTCCGCCAGCCGCGTATCGCGAAAGCGCGGGCTGGAGCACACGGCGAACAGCAGCTCGCGGCTTCCCTCGGGGTCCCAGCTCGAACCGAACATGCTCTCGAACGACTCCGCGCGCAGCAGCTCGTGCAGGGCGATGCCCTCCGTCCGGCATGCGGCGCCCTGGGCGGCATCGAGATGCGTGTAGGCGAGCCACGCGAACACGAGGCTGTCGACCGCGCAGAGCGGCCGCTCGTCGAACGTATCCATACGCTGCTGCGCGTAGGTGAGAAACGTGCCGTCGCCCTTCTGCCGTCTGTTCGGCAGCGACCTGTCCTCCATCATCGCACCTCGTTTCCCATCGGCACCCCATGAACCCGTTATGCCCATTGTAGGCCCGGGGGAATCCGAAGACGACCCCTGCGAGGCGCGGCTCCGCGCCGCGCGCCGGCTAGGAGCGCAGGCGGGCCAGCAGCTCGGAGGCGACCTCCATGCAGCCGCCCACCACGCGATAATGGGCCGATGAGAACACGGGGGCATCCGGGTCGTCGTTCACCGCGATGACGGTCTGCGCGCCCGCGATGCCCGCGACGTGCTGGATGGCGCCCGAGACGCCCAGGCTGAGCAGCACGCGCGGCGCCACCGCCACGCCGGTCTGACCCACCTGGTGCCACGGGTCGAGCCATCCCGCCTCGACGATGGGCCGCGTGCAGCCGAGCTTCGCGCCCATGGCATCCGCCAGCTCCAGCACGACCGCCAGGTTCTTTCTCGACCCGATGCCGCGGCCGACCACCACGAGCACGTCGGCATCGGTGATGCGGTCCGCATCGGCATCCGCGTCGACATCGCGCAGGACCGCGCGCGGGACAACGTCGTCCGCCAGCTCCACGTCGACCACCTCGCCCGCACGGCCCGCATCCGGCGCGGGGGCGGTGAAGATGCCCGGACGGACGGTCGCCATCTGCGGGCGATGCGAAGGGCACACGATGGTCGCCATCAAGTTGCCGCCGAACGCCGGGCGCGTCTGCTGCAGCAGCCCCGTCTGGCGATCGATGGAGAGCACCGTGCAATCGGCCGTGAGGCCCGTCTCCAGGCGAACGGCGACCCCCGGCGCGAGCTCGCGGCCGAACACCGTCGCTCCGTACAGGATCGCCTCGGGCCGGCGCTCGCGGGCGAGGGCGCAGATCCATTCGGCGTACACCCCGGCATCGCAGGCGGCGAAGCGCTCGTCGCGGCAGCGCAGCACCGCGTCCGCACCGGCGGCGACCAGGGCGCCGGCGTCGTCGCGCTCCCCGAACCCCGCGAGCAGGGCGACCACGCGGCAGCCCCGTTCATCGGCGAGCTCCCGCGCCTTCCCCACGAGCTCGTAGGCAACGTCGAGCACGCGCCCCTCGGCATCGACCTGGGCGAACACCCATATATCTCGATACGATGCGAGGTCGCAGACCGAAACCGCCTCGTCGCGCTCGATGGACAGGGCGTCGACCGGGCACGCCTCGACGCAGGCTCCGCACAGGATGCACGAATCGGTCACCGATGCGCGCCGCGCGCCGCGCGGCCCCTCGACCACGATGCCGGCGTTGCCGCAGGCGCGCACGCAGCGCCCGCACCCAATGCACAGCTCGCGATCAACCCTCAACCCGCTCATACGCCCATCTCCTTCAACAGGGCCGCTAGGGCGTCCGCCTGCTCGGCGACCGTACCGGCTATGGAAACCGCCTCGGCGGCGCGCTCCGGGACGAACGAGCGAACCACCTGGGTGGGAGAACCCGCCAATCCGATGCGCGCCGGATCGGCGCCGACGTCGCCGGCGGACAGCACGGGGATATCGACGGACCGCGCCGCGCGGATGCCCGCGATGCTCGCCATCCTCAGATAGGCGACGTCCTTCGCCACCGTCAAGATGGCCGGCAGGGGCAGTTCCGCCACCGCCTCGCCGCCGTCCACCTCGCGGCGCACCGCCACCGTGCGCCCATCCGCCCCAAGCAGCTCGGTTACGCCGGACGCACACGGCATGCCCAGCGCTCCGGCGAGCTCGGGGCCGATCTGGGCCGTGTCGCCGTCGACCGCCATCTTGCCGCACAGCACCATGTCGGGCACGCCCAGCCTCCGGATGCCGCATGCGAGCGCATGGGTCGTCGCCAGGGTGTCCGCGCCGGCGAACGCCCGATCGGAGAGCAGCAGGCCGCGGTCGGCACCGCGGGCGATGCAGTCGCGCAGCAGGTCCTCGGTCGCGGGGATGCCCATGGAGAGCACCGCCACCTCGCAGGGTAGGCCCTGCCTGCGGCGCTCGTCCTTGATGCCCAGCGCCACCTCGAGCGCCGCCGCGTCGAACGGGTTGATCACCGCGGCGCCGCCGTCGCGAACGATGGTGTTCGTCTTCGGATCCATCTTGACCTCGGTGCTGCCGGGCACCGCTTTCACGCATACGATGATTCTCATGCCCGCTCCTCCCCGCGCGCCAGGGCATCCGGCGCATCGAGATACGCCTCGTCGAACAGGTTGCCACGCCCCAGCCGCCCGGCGGGATCGAGCTGCAACTTCAGCGACGCCATCTCGCGCACATGGTCTTCTCCATACATGGCCAGCAGGAAGTCGCGCTTGATCTTGCCCACGCCGTGCTCCGCGGAGACGGCGCCGCCCATCGCCGTGACCTCGCGCGCCCATCCGAAAAACAGCTCCCTGCCGAGGGCGAACTCCCGCTCGTCGCGCGGGAGGATGTTCACATGCAGATGGTTGTCGCCTATATGGCCCCATGTCGCCGACTCGAGGCCGGCGTGGGCGATCGTGCGCCGATACAGCGCCATCACGTCATGGAGCCGCTCGTCTGGAACCGACATGTCCGAGCCCAACTTGGTTATGCCCGGCGTGGTCCTGCGCCGCCGGTCGATGCGCATGTTGACGCACTCGGGAACCGCATGCCTGAACAGCCGCTGGCGCTCGCGGTCGACATCGGTGCGCGCGACCCAGGTATCCTCCTCCCGCGCACCCGCCTCGCGCAACAGGGCGCCGAGCGTGCAGAGCGCCGCCATCGCCGCCCCTTCCGTCTCGCACTCGAGCTCGACGAACACGCACGCCCCGTAGGCGGCGGGAACGGCGGGAAGCGAGGCGAAGGAAGCGCCCTCGCCATGGACCTCGCGCAAGATATCGAGCGCTTCGCCGTCGAAATACTCGAATGCGCTCGCCTCCTTCAGACGGGGGCGCGCGGCCGCGACGAAATCGAGCGCCGCAGCCTCATCGCCGAAGAAGCAGTTGACGCCCCACACCACCTGCGGAAGCGGCATCAGGACGAGTTCGAGCTCGGTGATCACGCCGAGGGTCCCGTCGGATCCGATGAAGAGGTCGAGCGCATCCATATCGTCTTCGACGGCGTAGCCCGATGCGTTCTTGGTATGCGGCATCTCGTACGTCGGCAGGTCGAGGCGGATCGCGCGCCCCTGCTCGGTCGCGAGGACGAGGGTCCTGCCGTGAGCGCGCTGCTCGCCGCGGCGCAGCGACAGCGTCTCGCCGTCCGCGAGCGCGATGCGCAGCGCGCTCACGTGCGGGCGCATGGGGCCGTAGCGGTAGCTACGGGCGCCCGAGGCGTTGCAGGCCGCCATACCGCCCACGCATGCCGAGGTCTCGGTGGAATCCGTGGGGAAGAACTGCTCGGGGGCGGCATAGAGCTCCTCGAGCGACGCGAGCGACGCCTCGTCCCAACCCGTCGTGGGGATCGTCTTCGCATGCAGGTGGCGACGGAGCTCCGACAACACGACGCCCGGCTGCACGCGCAGGTAGAATACGCCCGCCTCATCACGGCGAAGGCCCAAAAACGCGTTCATCTTGGAGAGATTGAGCACGTGGCCGCCATGGGGCACCGCGCCGGCGGCCAGGCCCGTGCGCGCACCCTGCACCGTCACCGGCACCGGGGGCTCGGACTCGGTCAGCACGCGGAGCTGAGCGCACAGCTCGTCTTCCGACGTGGGGAACGAGATGGTATCCGCCTCGCCCTGGGAGCGCGATTCGTCGCGCCGATATTCATCGAATTCGGCGTTCATCGGTTTGAATTCCCGCATAGGCGCCCGTCCCCTCGTTCCCTTTATCGTGTTAAAGCATAAGGGCAGTATGCAGCACGAATGTTTCGACTCGTTAACACGGCGATTTATGACGGACCTGTGAAGCGAAAAATCTCGAAAAATAGCTGCTCGGGCGGACGGGCGCTCTACCCGCGGTTGTTCGGATCCTGTAAGGCCACCGGTGCCGTGCTGTAAGATTCGCCTGCTAGGCTATGCCTCCCATCGCCCGCGGAGACCCGGTACCTCCGTCGGCATGTCGCAAGGAGGTTATATGGCACTGTACCTACCGAAGCAGCATCTTGTGATCGAGGTCGTCGACGATCCGGAGAGCGCCCCTATCGACCCCGATGCCTTCCCCGAGCTGTCCGTGGCGACGGTGACCGTGGACCAGCTGGCGAACCCCCGCACGATCGGATGGTACGCCCAGCGGGCGATGGGCCATGCCCGGCGCGTGGAAGCCGCGGAGGCCCAAGGGGACGCGGAACGGGACGCCGAAACGGAAATGGAAGCGGCGCGCTGAGCCGCGAAACCGCGGATGCTCGATCGAGCTGCGGGCGGAGGGGCAAGGCGCCCAAGCGGACCCGCGGTAGCGTGATCTAGCCATCAGGCGCGACAGGTTGCCCCGAAAGACAGGGTGCACACGCCTTAGGGCGGTGCATCCCAGGCTTGAGGGGCATACTGGCCCCATGGCTGCCATCTAGGCCCTCATTCGGAGCAGGTTGCCCCGAAGGCGGCGAGGCGCACGCCTAGCGTGCGGCGCCCCGCCGGCTGAGGGGCAAGATGCCCGAATGAGGGCCTAGATCACCGTGACGCGGCCGTTGGAGCCGACAATCCCCTTCACCTCAGCGATCAGCGGGATGGAGCGGGCGTTCACGCGCGTGGGAATCTCGGCGCGCATGGTCTGGCCGTCGGCCTGCTCGATGAAGAGCTCGACGCGGTCGCCGCCGGGGTTGGTGGCGAGCACCGTGGCCAAACGCGACATGTTGCTCTGCGTGAAGCGCGAGCTGGGCACCATGACCTCGAAGACCTTGGGCCGGTTGGTCTCCTCGTTAAGCTCGAGCGGCAAGATCTCCTGCGCGATGATCTGGTCGCCGCGATCGGAGCGCTCGAGTTTGCCGTGGACGCGGATGAAGGCGTCGGACAGCACGGCGCCCGTCTCGGGATCCGTCTCGCCGTACAGGCAGCTCTCGGCAGCCTTGTACGTCTTGGGGAAGACCACGACCGTGGCCTCGCCTTCCATATCCTCGAGCGTGACGATGGCCATGGGGTCGCCGTTCTTGGTGACGCGCTTGGAGACCTCGGAGACCATGCCCGCGAACCAGAAGGGCTTGCCCTCGGGGATCTCCTGGTTGATGGTGCCCTCGCCGCCTGGAGCCATGGTCTCGTAGCCGGTATCGATCTGCGAGAGCGTGAACTCGCGGGCCTTGCCGAGCGCGTACTCGTAGGGGCGCAGGGGATGGTCCGAGACGTAGATGCCCAGGACCTCGCGCTCCTGCGAGAGCTTCATGTGGCGGTCCCATTCCTGCCCGTCGGGCTCGGGGATCACGACCTCGAAGCCCGAGCCCTCGACGTCGCCGAAGACGTCGAACAGCGACGTCTGACCGCTCGCGCGGTCCTTCTGGCGCTTGGTGGCGGCATCGATGATGTTCTCGGGGTTCGCCTTGTCCACGAAGTGCATGAGCTGACGGCGCGGATACCCGGTGGCGTCGAAGGCGCCTGCCTTGATGAGGGCCTCGATGACGCGGCGGTTGGCCTGGCTCGAGTCGACGCGGTCGACGAAATCATGCAGGTTCTTGTACGGTCCGTTCGCCTCGCGCTCGTCGATGATCGCCTGGGCGACGCCCTCGCCCACGCCGCGGATGCCCGCCAGGCCGAAGCGCACGCCCTCGGTCGTCGCGGTGAACTCCTTGCCGGACTCGTTGACGTCCGGCGGCAGGACCGCGATGCCGTCGTGGCGGCATGCCGAGACGTAGTGCACGATCTTGTCGGTCTTGCCCGTGTAGGAGGTGAGGACGGCCGCCATGTACTCGTTGGGGTAATGGGCCTTCAGCCAGGCGGTCTGCATGACCAGGATAGCGTAGCCGGCGGAATGCGACTTGTTGAACGCGTAGGACGCGAACTCGAGAACGTCGTCCCAGATGCGCTGGGCGGTCTCGCGCTTGTAGTTGTTGCGCTCCGCACCGTTCATCCAGTGGTCGTAGATGGTCTCGTCCTCGCCGTCGGACCACTTGAAGACCTGGTCCGTGAGCATCTTGATCTTCTTCTTCGCAACGGGCTTACGGATACGGGAGTCCGATTCGCCCTTGGAGAAGCCGCACATCTCGACCGAGATGAGCATGACCTGCTCCTGGTAGACCATGGTGCCGTAGGTCTCGCCCAGGATGCCGTCGAGGCGCGGGTCGTAGGAGACCGCGGGCTCTTTGCCGTTCATGCGGTTGATGTAGCTCGTGACCATGCCGGCGCCCAAGGGGCCCGGGCGGTACAGGGCGATCAGAGCGACCACGTGCTTGTACTCGGTGGGCTTCATGTTCTTGATGGTGGCCGTCATGCCCGCGGACTCGACCTGGAAGACGCCTGCGGTGCGGCCCGCGCTCATGAGCTCGAAGATCTTGGGATCGTCGAAGGGGATCTTGTCAGGGTCGATATCGATGCCGTAGTTCGCCTTGATGTTGGCCTTGGCCTTCGAGATGACCGTGAGGGTGCGCAGGCCCAGGAAGTCCATCTTGAGCAGGCCCATGTCCGCGACGGTATGGCCTTCGTACTGGGTGATCTCGACGCCGCCCTTGGTATCGAGCTTGGTGGGCACGTGCTCGTTCACCGCGTCGCGGCAGATGAGGACCGCGCACGCGTGCACGCCCTCGCCGCGGGTCAAGCCCTCGATGGAGAGCGCGGTATCGATGATGCGACGGGCGTCGTCGTCCTGGCGGTAGGCATCGGCGAAGTCCGGGCTGTAGAGGTCCTCCTTGCCCGGCTGCTTCTCGAGCACCTGGCGGAGCTTGACGCCCGGGTCGGCCGACACCATCTTGGACAGGCGCTGGCCCATGTAGACGGGGTAGTCCAGCACACGCGCAGCGTCGTTGATGGCCTGCTTGGCCTTGATGGTGGAGTACGTGATGACGTGCGTTACCTTCTCGGGGCCGTAGAGCTGTCGAACATGCTCGATGACCTCGAGGCGCCGTTCATCGTCGAAGTCCATATCGATATCGGGCATCTCGGTGCGTTCGGGGGAGAGGAACCTCTCGAACATGAGGCCGTTCGATAGCGGGTCGAAGGTGGTGATGTCCATGGCGTAGGCGACGAGCGCGCCTGCGGCCGAGCCACGGCCGGGGCCGACGCCGATGCCGTTTTGCTTGGCCCAGCGCACGTACTCGGCGACGATGAGGAAGTAGGCCGCGAAACCCTTGTCGCAGATGACCTTGTATTCGAACTCGAAGCGCTCGCGGATGTCGACGCCGTTGACCTGCTTGCCGTCCCAATCGGGACCGTAACGCTTGGCCAGGCCCTCCTCGCACTCGCGGCGGAACTGACTCTCATGGGTCTCGCCCGGGTCGAGCAGGGGATAGTTCGGCAGGATGATGCTGTCCCAGTCGAGCTCGACGTCGCACTTCTCAGCCAGCTCGACCGTGTTGTCGCACGCCTCGGGGCAGTACGGGAACATCGCGCGCATCTCGTCTTCGGTCTTCATGTAGAACTCGGAGCCCTGCATGCGCATGCGGTTGGGGTCGTCCACCTTGGAGTTCATGCCGATGCACATCATGACGTCCTGAATGGGGGCGTCGTCGCGCGTGAGGTAGTGGAAGTCGTTGGTAGCGATGACCTTGACGCCGATCTGCTTCGCGATCTCGATGAGTTGGCGGTCCATCTGCTCGTCGGTCATGCCGGAGTCGGTGGTGATGCCGTGCTCCTGGATCTCGATGTAGAAGCTGCCGGGCTCGAAGAGGTCGCGGAAGGTCTCGGCCCACTGGAGGGCCGACGCCATGTCGCCGCGGTCGATGCACTTGGGGATGATGCCGGCGATGCACGCCGAGCTGGCGATGAGGCCCTCGCGGTGGCGGCGCAGGTTGTCCAAGGTGACGCGCGGCTTGTAGTAGAAGCCCTGCACGGCGGCCTCGGAGACCGTCTGCATGAGGTTGACGTAGCCCTGCTCGTTGCGGGCGAAGAGCACCATGTGGTAGAGCTCGGGCTTGCGATCGCGCGCAAGCGTGTCGTCCGGGGTGAAATAGACCTCGCAGCCGAAAATGGGCTTGATGACCAGGGGCGGCTTGGTGGAGTCGAGGCTGCCCTCGGCGTCCCAGGCGGCCATGTCCTTCTGGAACTGGGCATACGCGCGCGGGTCGGCCTCGGGGTCGGGCTGCTCGAGCTCGTCGCGGCGCCCCTTCTCGAGGAACGACTTATCGTGGCTCCAGGTCTTGTACTCGGGCGTGCCATGGTTGATGGCATCGCAGGCCAGGCCGAGCTCGGGGATACCGTACATGTAGCCGTGGTCGGTGAGCGCCACCGCCGGCATGCCGAGGTCGACCGCGCGCTTGACCATATCCGAGATACGGGTCGCGCCGTCGAGCATCGAGTACTCGGAGTGGTTGTGTAGGTGGACGAATGCCATGTGTGGGTTCCAATCTGATGTGCTGAGATGACTTGCCGATCCGCCGGTTCCTTTGCGGACCATAGATTCTATAGCACCGTGCGGACACGGATTGCGTACACGCGTTCGAACGCCGAAGCAACACGGCTTGTTCGGTTTTTCAGGAACCCGCGGCGCCCCAGGACCTCAAATTGGGGACAGGCACCGAATTGAGACAGACACCAAATTGAGGCCCATGCCGCGAAGACCCTTGCGGCATGGGCCTCGGCCCGCAGGCCGAGCTCTAGGGCACACGGCGACCGCGCGGGTCGGATTGTCCCACGCAGACAAGCCCGCGGGGCGATGCTTGCGCTCAATTTAGTGCCTGTCCCCTTTTTGAGCGCAAAGGAACGCTGCAGGACTACAGCCGGTACTCCACCACCTGCGGCTGGGCGGGGTCGGACGGATCGGGGACCTCGACGCGCACGAACTTGAGCGTCACCTGCTCGTAGCCGGCCTTGTGGAGGACGTCGGCGTACACCTCGGCCTGAAGGCGGTGCTTCTCCTGCAGCTGCTCGGGCGACTCGGCCGGGCTGCCGCCCGTCTTGTAGTCGATCAGCAGGGTGCAGCCCGGACGGGCAGGATCGGTGCACAGCAAGTCGATGGCGCCTTCGGCGAACTCGCCGAACTCCTCGGAAAACTCGTCCATACCGAGCGTGTAGAACGGCACCTCCGCGCGGCGGCACGGCCAGGAAAGCGCCTCGGCGCGCACGTCGCTGGCAAGCCAGCGCGCCATCGCCTCTTCGAAGCGCGCGCGCTGCTCGGGCGTGCAGCCCCAGTAGCGGCACAGGGCGTCGGCCCGCTCGGCGGGCAGCTCGGCGCGGTCGAGCTCGATCAGCCACTGACAGGCGGCATGGAACGCGCTGCCCAGCGCCGTGGGGTCGCCCACGCGGGCGGCCGCGAGCGCGGCGTCGCGCTCCTCGCGCAGGGCGGCGACCTCCTCGGGCGTCGCGGCCTCGCTCGCCGGGGCACCCTCATCCACGGAAGCATGCACGCCGAACGCCTCGACGTCGCCCCCCGAGACGGCGCGGTCCTCCCCCTCGGCATGCAGCGCGGCCGAGATGGACGAGTAGCTGTACGACGAGCGCGGCGCACGGGGCGCCGGCACGACGCGCATGAAGACGGGCGCGGGCCTCACCAGGGTGAAGGTGTCCGGCTCCCCCTCGGATGCGGCAGCGCGCCCGCCGCACCCGCCGGCATCGGCAACGTCCGCCGCGCCGCCGGTCGCCGAAGCGCATGCGACCGCATCGGGACCCTCGACGGGACGCAGCCGCCCGTCCGCGATGCAGGCGTTCGCATCGTAGGCAGCGCCCTCATAGACGAAGCCCTTGAGGGCGATCAGCTCGAAATCCCCCGGCTGCGCGTTATCGAACACCAGGCGGTCGCAGGCGAGCGACGCGCCCTCATCGGGCAGGATGCGCTCGAGCACCGAAGGCGTGAGGTCGCGCTCGGGCTTGAGGGCGAGCTCGGCCACGCGGCCGCGACCGACCTCGGCATCGAGCGCGAGCAGGCACACCTCGCGCGCACGCGTCATGGCGACGTAGAGCAGGCGCGAGCGCTCCTCCAGCGCGAGCCGGTCCTCCTCGTCGCGCATCGACATCCAGGCCTCCGCGGCCGACCCCGTGGCGCAGACGTCGTCGACGAGGCCCGCATCGAGCCATGGGCCCGTGGCCCCGCTGCCCGATAGGAACTTCTTGAACTGCTTCTCGACCTCGGATCCGTCGACGAAATTGCCCGCCGAATCGCGACCGTGCGGGAAGCGCGCGGGCAGCGCCGCCACGCCCACGGTGCCGTCCTCGCGACGCGCCATCTGCATGCGGTCGCCGTTCGGACGAATACCGAAGCACTCGGAGACCGCCACCACCGGGAACTCGAGACCCTTGCTCGCGTGCACCGTCATGATGCGCACGGCGTTGCCGCCCTCCTCGTTCAGCGCGCCGGGTGCCTGCTTGCCGGACAGGAAGCGGTCGTAGGCGAGCGCCACCTGACGCGGCGCGTTGCCCACCTCGGCCTCCGCCTCGGCCAGGGCATCGAGCGCTTTGAGCATGTTCGCGGCGGCGGCGCGCCCCTCGGCGCCGCGCGCTTCCAGGCGGACCATCAAACCGGACTCGTTGACCACGTCGCGGGCGATGCTCGCCAAGCTGTCGCGGCCGACGCGGCGCAACGCGGGGCGCAGCACCGCGCGGGCGCGATCGAGCAGCGGCAGGTCGCCGAAACCGGGCGCGTCCTCGTCGGCCAGGAGGCCCGCCTCGATATTGCGGCGGCGGGTCTCCCCCGTCTGCTGGTCGAGCGCGGTGGAGAGCGCCAGGAACTCCTGGGCGCCCAGGGCGAACAGCGGAGAAGCCAGCAGCGGGGCCAGGCCCTGCGCCGTATCCATAAGGTTGCCGAGCGTGTACGCGAGCGCGCGGACCGTCTTGGCCTCCTCGGTGCCCGAGAAGACCGAGCCGCCGCTGATCACGCAATCGAGCCCCTCGGCGCGCATCGCGTCGGCATAGACGCCGGCACGCGGCATGCCGCCCAGCAGCAGCACCATGCCGCCCACGGGCTGGCCCGCATCGGCGAGCGCGCGGAAGCGGCGCGCGATGGCCGCAGCCTTGGCCGCCGTGCGCTCCTCGGTGGTACCGCCTGCGACGAGCAGGGCCTGACGGCGCGAGGCGCCCGTGGCGCGCAGGCCGTCGTCGCGGCCGTCATGCGGCAGCAGGTTGAGGAAGCTCGGCATGATGCCGCCCTGCTCGTCGTCGAACACGCGCGCCACGTATTCCAGGATCTCCGCATGGCTGCGGAAGTTCTTGACCAGCTTCACCACGGAGCCCTGGGCGGACGCGGCGACGCTCGCTCGCTCCCCTGCCGACGCGGTCCCCTCCTCGATGCGGCGCTGAGCGCGGCGGAAGACCTCCACCTCCGCGCCGCGGAACCGGTAGATCGATTGCTGGGCGTCGCCCACCGTGCACAGCGCGCGACCGCCCTCGCCCGTAAGGAAGTTGATGAGGTCCACCTGCTGCTGGTCGGTGTCCTGGAACTCGTCGATCATCACCATGGCGAACTTGCTCGCATAGACCTCGCGAATGGACGCGTGGTCGCGCAGGGCCTCGTACGTACGGCGCAGCAGGTCGTTGTTATCCAGCGCCGAGCGCTCCTCCTTGAGCGCGGTGTATTCCGCCGCCACCGCGCGCGCCAGGCCCATCAGTTCATCGAGAGCGTCGGCGCCGGTAGCGATATAGGCGTTGATGAACGCGTCGGCCGCCTCGGCCTTGAGCAGCGCCACCTGCTCCTTGGGAAACGCCTTGCTCGCGCGGGGCATCCCGCATGCCAGCATGCAGGCCGCGAGGTCGTCGCGCGTGCGCGGACCCGCCAGGTACGCCTCGATGGCCGCGATGGCCGCCTGGGCCGTCTCGGCGGCCTTGGCACTCGCCTCCAGGCACGGGCGATACGCATCGAGCAGGCCCGAGAAGTCGACGGAGCCGCGCGCGAACTTGATATCGTCGAAGCCGTTTTGCGCCGCGCTCGCGCGCTCGAGCAGCGTTCGCACCAGCTGGCGCGCGCTCGTGCCCGCCTCGCGGCCGCCCGGGCCCACCTCGCCCGTGAGCGGGAACCACGTCTGCAGCGCATGCAGCCCGCCGCGCTCGCGCGCGATCACGCGGTCGACGGCGCGGTCCATAAGCGGGCCGGACACCGACTCGTCGAGCACCGTGAATTCGGGGTCGATACCCAGCTCGAGCGCGTGGGCGCGCAGGATGCGGGCGCACATGCCGTGGATAGTCGAGATCCACGCATCATCGACCTGCAGGGCGATCTCGTCCATACCCTCTTCGACCAGCGCACCGCGCACGCGCTCGCGAATCTCCGCCGCGGCATCCTTGGTGAAGGTGATGGCCAGCACCTGGTCCAAGCTGGTGATGAACGGACCGGACTGTTGCGAGAGGGCCCACAGGATGCGGCGCGTGAGGGTGAAGGTCTTGCCCGAGCCCGCGCCCGCCGACACGAAAAGCGGCCGATCGAGCGTGGTCACGATATCGCGCTGCTGGGGCATCAGGGTTGAAAGGTCCATAAGCTATGCGTTCCTCCGCTCGAATCCGAGGTCGTGGTTGAAGCTGCAGCGCGCAGCGGGCGTGGGCGCGGCCGTGACGACGCCGGCCTCGAGTTCGTCGAGGCGACGCGAGATGGTCTCCTCCACGCGGTCGAGCAGGGCCTCGAACCCCATGGTGCCGCCGCGCTCGACATCGGGGAAGCCGGCGGCGAGACCGGGCACGCGGCCGTCTCCCGGCTCCTGCTCGGCGAACTCCTCGGACACGGCGCCGCGCATCGCGGGCTTGGAGCCCTTGGTGGCGAAGTAGATGGCGCCGCGCGCATCGAGCGCCAGCTCGGAGCGGCGCAGGGCCTGGGCGTAGATGAGCGTCTG
This sequence comes from uncultured Collinsella sp., assembly GCA_963558435.1. Lineage (GTDB taxonomy): Bacteria > Actinomycetota > Coriobacteriia > Coriobacteriales > Coriobacteriaceae > Collinsella. The sequence goes on from CAUWGM010000009.1 coordinate 21,599, forward strand.
CGTGTGCTCGGGCAGCCAGTCGGGGTCGTCCGCCGGCACCGTCCCGTCCTTCTTCGCAACCGTGGGATCGGCCAGCTTGAACGCGTTCACGTCGGAGCGGTGCTTGTAGTCGATCACCATCGCGCGGTTCTCGGCATCCACGTCCACGCGGTCGATGCGGCCGCCGAGCGGACGCCCGGCATACTCAACGCCCAACTCGTTGAACGAGTATTCCAGGTACATGGGCGCGAACGGCGCCAAGGCGCCTGCTTCGTAGCGCAGCACGCCCTCGAGCTGCGGCAAGATCTCGTCGACCTGCACGCGCTGCAGGGCGCCGTGGGGTACGAGGGCGCCCGAGCTCGACGTCTTGTTGCGCTCGTGCTCGGCGCGGACCTCGTCGAATACTTCGTGCAGTACCTCGATGCACGCGTCGAGGTTGCGCTCGGTCACGCGCGGGACGCCGTCTTCGATCAGGCGCTCGTGCAGGCGATAGAGCACGTCGTGCACGAAGTTGCCCTTCTCCATGTTGCCGAAACCGGCATCGAGCGAGGCGGGGCGCACGCGCGAAGACATGAACCAGCACAGCGGGCAGCTCGCATAGCTCTCGATCTGCGACGCCGAGAGCTGGCGAGGCACCAGGCGCTCCGGGTCCTTCGGGTCGCGCTGATAGAGCACCAGATAGGGCACGGCGTCCTCGCCGAGGCTCTGGGGCGGCAGACAGGAGACGCGCCGGCGCTTCATGTGCGCGGTCGCAGCGGGGTCGAGATCGCGCACGATGTCGCCCTCGCCCACCATGCGCACGCAGGGCGCGACGCCGGCGGCGCGCTGGCGCGCGAGCAGCTCGGTCCAAATGGCGGCGGGATAGCGGTCCTTGGCCTGGCGGTCGTGCGTCACGCGCGCGAGCACCACCTCGCCGCTCGCCGCCGCCATGGCGCGGGCCATGAGGTCGCGCATGCGCGCCGCGGGCTCGAGCTCGACCGGCGCGAACGAGAACGCCGATGCGAGCTCGGCAAGCGGCCCCTCCTTGTGCGCCAACGGGAAGCTGTCGATATCCACATCGGCCACGAACAGCGCGTCGATAGAGCCCGCATCCAGCAGGGCGGCGTCGGCGAGCGTCATGAAGCGCACGACGGGCTGCGTGGAGGTATCGGCGCCGTCGGGGCCGGTATGGGCGAAATCCGCCGATTCGCTGCGCGCCGCCGCCGCGACCGACAGCATGTCGAGCACCGAGACGGCCGCCGCCTGCGGCACGTCCAGCGCACGCGCCCGGTCGAGCACGAGCTCGATGGCCCGCGCCGCCATGGTGACCTCGATGTTGGCGCGCACCGCACCGTCCGTCCAGCCAAAGGCCGAACCCGGCAGCGCCGAGGCCACCGTGCACAGCGCCTTGAGCGCAGAGACCGGGCGATCCTGCATGAGATAGCTCACCACGCTGGAGCACACGGCGGGCACCTGCGCGTATGGGTTGGCGGGGTCGAGCTTCTTGCGCGACGCCTCGGCCTGCGTCTGGACGCCCTGCAGCGCGCGCAGGACGCCCTCGGGGCCCAGCGCGCGATTGGAGCGAAGCTTCTTGTCGAACCGGCGCGCCGCGAAGGCATCTACACCCGACAGCGGGGAATACAGCCAGTCGGTCAGCTCTGGCGCAGGCCACCAAAGGTCCGCGCGCTCCAGGCTCTCGCCCGCCTCCTGCATACGGCCCACGAGGTCGAGCAGCGCGGTGAACTGTCGGCCTACCTGGGTATCGCCGAAACGGCACGCGAGAGGGGCCTCGCAGGCGATGCCCCGCGCTGCCAAGCGCTCGGCAACCGCATCGAACACGTCGCCCGGGCGCGCCGCGGCGACCACGACCTCCCGGCCGTCGCCCACCAGCTCCGCGATGGCGTCCGCATAGGCGGCAGCGCGCGCATGCGGACCCGCCACCTCGAGGAACGCGGGCGCGGGACAGGCTGCGACGGCGGATGCGAGCTCGCAGGCGGCTTCGTCGCGGGCATCCGGGAACGGCCCGTCGGCGGCGCCGAGCCGCACGATGCGCTCGGGACCGAGGGCGGACGCAAGCGTCACCTGGTTCTCGTTGAGGAGCCACGCCGCCTCCCCCGCATCTGCCACGGCGCGCAGCAAGCGAACGACATGTGCTGGGAACGCCGTGACATCGCGGACGGCGACGAAGCGCGCGCAGGCGGGGGCATCGGCGCCGACGATGCGCGCCAGCAGGCACGCTGCCTCGGACGTCTCCACCATGCCGCGCTCGGCCAGCGCGGCAGCATAGCGCTCGACCAGGCCCAACACCACGCACTCGGCATCGCTCGAGGCGACGGGAGCCTCCTTCTCGAGCGCCGGCGCGGGCACCATGGCCGGCAGCAGCGCCGCGGCTATATCCGCGAGCAGACGCACGGTTCCGGGGTTGTCGCGAAGGGGCTCGAGCTCCTCCGGCTGGGCGACGGCGACGATACTCGCCATGAGCATGCGCCGCTCGGTAGGCGTTGCGATTCCGCGGCCGTCGCCGAGCAGCTCCCAGAGCCCCGCGACCCACGTCGCCGGCGTCGCCACGTCGATGCCCATGCCGGCGCCCGCGCGAGCCAGGGTGGCGCGGCACCGCTCGCGCTCGGCAAAGGAGGCAACGAGCAGCGTTGCCCTGCCGTAGGTTTTTGCGGCATCGATGAGCAGCGAAACCTCCGCCGCCGACAGCGATGACCCCGATGTTGTCTCGTATACCGTAAGCGCCATGCTCTCCGTCCTCGATCGAAGTTGACTCCCCCTATCCTACACGCCCGTGCGGACAGATTGCGAAGGCTCGGAGAAATCGCGCTTCATGCGGATCCGCTTGCAAAAGCGAGCGGGCCCGGCGCGCAGAGTGCAGCCGGACCCGTCCTCGTTAGCGGAATGTAATTGATACCGATGCAAAACGCCGGCTCTGTGCCCTTACTGGTCGTCGAACTTCACCAGCACGCGGCGGTATCCGCCGTACTCGCCGTTGAGCGACTTGGATACGCGGCTCACCGTGGTGGACGATGCGCCCGTGCGCGCCTGGACCTCGACATAGGGCTCGCCCTCATCGAGGTAGCGGGCGACCTGGAGACGCTGGGCGAAGTCGCAGATCTCGCGCGGCGTGCACAGGTCGGTGAGGAAGGCCCGCACGTCGTCGGCGCCGTCAAGCAGGAGGAATGCCTGCACCAGCTGTTCCACGTCGGGACGCTCGAACATCTTCTCAATGTTCATACTGCCACCTTTCAACCATCATGCCGTGCGAGCAAATCTCGAAGCATCGAGCTGCATCATGAAATGTTGATTCACGGGCACGGCAATCCTATTCACAAGCACGCTATTATTACAGCGCCCCGCATGATACACCACCCAAATAAAGCAATGCACGTAATCGTCACCGATGGACGGCGACGAGACGCATACGAGCGGTCGCAAGGCACGCGCAAAAGCCTGAAGGGAATATGCAATCAAGCGGCAGCGAATCACCAGCGTGGCAGCGTGGGGATGAGCGACAGCCGTTCCTCGAGGCCGGAGGTCCACGACACCTCGTCGCGCTCGTCGATCACGACCGCCTCGACGCCGTCGATTCCCTCGATGAAATCGATCGCCCCGCGCGCGCCCAGCATGAGCGCTGTCGTGGAGTAGCCGTCGCAATCCAGCGAGCGCGCCGCGACGATGGTCGCGCTCGCGACATCGGTTTGCGCGGGCATGCCCGTCCGGGGGTCGAGGATATGGTGGTAGGTCACCCCGCCCTTCGAGAACCTGCGCTCGTGCACGCCGCTCGTCACCACCGATCCGTCCGCCAGGTCCACGATCGCGCGATGGTGCGCGGGGTCGCGCGGGTTCACGATGCCCACGCGCCACGGGGCGCCTGCCGCTACGGGCGGGCGCCCCGCCGCGTTGCGCGGGCGCCCTCCGCGCACCACTACGTTGCCGCCCAGGTTGATGACGAAGCGCTCGACGCCGTTCGCCTCAAGCAGGCGCGACAGGTCGTCGGCGATGTAGCCCTTGGCGACGCCGCCCAGGTCGAGGACGGTCACGGGGTCCCGGATCGCCAGCGTGGGATGCTCGGCATCCCCGCCCAGCTCGATGCGCCCGATCCCGACGTGCGGCAGAGCGCGGGACAGGGCGAGCTTGCTCGGCACCTCGCCGGTATGGAAGTTCCACAGGGACGTGACCGTACCCATCGTGATATCGAAGCAGCCGCGGCTCGCCCGGCAGTATCCCAGCGCGGCGCGCACCAGCTCCGCCGTCTGCGGGGACACCTCCACCGGCTCCGGCGAAGCCGTATGCGCCCGGGTGATATCCGAGTCCTCGCGCGTGCGGGAGAAGGCGTGCTCGAAGAAGACGCAGCGATCGCGGCATGCCAGCAGCGCGCGGTCCAGGCACTCGACGAGCGACGCGTCGCCGCGCTCGTCGCGATCGCCCGCATAGGCGTGCAGGTGCACCTCGGTATTGAAGATGAAGAACGCGATCGCGCGGGAGCCGTCGGCATCGTCGAGCGGGCGGGCCTTTGCCGGGTCCCCGAATCTGTACTGCTGCATGTGTCCTCCGATATGTCGGTTCACAGGGCGAGTCGTGGAAAGAACGCGATGCTTGAATGCGCATCTCCCCGGCATGGTACCCTGTGCACCATGCTCGCACCGCGACCCATCATAGCGCCACCCGGCATACAAGGAGATATCATGCGTTTCATCCTCAACTGGCTCCTCACCTCCATCGCGATCGCCATCGCCACGTTCATCGTCCCGGGCATCGAGCCCTTCGGCGGCGCCGATCCCTGGCTGAGCTTCGCCTTCGTCGGCCTCTTCCTCGGCTTCGTGAACTCGCTCATCAAGCCGCTGCTCACCTTCATCTCGTTTCCGCTCACCATCCTCACCCTCGGCATCTTCCAGCTCGTCATCAACAGCTTCATGCTCGAGCTCGCCAGCTGGCTGTCGGTGAACCTGCTGGGATCGGGCATCGCCATCTCGGGCTTCTTCTCCGCGCTCGCAGGCTCCATCATCGTGAGCATCGCCTGCACCGTCCTGGGCGTCGCCACCAAGGACGCATAAGGACCAGCACCGAGCATGGAACACGAATCGAATCCCGTCTTCACGACGGCCCCCGCCGACCGGGCCGCCTGCGGTCGGCCCGCTAGCGAGCACGGCGGCAGCGACCCCGCCGCCGACCCGTCGCGACGCGAACCGACCGACGCCGGTCAGGCCGAGCACGTGCACGGCGCCCACGTCCAGCGCTATTCGCTCGCCACGGCGCTCAGCCTCATCGTGGGCATCTCCATCGGTTCGGGCATCTTCTTTAAAAGCGATAACATCCTCGTCGCCACCGGCGGCAACGTCGCCCTGGGCGTCGCGATGTTCCTGCTCGCCGCCACCACGATCGTCTTCGGCGGCCTCACGCTCGCGCGCTTCGCCTCGCAGACCGCCGGCGCGGGCGGCCCGATCGCCTATGCCGAACGATTCCTGGGGCCGAAGCGCCTCACGTTTATCGGCTGGAACTTCACCTTCATCTACCTGCCCATCGTGACCGGTGTGATCTGCTGGGTCGTAGGCGTGTACGCCTGCATGGCGTTCGGATTGTCCGGGGACTTCCAGCTTCAGATGGTCATCGGCGTGGCGTTTCTGCTCGCCTGCTTCGTGTGGAACGTATGCTGGCCCAGCCTGGGCGGCTGGTTCGCCAACGCTACCACCGTCTTCAAGGTCCTGCCGCTCATAGCCGTCGGCGTGATCGGCGTCCTGTTCGCCGATCCAGGCAGCTATCTCGTGCAGGGCATCGAGCAGGCGCCCGCCGCCGGCGCGGGCTGGGTCATCGCCGCGGCGCCCGTCGCGTTCGCGTTCGACGGCTGGACCGCGGCGGCGGGCATCGCGCCCGAGATCAAGAACTCCAAGCGGAACCTGCCCATCGCGCTCATCGCCGGCCCCATCATCATCCTCGCGCTCTACATCGCCTACTTCGTGGGCATCTCCTGCTTCCTGGGCCCCCAGGAGGTCATGACCGCAGGCGACGCGAGCCTCTCGCTGCTCTTCGTCAAGCTTTTCGGACCGCAGGCCGCCATCTGGCCCAACTTCATCGCCTTCATCGCCGTGGCGGGCACGGCGAACGGCCTCATCCTGTCGATTCTGCGCATGCCGTACGCCCTCGCCGTCACAGGCGAGGTGCCATTTGCCAAATCGCTGCTCAAGATGAATCGGACGCTGCGCTTCCCGCTGGTCAGCGCCTTCGTGGCACTCGGATCGGTACTCTTCTGGATGGGTGTGCACGCCTTCGTGACCGTCCTCGGGCTGCTACCCAACGGAGACATCTCCGAGATCGCCGTGAGCCTCAATCTCTTCATCATGCCGCTCTTCTACGTGCAGGCCATCTTGCACGACCCCGCGGGCCCCGCGCCTGCGCGCACCGCCCGCATCCGACGCGCGATCGTACCGGCCCTGGCAACGGTGAGCTCGCTCGCCGTGGGCATCTCGAGCTTCGCCGACCCCTCGCGCTGGCCCTTCGTCTCCGTACTCGTCGGCATACTCGTAGCGATCACGATCGCCATGCGCCGGCGCGGTCCGGCGCGGTAGCCGGCAGGCCGGCACGGGGCATCCACCCGAGCAGCAGCGCCGAAACTCGCTTCATCACGCGCGCGGGCACGTCGTCGGCCGCCCGCCGGTCGTGGCCTCGCATGCGGACTCGCTTCATCACGCGCGCGGGCACGTCGTCAGCCGCCCGCCGGTCGTGGCCTCGCATGCGGACTCGCTTCGTCGCACGCTCGGGAACATCTTTTCGCCTTCAGGTGCTGTTCATCGCACGCACGGACACCCTCCTTCAGGCGTGAACGCTGTTCATTTCACGCGCTGGCACGTCATTTCTGACATGAACATCGTTCAGCTCGTGGGCGGGCACGTCATTTCTGACGTGAACGTCGTTCACCGAACGCGTGGGCACCGTTTTTCGTACTGATTTAGAACTCTATCAAGTAGCCCCTTCTTTTTTTGAAGAAAAGCCCAGGTCAAGAAGACCAACACCCCTGGTCTACTCGCCACAATCCGGAATTCGTACGAAAAACGCGTCCCACACGCAAAACAGGTCGGACCACCCCTCGATACACCATCCCCCGCCGCGCTTGCATCGCCAGTCGAATAGGGAGCGCGGCATCGCCACGCGAGCGGTAAGGTTACATGCGTTCGGACTGACGCTCGTTGCGCGCGCCGCGTATCGCAGACAGGTCCATCGAAACCGGGCAGCGTGCTCGGGACGGAACAAACAACCAGAAGATAGGAGTCGCCATGTGGGTCTTCGATACCACCCTCTACCAGATCTACCCCCTGGGCATGCTCGGTTGTCCGTTCGACGCGCCGGACCTCGCCGACTCCGCCGGGATGGACGGGCAAATCGAGCGCCATCGCATCCGCCAACTCATAGACTGGGCCCCCTATCTTGGGAAACTCGGTATCGGCGCGATTTTGCTCAACCCCGTCTTCTCCTCCGACACCCACGGCTACAACACGCGCGACCTGCACCGGGTCGATTGCCGCCTGGGAACCAACGAGGATTTCGCCGATACCGTCGCCGCCCTGCATGCAAGCGGCGTGCGCGTGATCCTGGACGCCGTCTTCAACCATGTGGGACGCAACTTCTGGGCCTTCCGTGACGTCCGCGAGCGGAAGTGGGATTCACCGTACAAGGATTGGTTCAACATCAGCTTCGATGGCGACACGCATTTCGGCGACGGTTTTTGGTACGAGGGCTGGGAGGGCAACCAGGATCTGGTCAAGCTCAACCTGCGTAACCCCGCTGTCATCGATTACCTGCTCGACGCCGTCAGCATGTGGAAGCACGAGCTGGGCGTCGACGGCCTGCGCCTCGACGTCGCCTACAGCCTCGACCGCGACTTCGTGAAGCGCCTTCATGGGCTCGCCTGCGAACTGGGGGCGGAGGCGCGCTTCGACGGCGGCCCGGGCGATGGCTTCCCACTCATCGGCGAGGTCCTGCACGGCGACTACAACCTCATCGTCAACGACGAGATGCTCGACTCCTGCACCAACTACGAGTGCTACAAGGGCCTGTATTCGAGCTTCAACTCCATGAACATGTTCGAGATCGCCCATTCTCTGCACCGCCAATACGGAGGCGACCCCTGGTGCATCTACCAAGGCAAGCATCTGGTGAGTTTCGCCGACAACCACGACGTCTCGCGCCTGGCCAGCATCTTGACCGAGAAGCGCCACCTTCGCCCCGCATACGGCGTCTTGTTCGGCATGCCGGGCATCCCCTGTCTGTACTACGGCAGCGAATGGGGGCAGCTGGGTGAAAAGGGCACCGGCTACCTCGCCGACGTCGCACTGCGCCCGGCACTCGACGCCCCTGCCGCCGACGCGCTCGAGCACCTCGCGCCCGGCTGGGACGGCGGCAACGCCCCCAACGAGCTCACCGGCTACATCTGCGCGCTCAACCACGTGCGCCGCGCGTCGCGCGCGCTCTGCCACGGCGGCTACCGCAACGTCGTGATCACGAACAAGCAGCTGCTGTTCGAGCGCGACGCATGCGCTGGCGACGCAGGTGCCGCCGAGCGCGTCCTCGTCGCCGTCAACGCGGACGATGTGCCCTTCACGTTCGGAGACGGTTCGCTCGCGGGACGCTTCGAAGTCCTGCTCGCCAGTGCGCCCGCCTACGACAACGCGCGCATCGAAGACGGCGCCGGGGAGCCCGCGCGGCTCGTCGCCGGAGACGTCCTCGAACTTGGCGGATCACTTGAAATCCCGCCCTTCGGCGTGCTCTACCTCAAGCAGCTCTTCTAAGCGGCTCCTCCAGGACAAAGCACTCCGCTGCATCCGCTAACCCGTTGTGCAACCCTTCGGGATGCAACGGGTCCACCCGTGCAGCGAGCGTCAAATCCGCGTCGGCAAGCCGCGGCGAACTGGCACGCGTCTACGAGAGCCAGCGGATGTTCACGATATCCTGCGGAACACCTGCCGGCACCGCATCGCCCAGCAGCATGCTCGCATCCGCTGGATCGAGTAGACGGGCAAGCCACACGGCGATAAACAGAACCACCGCCGCTGCAAGGCACGCTGCCAGGACACGACGCGCTCCCGAGGACACCGGGGGCATCCGGCTCGTCCGCTCGTAGCACACCACGGCAAGCGCGACGGGGGGCACGAGCCAGAACAGCGGATGGAAGGCGAGGGCGGCCGCGAAATCCAAGTGCAGCGCGCAAAGCCATGCTCGCGTTAGACCGCACCCGGGACACGCCACCCCCGTCACGAAACGTATGATGCAGCCGATATCCATAAAGTAGAGCACCAGCGCGCACGCCGTAATCACGCCACCGAGCTTAAGCGCCCTCCGTAGGATATCGACCATCATCAACCCTGGGTTCGCTTCGCGCTACGCGCGGACCAGACGTGCGTTGTATGCCGCTGCAAGCGCATTCACATTCTTGATGAGAATATGCATCGCGACGAAAGGCCCGATGCCGCACAAGAGAACGCCGAAGATCATCCACAGCAAAATCGTCGTGCCGTTCTCCTGGAACTGCAGACCGTAGCGGGGTGCATTCGCCTGCATACGGTTGCCAATCTTGTAGTACCACCAATAGCTGTAGAAACCGCAGGTCACGATGGAAAGCAGAATGAACACGAGCAATCCGGGCGTCTCATCGTTATCACCCTGGCACATGCGGTTCATATCAACCGCCAGAGTATAGACGAAATACCAGGTATACAGACCGCAGGTGATGAAGGAGAGCAGAACCCAGATCAGCAAGCTGCGCGAAGCGTCAACGGGAACGGCACCTGACGCGGGGCCGCCCGTGGGCGACGTCGACGCAGGCGGTACCGGAACAACCTGTGCGGATTGTACGGGACTCGAATTCGCGTCCGCCTCCTCGGGCACCACCGGCGAGGGCTGGGGCGCAGCGGGACCCCCTCCCACCTTCGCTCCGCACATAGGGCAAAACCCGGCACCGTCGCTGATCTGCGAACCACACTGAGAGCAAAACATGAGCCTTCCCCTTTCCCATGTCATCAGATGCCCTCGTTGACAGGCAGACATCGAAACGACAACACCATGAGCACTAATGTGTCTGATACGCTACCACATTTGAACGGATTCAAAGGGCACAGATCGCAAAAGGACACCCATGTGCCGCTTTTGAAACAGACACGCGCGAGCGGTTACCGTTTTATACATGTTTTTCGTTCGTTCGCTTACAACGCGCGGTCCACCCCGGGGTCGGCGCAGCGCAGCGTCGCCACCACGAGCTCGGGCCGGTTGTTCACGCGCAGCGGCACGACGCTGGGGCCCAGGCCGCGACTCACCACGAGCTGCGTTGCCCCCAGCGTGTGCACGCCCGCGGTGACCTTGGGAAAGAAACCCTGGCTGGGTGCGAAGAGCGGACCCACCGCCGGCAGGCGCACCTGGCCTCCGTGGGCATGGCCGGCAAACGCCACATCGATGCCGCGCGCCGCGTACACCGCGAGCAGCTCGGGGCGGTGCGTGAGCAGGACGGTGCAGGGCGCATGCTCGGCACCCGGTTCGATGCCGGCGCGAACCAGCACGTCCGCTAGCTGCGCATCGATGATCTGGGGCGTCGCGCCGCGAGGATACGGACGGCGGAACACCGGGTCGGTCAGCCCGAGCAGCACGATGCGCTCGGCACCGCGCCGCAACGACACCGCTGCATTCCCCAGCACCGTAACGCCCGCACGCTTCAGGCGAGCGACGATCTGCGGATACTCGCGAAGGCGCGCCTCGTGGTTGCCTGGGACGAAAAACACAGGGGCTATGTTCGCAGCCTGCGCCGCCACGTGCATACCGACGTCGACGCGCGTACGACGGGAGTCGACCAGGTCCCCCGTGATCGCGATGAAATCGGGCTTGACGCGATGCAGGCGCTTGAGCAACCTCGCGTTGGCATGGCCGAGCTCCGCGTTATGAAGGTCGGAGATCTGGGCGATGCGCACGCCGTCGAATGCCCGCGGCAACCGAGGAACCGCGAGTTCATACTCGGTCGTCTGAATGCCGCCGTTCGACCATGCGACCCAGGCTGCCGCGGCGAGAGCACCGGCACCCGCCGCCGCGCCCTTCACCAGCATCCGCTTGCGTTCATCCATGTTTACCACCCCGTATTCGCCACGCGCCGGCCGCCGCGCGGAGCCCTTTTTCGCATGCAAGCACGCTGCCGCGCAGTACCGTTTCCGTACCCACGCATTATAAGCAACGCGGAACCCGCACAGGACGCGAAACCCGAGCAAGCACGCGAGCCCCGGGCGCCCAGACAGCGGACCGCGAACGGCAAGGGCGCGAAGCTGAGCGCACCGATCTCTTTTTTCCTCGCATGCTCGAATGGCTTGAATGCAAAAACCCCGGAGGGATTCCTTGAGGGTGTTCTGAGAGGCTGAGCCTCGAACACACCCGCAAGGAACCCTCCGGGGTTCCAATGGGAGTTCTAAGCGTTTCGCTTAGTACATGCCGCCGCCCTGGGCACCTGCGGTCGCGGCCGCGATGGCGTCCTCGAGCTGGGTGTTCTTCGGCACGTCGGAGACGGTGGCCTCGGTGATGAGGATGAGGGAGGCCACGGAAGCGGCGTTCTGCAGGGTGGTGCGGGTAACCTTGACCGGGTCGAGCACGCCCATCTCGATCATGTTGCCCCACTCGCCGTTAGCGGAGTTCAGACCCTCGCCCGCGGGGAGCTCGGAGACCTTGTCCACGATGACGGCGCCCTCGTAGCCGGCGTTCTTGGCGATGGTGGCCACAGGAGCGGTGAGCGCCTTCTTGATGATGTCGATGCCGATCTGCTCCTCGGGATCGGAGATCTCGATGCCCTCGAGCGCGGGCAGAGCGTCCATGAAGGCGACGCCGCCGCCGGCGACGATGCCCTCCTCGACGGCCGCGCGGGTGGCCTGCAGGGCATCCTCAACGCGATGCTTGATCTCCTTGAGCTCGGTCTCGGTAGCGGCACCGACCTTGATAACGGCCACGCCGCCGGAGAGCTTGGCGAGGCGCTCCTGGAGCTTCTCGCGGTCGAACTCAGAATCGGTGTGCTCCATCTCGCCCTTGATGGCGGCAACGCGGTCGGCGATGGCCTCCTTGGTGCCGGCACCGTCAACGATGGTGGTGTTGTCCTTGGTGATGGTGACGGACTTGGCGGTACCCAGCATCTCAGCGGTGATGTCGGCAACCTTGATGCCCAGCTCGTCCAGAGCGGCCTGGCCGCCGGTGAGGATAGCGATGTCCTCGAGCATGCGCTTGCGGCGGTCACCGTAGCCGGGGGCCTTGACGGCGCAGACGTTCAGAGCGCCGCGGATCTTGTTGAGGACCAGGGTGGGCAGAGCCTCGCCGTCGATGTCCTCAGCGATGATGAGCAGGCCCTTGCCAGCGCGGGAGACAGCCTCGAGAACAGGCATGATGTCCTGAACGTTGGAGATCTTCTGGTCGGTGATGAGGATGTAGGGATCCTTCATCACGGCCTCCATGCGGTCGTTGTCGGTAACGAAGTACGCGGAGACATAGCCCTTGTCGAACTGCATGCCCTCGACGGTGTCGATGGTGATATCGAAGGTCTGGGAATCCTCGACGGTGATGACGCCGTCCTTGCCCACAACGTCCATAGCGTCGGCGATCTTGGCGCCAACCTCGGGGTCGCCAGCGGAGATGGTACCAACGGAAGCGATCTGCTCCTTGGTCTCGACCGGCTTGGCCAGGCTCTTCATCTCGGCGACGGCGGCGTTGACGGCCTTGTCGATACCGCGGCGGATGGCCAGCGGGTTGGCGCCGGCGGCGACGTTCTTGAGGCCATCGTTGACGATGGCCTGGGCGAGCAGGGTCGCGGTGGTGGTGCCGTCACCCACGGTGTCGTTGGTCTTGGTGGCGACCTCCTTCACCAGCTGGGCGCCCATGTTCTCGATGTTGTCCTCGAGCTCGATCTCCTTGGCGACGGAGACGCCGTCGTTGGTGATGGTGGGAGCGCCGAAGGAGCGCTGCAGCGCCACGTAGCGGCCCTTGGGGCCCATGGTAACGGTGACGGCGTCGGCCAGAGTGTTGACGCCCTTCGCGAGCTTGGCGCGAGCGTCGGTATCGAACGTGATGTTCTTAGCCATAGTTATATCCTCCAAAAGAAAGATGCGAGAGACCTCGAATTAGGGACAGGCACCAATTCGAGGCAAGGAACGAGCACCGCGCTTCAATTTGGAACGGGGGGCCATACGAGGCACCCCGTTGAAGCGTCGGCACCATAGCGGGTGCCGAATCGCGGCGCGTGGCGAATGCTGCGGCGCTACTCGACCACGGCGTAGATGTCGTCGGCGCGCATGAGCAGGTAGGTCTCGCCATCGACCTTGACCTCGTTGCCACCGAACTTACCGTAGATGACGACGTCGCCCACCTTCACGTCCATGGGCAGGCGCTCGCCGTTATCGGCCACCTTGCCGGCGCCGACGGCGATGATCTCGCCGCGCTGCGGCTTCTCCTGGGCGTTGCTGGCGATGTAGAGACCGGAAGCGGTCTTCTGCTCGGCCGCATCGGGCTTGACGAGAACGCGATCACCAAGAGGCTTAAGCATGTGAGGTTCCTCCTAACCTGTCGCGCAGGCATTCAGGCCTGCGCGAACCCTACGTTTTTTTCGTACGCCCTGAATAGTACCCAGCCGTGCGGACTTATACAACGTGACTTCAAAAAATCTTATAACTTGGCACTTAGATTTCTTGAGCGCCGTTATTGGGCATGAACGGAGCCGCCTTGAAACCGCAGCCCCAGGGGTGCCCCACAACCCCAGATGAGGAGCGGGCGCCGAATTGAAACGCCGATATGAGGTCGATCGCGCTCTCCCGCCGTACAACTCTCCTCGAATGAAACCATGCAGCTACAACAAACGGCGAAACCCCGCAGTTATAATAGACGGCGTCAAGGCATGCAATCACGATTCGGAAAGGATCGCACCGTGGGCTTCTTTGGATTTGGCAAATCGGACGGACCCGAGAGCTACACCGCCGCGGGCAAGCTCGTCACCTGCTCGCACTGCGGCGGTGAGCGCTTCAAGAAGCGCGAAGCCCAGCTCAACACCGCGCTCATGAGCGCCATGGATCTCGATTGCTTCAACGAGAGCGCCGTCGCGCTCATCTGCGAGGACTGCGGGCACCTCGAGTGGTTCATCAACGAGGGCTGCCTGAGGTTCGCCGACCAGTAAGGCCGCGGCAGCGCTCAGGCGCGGCGCGCCGTGCTGTGACACCGCGCTCAGACGCCGCGCATCGCGAAGCGGGAACCGCCCGGCGGAAACTGCCCGACAGGAACCAAACCCCCGATAACCTACGCTTTCTTCGCAACGTCATGCAATCCGGTCTTGGCGATGTCGCCCGGCGCAGCGGTCTCCAGTCCCGAAAAGAACTCGACAACGGGAACGCCCAAGCCGTCCGCCAGCTTGCAAAGCCACTCGATCGAGGGGTTGTATTTTCCGCTTTCAAATCTGTTCAAAGCTGACCTATCGATGCCGGCGCGCTCAGCCACAAACGCTTGTGACCGTTTCTGCTGGTCTCGGAGGCGAGCAGCGTTGATACCGATCGTCTGATGAATGGATTTGTATGCGTCATCTGCCTTCATAGCAGCAATCGTATTGAGACGCAGAATACAGGATGTGGTTTATAGTCGATGATTTTGATGTTCAAGTTAGCACGTGCGATTCATGCCACACAATCGATGAAATCGCAGATTATTATTCAGCAATTCAAGCGCCGCAGAATGAATGCGGTTAAGCGCGGGCAGGCTCTCGCAACGAGCGCGCGGCAGGCGTAGCGTCCAAAGGGAACCTAGCGCTGCCCAGCCATCGCGTTGATAGCGTTTTTCGTACTGCACTCCCGGATCTCATTGTATATCTCGCGGGTAGCATTCCTATAAGCTGCGCTTTTGATAAATCGGTAGGCTTGCTACTTAGTAAATTCGAGAATCTATACGAAAAACGCCATCCACAGTCGCCAAGATCAATAGATTTCGCGGGACGAGAGGACCCATGCCGCGCTTCCATCGGGCGCACGCCCCCTGAGCCAAACGCCGAAGCGCCGCCAACGTGCAATTGCTCGCACACCTTGACAGCAGTACGGCATCCAGATGGGAAGAAGCACGCAGCGCGTCTCGTTAAGATTCGTGCTTTCCATTCTTCCCTCTCCCCACCCTATCGATAGGGAACGCCATTCTCATCGGGGAATCGAATTATATGAAGCTATAGCAATATAGCACCCGGAAAAACCACCTAAGCGCTCGGCTGGTATGACCTGGCCTCCGCGATCTTGCCTGGAGAGTCTCCCTCGAGGCCCGAGAAGAACTCGACAACCGGAACATCGAGACCCTCGGCGATCTTAACGAGATAATCGAGCGACACGTTCTGCTTGCCATTTTCAAATTTATTAAGATTGGGCCGATTGACGCCGACCATGCGGGCAAGCGAAGCCTGCGAAATCGCACGTTCTTCTCTAAGCCGACCGACGTTAGCGCCGACCTGCCTGCACACAAACCCACATGTCATCTCAATATCCATAGGCTACATCGTATTGACTGATATAGCGTACATGGTCCGATATTTCGTACATGCTCCCTTTTGGGCTACACTGTGTATGATATATCGTACAGCGCAAGGAACGATTCTATGGCCCAGCAAGTCAAATCTCGCAAGAGGGTGCAGGAGCACGGAGAGGTCTTTACCAATGAGCGCGAAGTCAACGCAATGCTCGATATGGTCAAGCAGGAGACCGAGCGCATCGAGTCCCGCTTTCTAGAACCGGCCTGCGGCAACGGGAACTTCCTCGCCGAAGTGCTAAGACGGAAACTCGCCGTGGTTGCACGGCAATACAAGAAGAGCCCTGACGACTACATGCGCTACGCCTTTGTGGCGGTAAGCAGCCTATACGGCGTGGACATCCTCGAGGACAACGCCGAGGAATGCCGCGAGCGTTTGTATGGAATCGTCGAGGCCGAGGCTACGCGCACCATCAAGAAGCCGGACGCGTTATTCCTCGAAGCGATCCGCTACCTGCTGCACAAGAACATCCTGTGCGGCGACGCCCTCACTCTCAAAGACTCCAACGGCGAACCCATCACCTTTGCCGAGTGGTCGCTCGTGACGGGCGACAAGGTGAAGCGCCGCGACTTCCTGTTGAGCGAGCTGCTCGACGGCAACACCGATAAGGGCGAGACGCTCTCGCTGTTCGCCGACGAGCAGCCTGACACGGGTGACGTCCGCGCACATACCGACTGGGAGTACGACGCCGAGATCGACGCGTACATCCCCTCCGCAATACAGGAATACCCCCTCACCAATTACTGGGAGGTGCAGCGCTATGCCTAGCCTACTTGAGAAGGCGTACAACCCCGACGTCTTGACCTGTTTGGCGAACCTGAGCAACGACGAGGTCTTCACGCCGCCGGAGCTCGCCAACGACGTGTTGGACATGTTGCCGCCCGAGATCTGGAGCGACCCCACCATCAAGATCCTGGACCCGTGCTGCAAATCGGGCGTGTTTTTAAGAGAGGCGGCCAAGCGCTTCATCAAGGGGCTTGAACACGTGTACCCCGACTTGCAGGAACGCGTCGAGCACATCATGCACGAACAGCTCTATGGCATCGCGATCACCGAGCTCACGAGCCTGCTTGCGCGCCGGAGCCTGTACTGCAGCAAATTTCCCAATGGGCCCTTCAGTGTTGCCGAGTTCGACAGCTCCGAGGGCAACGTGCGTCATCGCACCCTCCAACACACGTGGGTGAACAACCGTTGCAAATACTGTGGTGCGAGCAATGCCGAATACGACCGCGACGCCAGCCTCGAAACCCATGCATATGAGTTCATCCACACCGACGATCCGGAAAGGATTCTGAGTATGAAGTTCGATGTGATCGTCGGAAACCCGCCGTACCAACTGAGCGATGGGGGACAAAAAGCGAGCGCCATTCCGCTATACGACAAATTTGTCATTCAGGCAAAAAAACTCCTCCCCCGCTATATGGCTTTTATTATTCCCGCCCGCTGGTACAACGGAGGCAGAGGCCTATCAAAATTCCGCCATGAAATGCTATCCGATCACCGAATCGAACGCCTGGTTGACTATCCCAATTCAGATGATTGCTTTCCCGGCGTCGATATTGCTGGCGGTGTTTGCTATTTCCTTTGGTCCCGTTCGTACAATGGAGATTGCCTGGTCACAACAAAAGAAAACGGTCGGGAAAGTACCGCGCACCGCAAACTCGATGAATTTCCGACCTTTATAAGGAGCGCCGAAGCGGTATCCATCATCCATAAGGCCGCCGCTTTCAAAGAAAGCCCTCTTTCAGAGATCGTATCGGCCCAAAAGCCCTTCGGTTTGAGAACATTCGCACGCCCTTCCACCGATGGAGATCTAACGCTTCGCTGGAACGGTGGAACTGGTCCAATTTCCCGAGATGCAGTCACCTCGGGGCAGGAGTGGATTGACCGATGGAAGGTTTTCACCTCGTATCTAACCCACGACCATGCGGGAAAGACCGACAAGGATGGAATGAGACGAATTATTTCCGTTCTAGAAGTTGCCCCTCCAAAATCAGTCTGCACGGAAACCTATCTGTCTATCGGCTCATTCGAGTCTGAAGAAGAGGCGAACAACCTAGCAAAGTATATCAAGAGTAAGTTTGCCCGCTTCCTTGTTATGCAGTTAACCGCCACCCAACATCTTTCAAGAGCAAGCTTCTCCCTTGTCCCGATGCAAGATTTTTCTATCGAGTGGACGGATGAGAAACTCTACGAGAAATACCAGCTAACGCAACATGAGGTTAGCTATATCGAATCGAAAATAAGCACAATGGACTTGGGGTAGACAATGAGTAACGCCACCTTCTTCCCCGCGCGCCCGGAGGTCCGGCCCTCCATCTACGCATATCGCGACAAGAACCCGGATCACGCAAACTTCCTCAAGGTCGGCTACACGGAGATCGACGTGGAGAAGCGCGTGGCCCAGCAGTTCCCCGTCATCCAGCCGGGCGAAGGCAAACCGTACGAGATTGTCTTCGCCGAGAGCGCCATGCGCACCGACGGCTCCTCCTTTATGGATCACGCGGTCCACAAGCGCCTTGCCGCCAACGGATTCCAAAACGTAGGAGGCGAGTGGTTCCGCTGCACGCCCGCCGACGTGCGCAACGCCTGGCTGGAAGTTCGCGACCGTACCAGCTACGAACGCGAGCGGACCGAAGACTTCACCATGCGCCCCGAGCAGCTTGAGGCCGTCAACAAAACGGAAGCGTACTTCCGTGCCTGCGAGCAACCCGGCAACCGCAACGCGCCCAAGTTCCTCTGGAACGCCAAGATGCGCTTTGGCAAGACCTTCGCCACCTACCAGCTCGCCCGCCGCATGAACATGAAGCGCGTGCTCGTGCTCACCTTCAAGCCCGCCGTGGAGGATGCCTGGCGCGAGGACCTGGAGAGCCACATCGATTTCGAAGGTTGGCAATTCGTCTCTCGCGGTGCCATGGCCTACGAGGAATGCGACCCCTCGCACCCCATCGTGTGCTTCGGCTCGTTCCAGGATTTCTTGGGCGTTGACCGCGCCACCGGCGCCATCAAGCCGCGCAACGAGTGGGTCCACCTGGAGCACTGGGACCTCGTCGCCTTTGACGAGTACCACTTTGGCGCATGGCGCGACAGCGCACAAAAGCTCTTCGCCAAACCGGCGAACGAGGACGACGTCGTCGAATCCACCGAAAAGGAAGTTGACGCCGCCTCCACGGGCAACAACATCGATGAGACCTGGCTGCCCATCCAGGCGGACCGCTACCTCTACCTCTCCGGCACGCCGTTCCGCGCGCTCACCTCCGGCGAGTTCATCGAGGACCAGATCTTCAACTGGACCTACTCCGACGAGCAGCAGGCCAAGCAGGGATGGGCGCGCACGCACCCATTCGAGCCCAACCCGTACGCCGCCCTCCCCCGTATGGTCCTCATGACCTACAAGGTGCCCGACTCCATCTCCCGCGTGGCCCGCGCAGGCGAGTTCGACGAGTTCGATCTCAACGTGTTCTTCTCCGCTGTCGGCGAGGGCGCCGAGGCGCAGTTCAAATACAAGGACTACGTCCAGAAATGGCTCGACCTGATCCGCGGCGCGCTGGCCGAGACCACCACCGACGAGCTCAAGATGGGCGCACAGAAGCCGGTGCTGCCCTTCAGCCATGCGGCGCTTCTCGCCAACCTTACACATACCTTGTGGTTCCTGCCCAACGTGGCGTCGTGCCACGCCATGGCGAACCTGCTGGCCGAACGCCAGAACGTCTTCTATCACGATTACCAGGTGCTCGTGGCGGCGGGTACTGAGGCGGGCATCGGTCTTGAGGCCGTCGAGCCCGTGCGCCGCGCCATGGGGGACCCGCTGGCAACCAAGACCATCACCCTCTCCTGTGGCAAGCTCACCACCGGCGTGACCATCCGCCCGTGGACCGGCGTGTTCATGCTGCGCAACCTCAAGAGCCCCGAAACGTATTTCCAAACCGCCTTCCGCGTGCAGAGCCCTTGGACCGCCAAGGACGAGGACGGGCACATGCAGGTGATCAAGCAGGAGTGCTACGTATTCGACTTCGCGCTCGACCGCGCACTCGCCATGGTGTCCGATTACAGCTGCCAGCTCTCCGTGGAAGAGCCAAGCCCCGAGAAGAAGGTCGCGGACTTCATCAAGTTCCTGCCCGTGCTGGCCTACGACGGCAGCGCGATGCGCGAGGTAAACGCGGCAGACATCCTGGATATCGCCATGGCAGGCACCTCCGCCACCTTGCTGGCGCGCCGCTGGGAAAGCGCGCTTTTGGTCAACGTTGACAATGACACGTTACGCCGCCTGCTCGAGAACGCCGAGGCCATGCGCGCCCTCAGCAATATCGAGGGCTTCCGCAGCCTGAACGATGACATCGAGACCATCATCAACAAGTCCGAGCACGTCAAAAAGGTCAAGAAGGAGGGCAGCGAGCTCACGTCCAAGCAGAAGAAGGAGCTCACGCAAGAAGAAAAGGAATTCAAGAGCAAGCGCAAGCAGATCCAGGAGAAGCTGATCAAGTTCGCCACGCGCATCCCCGTGTTCATGTACCTTACCGACTACCGCGAGCAGAGCTTGAAAGAGGTCATCACGCAGCTGGAACCCGGCCTGTTCAAGAAGGTCACGGGTCTTTCGGTACGCGATTTCGAGCTGCTGGTATCGCTCGGTGTGTTCCGCGATTCCGTGATGAACGACGCGGTGTACAAGTTCCGCCGGTACGAGGACGCGAGCCTCTCCTATACCGGCATCGAGAAGCACAGCTACGACGCGCGCGTGGGCCTGTTCGATACCTCGCTGTCCATGGAGGATTTCGAGGAGATGGCACGGCAGGACACGCTGCTGGACGAAACCGGGCGCCTGGTGCGGCTGACCAGGGACGACGCGGCAGCGGGTACGGAAGAGCGGCGCGATGGGCGCCGGCAGACCGACGCGGCGGCGTCCGTGCAGCCGCGCACCGTGGCCGCACCCGCGCCAACGCGGCCCGCGCGCGTGCCCGGCGCGGACGCCCCGGCTCGCGCTGCGACCGGTGCGGTGCCGGCTATGGGGTCGCAGCGGAACCGTGCTTCGGCGTCCGACGGCATGCCAGCTGCTGGCGGTACCCCGGCAGCCAACGACCCGGCCGCACGCGACGTCTCGGCAGCCCGCGGCCCGCGGCGCGACTGGATCGTCGACGCCCTCGAGGAGCGCGGACTCGCCTATACCGACCTGCGCGATACGGGCGCGGGCAACCTCTGGGTGATCGGCGGCGGCGAGCTCGACGGCGCGATGGACGACTTCGCGAAGCGCGGCGCCCGCTTCGAGTTCACCTTCCGCGGCAGCCAGGCCACCAGGGGCCGCGCCGGATGGTGGCTCGACGGCTACCCGGAGGAGCGCAAGCTCGACTGGCACGAGCCGCCCGCGGTGACGGATGCGAAGCTCGCCGCGCTCGAACCCGGCGACACGGTGTTCCACAAGGCGTTCGGCTACGGCGAGGTCATCGGCATCGATCGCGAGGACGGCTTCATCGAGGTCGTGCTGGGAACCGATAAGCACGGACGCCCCAAGCGCCGCACATTCCTGTTCCCCAACGCCTTCGAACAGGGGATGCTGACGCTGTAGGCCGTCCATTCGAGAACGGCGACCACTTCGGGCACACATCCTTAGGCCTCTTGGCTGACGCTGCAGGCCGTCCGTTCGAGAACGGCGACAGATGTGCCTCAGATTAGTGCCTGTCCCTAATCTGAGGCACGGACCTAGCCGCTCGTAGACCTGGCGGCCGCTCTCGCTACAGCTCCAGGACCTCCCTCCTGAACTCATTTCGAATACCGGACGACTCCGGACTCACCTCCCATCCTTTTTCCGAGTCATATACCAACTCATCAACGCTTTTGCCAAACTTCACCGTAAGCATCATCCAATTGCAAGCTTGTTTATCGATGCTCATCATCTGATCTCCAAAATCAAACAGCACCGCCTGGGGATAGGCAATTTTGAACGTCAGCTTGCCATCCTCGTAGGAATCAACCGAATCCTGCGCCACCAGGACGCGCTTTACGACCTTGCCGCACTCCACACGCATCTCCTCCCCTGAAAGCTCGCTCAAGGCGGCAACGCTGCCCAAGCCCTGCTCGACGGAAAGAAAGGCATCGTCATCATCAACCTCTCCATCGCCGGAATAGTCGATATCGTGCATGCTGGAAACGATATCGACTGCTCCGCCGCCAAAATAGAGCCGCACGCGTCCGAATGCCAAACCGCTCGTAATGGGCACGTAGCCAATCGCTTCGAGGACGCTGCCCTTGACCCCACAAAGCAGTTCAATCTCCTCGTTGCTAAAACGCATATCCATATCGATCATCATCGCTTCCCCTTTCTTGAGGGAACAAAGTGTATCTTCTGATCCGCGATACCCAAGACGCCATTGCAGGATAATTCGACCACCGGTGTTCCATCGGAAGTTGACGTCCACCGATACGTCACCCTGCCGCCATCGCGCATGATCCACATGAAACCTTTGTCGGGAAGCGGCCGAACGACAGAGGGGTTCGCCGCTGCCATAGCAGCAAACTCCGCGGCAGTGCGGCCAGGTGCTTCCGTGGCAATGTTGCGAATCCGCTCCTTCCGCGAAACGCCCCTGGTCCCAAAGTATCCTCTCTCATCCACCGGGAAATGCTTAACGAGCTCTTCCAGATTCTCCTCGAGTGATCTGCCTGCCCGCAAAGCCATTGTATCGCCCTTAGCCGATCCCATTGCGCACCCCCTTCTCGCGATAGTAACGAGCCGTTTCCCCCTCATATGAAATGATTTCGATGCCGTCTTGACGCGCCTCATCAAACACGCCGCTACGGTCAGAACCTATCACCAAAACCCGCTTTGGCCTCACAATCTCTCTCATCGGACCAAAGCCGTCCTCGAACACCTTCCTCGTCTCCCTGTTGCCAAAGCAGCCAATTGTTCCAACGGCAATCGTGCCCTCAGGCTCTACGGCAGAGAACGAAAATTCGTACGTATTCTTAAGGCCCCAACGCAAAAATGGCACGCCTACGCACCCATTACGTTGCATCCATGCTCCAATAGCGCGACTGCGGCAAACAGCTTCAAGCTGCATATAACGTGGATAGGTCCAGAACATGCTGAAATCAGGAGCAACGCACCCCTTAAAACACTGAAGTCGAGGTAGTTGCTTCCAAGGATTACGCCACAGGCTCATAAAACGAGCATCATGGATACAGAAGTGCACCCATTTATCGTGATCCACTTCCCTGTTAATTCGATCATAGGGAACCAACGAGGCTGGAATAGCGTCTACACAACACATAAGCGGCATATCCCACTCCCCATACGGTGTTGCCCCCGTATTAATGTCAGCGTTGAAAACGCCTCGGTAGGTTTCATAGTTCAAAATGAAACCCCTTCCTACTCAAGAAACGGGCCTATTCCCGCCTTGATTTCATGGTAGGTCTAGTTATAATTACTAACTAGTTACACTATCTAGTTAGAAAGGAATTAAATGATGGGGGAAAATGGAATCCAAGCAGGCAAAGAGAGTCTCAGCCACCAACCCATCAAAGCGGAAATTACATTCAAATTCGCGTCTGTACCCCTACCAGAAGAAATTCTCGTATGCACCCTTCCTATATGGACGATGGGAACGGGCACGATGGAGTACTTTGATGAATTTGGACCCCGATCGAAGACCATCGTGGAACCAAAAGACCTCGATACTTGCTGCTTTACCATGAATGTACAGCTTATACAGGAGGGTGCCCAACCCACACACGTCCTCCCCAAAGGCTTCTACTGCAACGAGTTTCTCGACCTGGACCCTCTCGATATCCAAGATCTGCTCGACTTCCAAAGAAAGTACGGACGTATCACTGGCGCACGCAAACGCAAGCCTTACGACGAGGATATGCATGCAGTCCTACGCCCCGAGCCTGATGGAGATGTCTTCGCGGGCGCACGCGGGCGCCGCTATGTGGATCAACTATCTGGAATCAAGGCTTCCCAGGCACTCTACGATGCCGTTTCGAACGAAGAGTACGCAGATGCCCTGCTTATCAATCAACTGAGCGCTGTATCGTTTCGCGAGGCAATCGCGACGGTGCTCGACGCGCAAGCGGTCGTCCGCGACCTACTGCGAGTGCAGCGGGAGGACCTTGGACCAATGACGGTCCTGGAAGCCCTCAACGCCAAGGAGGCATCGGAATACCTATCCATAATCCTCGGAAAGGCGGTGCCCTTGATTCAGCTCGTGACGGACGGGGCGGAGCACAAGCGCTTCTACGACCTCATCGACGGCATCTTCATCCAGCTCGCACGTGGGTTGCTAAACAACAACGCCTATCGCATTTGCGCCAATCCGGAATGCGGGCGAACCTTCACACCGCGCGAAATGAACCGCAGGCTTGATACGCTGTACTGCTGCTCCACGTGTCAAGAACGCGCAAAGCGACTGCGCTATGTAAACAGGCATTCAAAGTAGGAATGCTAAGAGAAACGTTGCCCCATCATACGAGCACCGAACGCAGGAGCGGCGGCGGATAGCTTCACATTGCGCCGGGCAACTCCAACATACGAAACAGGGCCGTGGGCGCAACAAGCAGGGCATCGCACCGCACCTTTTGGCTCCGAGCACCAAATGGAGCCAAAAGCGCAGCGATCGCGGTGCGGCGCGGAGCCCGATGGCCCCAAAGCGCCGGATGGAGCCATGCGGCACGGCGAGCACAACGCTATAGGGCCCCACATGGCTCCAAAACATGAAATGGAACTATGAAGCGCAGTTCCGTAAGCCACGAGCTGCATTCGATGGCTCCAAGGGACCGACCGTCGGGAGCGAACCGGCTATCGCAACACCAGCATAGGCAGCGGACGCGCGGGCGCCCCTCGCCGCGCTCGAACCCGGCGACACGGTGTTCCACAAGGCGTTCGGCTACGGCGAGGTCATCGGCATCGATCGCGAGGACGGCTTCATCGAGGTCGTGCTGGGAACCGATAAGCACGGACGCCCCAAGCGCCGCACATTCCTGTTCCCCAACGCCTTCGAACAGGGGATGCTGACGCTGTAGGCCGTCCATTCGAGAACGGCGACCACTTCGGGCACACATCCTTAGGCCTCTTGGCTGACGCTGTAGGCCGTCCGTTCGAGAACGGCGACAGGTGCGCCTCAGATTAGCGCCTGTCTCAGATTAGTGCCTGTCCCTAATCTGAGGCAAGCGCCTGTCCCTAATCTGTGGCACCTAATCTGAGGCAAGTGCCTGTCCCTAATCTGAGGCACGGAACTAGCGCTCGTAGACCTGGCGGCCGCCCACGTAGGTGACGAGGACGCGCGCCCGCTGGAGGTCGTCGGGGTCGCAGGCGGTGATGTCGCAGTCGAGCACCACGAAGTCCGCGAGCATGCCCGGCGCGATCTGCCCGAGCTCGTCCTCGCGACCCGCCGCCGCGGCGCTGCCAGCGGTGTAGATGCGCAGCGCGTCCGCCGCCGGGATGCGCTCGGACGGCAGCCAGCCCCCCCGTGGGCAGATGCGTGAAGGGATCCTGGCGCGTGACGGCGCAGTAGAGCACGTCCATGCTGGTCACCGCCGTGATGGGCGAGTCGGTGCCGAACGCCTGCTCCACGCCGCGCTCCTCGTAGGTCGCGAACGGCCACATGATGCGGCTGCGCTCGGGCCCCAGGTCGCGCTCGGGACCGCCGGGATCCAGCGTGATGTGGCCGGGCTGCGAGCTCGCGAGCACGCCCGCCTCGCGCAGGCGGTCGATGTCGCCCAGCAGCAGGTTCTCCAGATGCTCCAACGTGTTGCGTCCCTGCAGCGGCTCGCCGTACCAGGCGCGCGCCTCTTCGAAGATATCGAGCGCCTCGTGGATCGCGCGGTCGCCGATGGCGTGGATGCGCACGGAGTGACCGCGCTCGGCAGCCGCCAGCACCAGCTCGCGCATGCGGTCGGCCGGCACCGTGGGGCGCCCGCAGTCGCCGGGCGTGCGCGCGTTGGTGTACGGGTCGGTGAGCCACGCGGTGTGCTGGCTGCTCACGCCGTCGAAGAATTGCTTGAAGCCCGGTGCGCGAAGCAGGGGGAACTCATCGCCCGCATAGCGCTCCTGCAGGTCCTCCAGGCGTGACTGGTCGTCGAGCAGCGTCGGATACATATGCACGCGCAGCGTGAGGGCGCCCTCGCGCGCGAGCTTCTCGTACACGTCGTCGCGGATGAAATCGCAGCCCGGATGCGGCATGAGGGCCATGTCGCAGATCGAGGTGATGCCCTGCTCGGCCATGCGGCCCATCTGCTCCGCATAGGCGCGGGCGATATCCTCCTCGGTGAGCCACTCCAGGCAGCGCGGCAGCAGCTCCATCGCCTCCGCCTCGCGCACGATGCCCGTGAGCTCGCCGTCCTCGTCCTTATCGTAGCTGCCGCCCTGCGGGGGCACGGAATCGCGGGTGACGCCGAGCGCTTCGAGGGCACGGCTGTTCAGCCACAGCGTGTGGCCGTCGCCCGAGTACATGACGCAGGGGCGGTCCGGGAACGCCTCGTCGATGGAGCGCTTTGTGGGCGGCGCCGGCGGGTCCCAGCGGTAGTCGCGCCAACCCTGAGTGACCACCCAGGCGTGGGACGGCAAGCCGGCGGCGAACTCCTTGGTGCGCTCCACCAGTTCCGCCTCGCTCGCACCCATATGCATGAGCAGAAAGGGCGAGGAGCCGAGCGCGGTATGGAAGAAATGCAGGTGGGCATCGTGGAAGCCGGGGCATACGAGGGCGTCGCCGAAGTCGTGCACCGGGATGCCTGCGGACACCGCCGTGAGAACCTCGTCCGGCTCTCCCGCATACACGATGCGGTCGCCCGCCACCGCGAACGCCAGGTCGCGCGGCGCCGCCGCATCCGGAGCCGACGTGAACACCTTGCGCGAGCGAACTACATAATCTGCCTGGATAACCATCTCACGCCGCCTTTGAATCGCAGGGATGTCATCGTGCCGGCGCGCACGGCGCGGCACGGGTGCATCATACCGCCAAGCGGCCCTTTTGCGAGATGACATCCCGAAGCGCACCCCCTCAGAAAGGGGACAGGCACTTTTCTGAGGCGAAAACGCGTTGAGGCGCACGGGGCCGCCGCCGTGCCCGCGGACCCACGGCATAGGTGCCTGGCGCGCATCTGCGGGAAAACGTCTGCGGGCGCAATTCTCAGAAAAGTGCCTGTCCCCTTTCTGAGACCGAGACCGCCCGAGACCCCTCGACCGGGGGCGCCGCCCCAGATTAAAACCTCAAAAAAGTGCCTGTCCCCAATTTGAGGTGATAGAGTTAAGGCAGCGTAAAGCACACGAATGCGCGACGGAGGGTGTTGCAGGTATGGCACAGACAAAAGCACAGCAGATCATGGGGCACGAGCACGTGCACACGGACGAGGAGATCACGCGGGGCATCCGCGAGATCGGCGAGGAGTTCGAGCCCTATATCATCCGCCAGCGCCGCCACTTCCATAAATACCCGGAGGCGAGCCTGCACGAGGTGCGCACCACCTCGGACATCTGCGGGCAGCTCGACGCCATGAACATCCCCTACGAGCGCCCACTCGAAACCGGCGTGGTCGCCACCTTGCGCGGCACCGCCCCGGACGCCTATCGCGCAGACGGTACCCCGCGCCGCCGCCTGCTGCTGCGCGCGGACATCGATGCGCTGCCCGTCACCGAGCGCACCGAGGTCGAGTACGCCTCCGTGAACGAGGGCTTCATGCACGCCTGCGGCCATGACTGCCACATCGCCATGATGCTGGGAGCCCTGCAGATCCTGCGTCACATGACCGACGACATCCACGGCGAGATCCGCATCGTCTTCCAGCCCTCCGAGGAGAACGGCAAGGGCGGCAAGATGATGGTCGCCGCCGGCGCCGCGCGCGACTGCGACGGCGCGTTCGCCATGCACATCTGGAGCGAGGTCGACGCGGGCAAGATCTCCATCGAGCCCGGCCCGCGCATGGCCAACACCGACTGGTTCCGCATCGACATCCGCGGCACCTCCTGCCACGGCGCCATGCCCCAGCGCGGCGCCGACGCCGTCATGGCCGCAGCCGAGATCGTCAACGCGCTGCAGACCATCGTCTCGCGCGAGATCAGCCCCTACGAGCCCGCCGTGGTGACCGTGGGCGAGATCCACGGCGGCACCGCGCGCAACGTCATCGCCGGCTCGGCCTACCTCACCGGCACCGTGCGCACCTACAGCGACACCGCGCACCAGATGATGCCCGAGCTCATCAAGCGCATCGTGACCCACACGGCCATGGCGCTGGGCGCCGAGGCGGAGCTCACCGACTACACCGTCGCCAACCTCAAGGTCGAAAACGAGCCCGCGTCTGCGCAGCGCGGGCGCGACGCCCTGGTGAAGGTGCTCGGCGAGCAGGCCGTGGGCACCTACCGCGGCACGCTCTCCGGCGAGGACTTCTCGGCGTACCTGCAGGAACTACCCGGCGCGCTCGCCTTCGTGGGCTGCCGCAACCCGCAGATCGGCGCCACCTTCGCCCAGCATTCCTGCTTCTACAAGGTCGACGAGACCGTACTCGCCCGCGGCAGCATGTTCGCCGCCCAGTACGCCATCGATTTCCTCGCCGAGGCATAGCCGCGCCGCCGGCGCGCGCCTTTAGAGCTCGTGGTGATGCCGGTGGGCGATGAGCTCGGCCGCGATCGAGACGGCGATCTCGGCCGGGGTCTCCGCCCCGATCTTGATGCCGATGGGCATGTGGATGGAGTCGATCTCCTCCTGCGCGTAGCCCTCCTCGGCCAGCTTGCCGTGGATGAACGCCGTCTTCTTCTTGCTACCGAGACAGCCCAGGTACGCCGGACGCGCGGCAAGCGCCTGGGACACGACCTTGAGGTCGCTGCCGTGCCCCGCCGTCGACGAGATCACGATGTCGCGCGGGCCGATCGCACAGGTCGCCGCCAGGTTCCCGTAATCCACCACGCGCCGATCGGAGATGCCGGGAAGCAGGTCATCGGTCAACATCTCGGCGCGATCGTCGCACGAGACCACGGCGAAGCCGGCGTTCGCGAGGACGGGCGCCAGGGCGCGGCCCACATGCCCGCTGCCGAAGATGTAGGTGAGCCCTTCGGGGCACAGCGGCTCGATATAGCACGCGCCGCCGTCTTCCTCCACGACGCCGGCGATAGCGCCGACCTCCACGTCGACCAGGGAGAGCGCGGGCGCGCCGGCGACGGTGGCGGCGGACCCGGCGCCGCGGGCGGGGGCGTCGGCGGGACGCGCCGCAGCGAACGGGGCGAGGTCGATCCTGAGCGCCTCGTCACCACGTTTTACCAGCACGTTTTCAATCTGCTTGAAAAAGCCCAGCTTATCGACATCGATGTAGAGATAGCATAGGTCGAACATGTCGCCGCAGACCATGCCGGCATCGCTCACCCGTCCTCCCAGCGTATAGCCCACGGTGCGGGAGGAACCGCATGCCAGCAGGTCGGTCGCCTCGCGGATCGCGATGTCCTCCACGGCGCCGCCGCCCACGGTGCCCGCGAGCGGACCCTCGGCCCCGACGGCCAACCATGCGCCGGCGGAACGCGGGGACGAACCGCGCGTGCCCGTCACCACCACGAGCTCGGCCGCGTCCCCCTGCTCGAGAGTCGATACGAGGGCGTGAACAACCTGAAGCTTCTCCATCGCTCGTTCCTTTCTTCCGATGCATCGGCATTCCAATGTACACGAAGTCGCGTGGAAGCGGTGCTCGATAGCCTCGACGCTCTTGGCAAGCATGGCTGATTCATCGACCATACCGCACCGGGCGACTCAGAGCGCCGCGATGACCTCGATCTCGACCAGGGCGCCGGCTGGCAAAGCCCCCACTTGGACCGCGCTGCGGGCAGGATAGGGCTCGGGAAACTTGGAGGCATAGACTTCGTTTACAGCGGTAAAGTCAGCGATATCCGCAAGAAACACCGTGGTCTTCACCACGTTGTCGAGAGCGGCGCCGGCAGCGGCAAGCAGGGCCTCGATGTTCTCAAGCGACTGCTCGGCTTGAGCAACAACACCGTCTGCGAGCTGCCCCGTTTTGGGATCAAGACCGAGCTGCCCAGAAAGAAACACCATCCCTCCGGCCTTGATGCCAGCAGAATAGGGCCCCAGCGCGGCAGGGGCAGCGTCAGAAGAAATAGCAACCTTGCTCATAGCGACTCCTCCAAACAGTCGATGTATGCAACCACAGCGCAAAGGAACTCCTGCAGCGGACGTTCACCTGCTCCCCCGCGCGTCATAGCCCCTCGATAGTACAGCATCTCCAAGGGTATCCATCGCTATTCATCGTAGTCCTGCATTGCCGTGCTCGCGCGTGGCGACCCCCGGCGTCCACACCCCTTCCCTGGAAAGGCTGCCGTCATTTGGCGCAATTGTGGGCGGCCGGCGCGAAACCCGGCACGCCAGGACCCGCAGCGCGCTACAACGTATAATCGCTGCAGGTAATTCGCTTCGAAAGGCAACGCATGACCATCCAAGACGTCCGCCATACTCCCTATCGCGTCCCGCACCCCGAGCTGCTCGCTCCCGCGGGCGGCCCGGCGCCGTTCGCCGCCGCGCTGGCAGCGGGCGCGGACGCCATCTACTGCGGCATGGGGTCGTTCAACGCGCGGCGCAAGGCGGATAACTTTACCGACGAGAGCTTCGAGGCGGCATGCCGCGCCGCGCATCTCGCGGGCGCGCGCGTCTACGTCACCGTGAACATCGTCATCAAGGACGAGGAGATGGTCGAGGCCCTCGAGCTCGTACGCCGCTGCACGCAGCTGGGCGCCGATGCCTTCATCATCCAGGACTGGGGTCTCTTCCATGAGATTCGGCGGCTCATGCCGCAGGTCGAGACGCATATCTCCACGCAAGCGAACATCCATGACGCCCGGGCGACCGCATGGTGCCGCGATGCGGGCGCCGACCGCGTGACGCTCTCACGCGAGCTCTCCGTCGCAGAAATCGCCGCCATCTCCCACGTCGGCATCGACCTCGAGGTCTTCGCGCACGGCGCCATCTGCTTCTGCTACTCCGGCGTCTGCCTGCTCTCGAGCTTCGCCCGTGCCGGTCGCTCTGCCAACCGCGGCATGTGCGCCCAGCCCTGCCGCCTCCCCTACGAGCTCGTCGACGAGCGCGGCCGCGTGCTTTCCCACGCCGATCGCGAGCGACCGCTCTGCCCGCGCGACACCAACACGTCCGAGATGATTTCCGACCTACTCGACGCGGGCGCCGCCGCGCTCAAACTCGAGGGCCGTATGAAGGCGCCCGACTACGTCTACTCCGTCGTGGACGCCTACCGTCGCCAACTCGACGACGTCCTCGCGGGCCGCACCATCGACGAGGAGGAGGCCCGCTCGCGCGTACGCCAGCTCAAGCGCTGCTTCAACCGCGATTTCACCACAGAGTACCAGCACGGCGCCTCGGGCGATGAGATGATGAGCTACGAGCGCTCGAACAACCGCGGCCAGCTGGTCGGCGAGGTACTCGGAAGCAGGCCCGCGCGCCGCGACGTTCGCGGGCTCCATCGCGACGATCGGCGCCGCCGCGCCGCCATCGCCCGTATCCGCCTCTTCGAACCCGTCGGAAAGGGGGACTTGCTGGAGCTGCGCCACGATGATGAATTCGACCAGTTCCTCACCACGCTCGCCCCCGCCGACGCCGCCGCGGGCACCACGATCGAATGCGACGTGGCGCGCTCCATGCCTGCCGGCAGCCGGGTGCGCATCATCCGCAGCCAAGCCGCCATCGACGCCGCGAGCACCGTGCTCAAACGCGATATACCCCGCAAGCGCCTCGTCGACGTCTCCATCCGGGCGCGTCTCGGCGAGCCCTTCGCCGTCACGCTCGCCTGCGCCGACGACCCTTCCCTTCAGGCCACCGCGGCCGGCTTCATCGTCGAGCCCGCGCGCACCCGCGCCGTCACGCGCGAGGACCTCGTCGATCACGTGGGCCGCATGGGGTCTTCCGCCTTCGAGGCGGCCTCGTTCTCGGTAGCCATGGACGACGCCTGCGGCATGGGCTTCTCCGCCGTCCATAAGGTGCGCGCCGCCGCGTGCGAGGCGCTCGAGCACGCTATCCTCTCGGCCCGCGGCGGCCGCATCACGTCCCTGCCCTCCCGCGCTCGGATACGCGCGGAAGCGCTCACGGCAGACGTCCCGCAGCCCCATGACGCCGGGTCCCGTACATCCGCGACGCCCGCCCAGCTGTGCGTCGCCACCGCGAACCTTACCGCTGCCGAACTCGCCCGCGAGCTCGGAGCCGATATCGTCTACATGGGCACCGACGCGCTCGCAGCGGAAGGCCTCTCCCCCGCCGATGCGGCAAGCCGGGGAATCGTTCCGATCCTGGACGAGGTCTGCCGGGAAGGCGATCGCGACCGTCTCGACCGCTGGATCGTTCCGGAGGCGACCGTCGCCGCTGGCAACATCTCCGAGCTCGCCCTGGCGGCAACGATTGGGGCGCATGCCGAACTCCGATCATGCATCCCCGTGCACAACCGCGCCTGCGCCACTATGCTCGCCGAGAAGGGCGCAGTCCTCGCCTGGCTCTCGCCGGAGCTCACGCTCGCCGAAATCGAACGCTTCTGTCCCTCGTCGCCGTTAGAGTTCGGCATCGAGGTGTTCGGCAGACCGCGCGTGATGACGAGCGAGCACTGCATCCTCCAGGTCGCCGACGCCTGCATCCACGACTGCGCACGGTGCGGGCTTCGCAAACGTCGTCTATGGCTGCGCAACATCGATGGCAGACTGCTCCCCGTCACGACCGACATCCATGGCCGATCGCATCTGTACGATGGTGTAGCTATAGACGTCACACCGCAGATTCCGAAGCTCCTCGCCGCCGGCGTCTCGCAATTCATGGTGGATGGAGCCCTCATGGATGACGACGAGCTCAAGCGGGCGGTTGCCCACGCCCGCCGCGCCCTCGACGCCGCGCTCGCAGGACGAACTCCCGCCAAACGGCTGCAGGGCACCACCGCCGGCTGCCTGTTCGTCGGCGTGGAGTAAACGCGCCGAATCCCGGCGCCTCGCACCAATCGGCACGCTACAACGCGCGGCCCGCCCTCCTTGAGGTGCGGACCGCGCGCTCCTGCATCGCGCGAGCGACCACGCGAGCATCGTTATCTTTTTAGAAGCGTGTCGTCGCGCCCCGGCCTATTCCTCTTCCGGATAGACGACGCCCCAATCGGAGCGCAGCCTTGTCATGATCTCCATGACATCGGCCGCGAGCTCGATGAGCTCGCGCTTCGACGCGTCGCCCGCCACGGCGCTCTCCAGGTCCGCGATCTCATAGCACAGCGCATACGCCTCGACGCCCGCCTCGACCTCTTCGCGGCGCCCGTCCGCCGTCCACGTGATGACGGCTCGGTCGGCGCGGGGATACGCCATGATCTCGATATAGCAATCATCGAAGCAGATCGTCGCGCGCTTCGGCTGCTTCGCATGCATGGACAGGGAGAAGACACCCAGCTGGCCCTCAACGTTGCGCGTGACGAAACCGCTCTCCTCGTCGACGCCCGTGGAGAACACGTTCGCCAGGGATACGACCTCGTGCGGCTGGGTTTCCATGAACAGGCGGGCGACAGACAGCGCGTATACGCCGATATCGAGCATCGCGCCGCCGGCAAGGCTCCTATTCCAGAACCGAGTCGAGAGGTCATCGTAGCTGTGATAGCTGCCGAAGTTCACCTGGGCCAGGCGCATGCGACCAAATTCACCGGAGTCCATGCGGCGGCGCAGCTCGGTATAGAGCGGCATGTGGAGGACCGTGGTGGCGTCCATCAGGACGACGCCGTGCTCCCGCGCGATGATCTGAGCCGTCGCGAGCTCGGTGGAGTTGAGCGTGATCGATTTCTCGCACAGCACGTGCTTGCCCGCGCTCAAAACGGTACGCAGGTACTCGATATGGGTGTTATGGGGGGTCGAGATATACACGGCATCAAGATCGGGGTCGGCGCGGAGCTCCTCGATGGACTCGTACACGCGCTCAACGCCGTAGTGCTCGGCAAAGGCGACCGCTTTCTCCTGCGTGCGGTTCCAGACACCATGCAGCGAACGGCCCGCAAGCGCCAGCGATTGGGCCATCTGGTTCGCGATCACGCCGCAACCGATGACCGCCCAGTGCAGCTGAGGAGCGGAGAAGATGTCGGAGGGAAACGGCTTTCCCTCAACCGCAGCGAACGCCGCCGTAGCCGCAGCAGCCGCATCCAGCGGTGCGGTCTGAGCGCCCAACGTACCAGCCATAGCAAACCCCTTATCAAACGGATAGTCATGTTGCCACGATTGTATCGTGAGCGCATCGCGTTGTTACGCGAGATTGACGTTTTTCTTTCATATGTTTAATAGTGATTGCAAGTTCACTTCATACAGAACCCAGCCATCTCGCCACCATGTCCCGCCTCGACAAAAAACGGACCCGTAGGTCCGTAAACGTAGGGCGGCCCCGGGAGGATTCCCGGAGGGTGTTCTAAGAGACGAAGCCTCGAACACACCCGAAGGGAACCTCCCGGGGTCGCCCGGCGAGAGTTCTTAGAAACTAATCCTTAGAACTTGTGACCGCACTTCTTGCAGATGCGCAGCTTGGTCTTGTGACCGTCGAGCTCGCCGGCCTCGTGGCCAACGCGGGTGCGCTGGTTGCACTTGGGGCAAACGAGGTTCACGTTGGAAGCGTCGATCGCAGCCTCCTGCGAAACGATGCCGCCCTGCTGGTTCTGCTGGTTGGGCTTGACGGCCTTCTTGACGATGGCGACGCCCTCGACAACGACCTTGCCCTCCTTCGGGAGCGCGCGCAGAACGATGCCCTGCTTGCCGCGATCCTTGCCGGAGAGCACCTCGACCTTGTCGCCCTTCTTGATGGACATAGACATAGTGGTCTCCCCTAACTACAGGGTCTCGGGTGCGAGCGAGACGATCTTCATGTACTTCTTATCACGAAGTTCGCGAGCGACGGGCCCGAAGATACGGGTGCCGACGGGCGAACCGTCGTCCTTGATGACGACGCACGCGTTGTCATCAAAGCGGATGTAGGAGCCGTCCTTGCGACGGACTTCCTTAACGGTGCGAACGACGACGCACTTGACAACGTCCTTCTTCTTGACGTTGGCGCCAGGCGTGGCCTCCTGCACGGCTGCGACAAAAACGTCGCCGATTCCCGCATAGCGGCGCTTGGAACCGCCAAGCACCTTGATGCAGCGAACCTTGCGTGCGCCGGAGTTGTCGGCGACGTTCAGCATGGTTTGCATTTGAATCATGGTAGTTCCTCCGAACCTAAACCAGCGAGAGGTGCGCCTTCCTAAATGGCGCGAATAGCAACCGGATGGCGCACATCGCTGGGGGTATTACACGTCGTGCTTACTTGGCGCGCTCGATGATCTCGACGAGTCGCCAACGCTTCATCTTGGACAGAGGACGGGTCTCCATAACCTTGACGGTGTCGCCAAGACCGGCCGTGCACTCCTCGTCATGGGCGTGGAGCTTCTTGGTGCTGGTCATCATCTTGCCATACTTGGGATGACGCTTGCGCTCGGTGATCTGGACAACGATGGTCTTGTTGCCCGAGATGGAGACGACGACGCCCTGGCGGACCTTGCGCGTGTTGCGCGCTTCAGTCGTTTCAGCCATGTTCTACTCCTGAAATCTACTCGGTGGCAGCGGACTTCTCCGCTGCGATCTGACGGGCGCGCTGCTCGGTGAGGATACGTGCGATATCCTTCTTCACGGCAGAAACGCGTGCAGTATTGTCCAGCTGGCTGGTGGCCATCTGGAAGCGAAGGTTGAAGAGCTCGGCACGGTTCTCTTTCAGCTTCTCAACGAGCTGCTCGTCCGAAAGCTCACGAATCTCTGCGGGCTTCATTACTTAGCCTCCCCGTCCTGATTAGCGCGGGTAATGATCTTGGTCTTGATGGGCAGCTTGTGCTGGGCAAGACGCAGGGCCTCTCGGGCGATCTCCTCGGAGACGCCGGCGATCTCGAACATGACGCGGCCCGGCTTGACGACGGCCACCCACTCCTCGGGGTTACCTTTACCAGAACCCATGCGGGTCTCCGCAGGCTTCTTCGTGATGGGCTTGTCCGGGAAGATGGTGATGTAAACCTTACCGCCACGCTTCATGTAGCGGGTCATGGCGATACGAGCGGCCTCGATCTGACGGTTGGTGATCCAGTGACGCTCGAGAGCCTGGATGCCGAACTCGCCAAAGTGGAGCTGGGTGTTGCCCTTGGCCTGGCCCTTCATGGAGCCACGCTGCACCTTACGGTGGAGAATACGCTTAGGAGCAAGCACTACTGACCCCTCCTCTCGTTGTTACGACGACGAGGACGGGAAGAGCCCTCGAGAGCCGGGTTGGGAACGGGCTGGCCCGGGAGCTTCTCGCCCAGGTAGATCCAGACCTTGATACCGCAGGAACCCATGGTGGTGTGTGCGGTAGCGGTGCCGTAGTCGATCTTGGCGCGCAGGGTGTGCAGCGGCACGCGACCCTCGCGGTACCACTCGCGACGGCCCATCTCGGCGCCGCCGAGACGACCAGAGCACTGGATACGGATACCCTTGGCGCCGGCCTTGCGGGCGGACTGAACAGCCTTGCGCATGGCGCGACGGAAGGCGACGCGGCCCTCGAGCTGCTCGGCGATGGACTGGGCAACGAGGTTGGCATCCAGCTCGGGACGCTTGATCTCGATGACGTCGACGGAGAGCTGGCCCTTCTCGACGCCAGCAACCTTCTCGAGCTCGGTGCGGAGGCCGTCGATCTCGGCGCCCTTCTTACCGATGACGATTCCGGGGCGGGCGGTGAGGATAATGACCTTCACCTTGTCGCCGGCGCGCTCGATCTCGACGCGGGAGACAGCGGCACGGGAGAGGCGCTTGCTCAGGAACTTGCGGATCTCGAGGTCGTTACCGAGGGTCTCGGCGTAGTTCTTCTCGGCGAACCAGCGGGAGCGCCAGTTCTCGGTGATGCCAAGACGGAAACCAGTAGGGTAAACTTTCTGACCCATGACGCTTATGCCTCCTTTCGGGGAGCGACGATGATGGTGATGTGGCTGGTGCGCTTCAAGATGCGGGAAGCGGAGCCCTTGGCGCGAGGACGGATGCGCTTGAGCGAGGGGCCCTCGTCGACGTAGGCGGTCTTCACGACCAGATCCTGGGCGCGCATGCCGTTGTTGTTCTCAGCGTTGGCCACGGCGGAACGGAGAACCTTCTCCACGTCCACGGCGACGTGACGATCGCAGAAATGAAGGATGTCGAAGGCGGCGGCGACGGACTTGCCGCGGACCAGATCGACGACCAGACGAGCCTTGCCCGGGGAAACGCGCACGTACTTGGCCGTGGCGCGGACCTCGCGGCTCGCGATGTCGGTAGACTTAGTTGCCATTTACGTAGACCCCCTATTTGGCCTTGTGGGCACGGAACGTACGGGTCGGCGCGAACTCGCCGAGCTTATGACCAACCATGGACTCCGTGACGTACACGGGTACATGCTTGCGGCCGTCGTGGACGGCGATGGTGTGGCCAACCATCTCGGGGAAGATGGTGGACGCGCGGGACCAGGTCTTCACGACGTCCTTCTTGCCGGCCTCGTTCATCGCGATGATACGCGAGAGGAGGCGAGCCTCTACGAACGGGCCCTTTTTGAGACTTCTGCTCATAAGTGCTAACTCCTAAAACTCGGTATCGAACTACTTCTTGCGACGACGGATGATGAGGTCGTTGGAGACCTTCTTCTTCTTGCGGGTACGATAGCCCTTCGTCGGCTTGCCCCAAGGAGTAACGGAGGGACGACCAGAAGTGTGGTTCTTGCCCTCGCCACCGCCGTGCGGGTGGTCGACCGGGTTCATGACCGTACCGCGGACGGTCGGGCGGATACCGAGGTGACGGCTACGACCAGCCTTGCCGATCACGATGTTGGAGTGCTCGGCGTTGCCGACCTCGCCAACGGTCGCGCGGCAGGTGAGGAGGATGCGGCGCATCTCGGAAGAGGGCATGCGCACGATGGCGTACTTGCCCTCCTTGCCCATGAGCTGGCAAGCGGTACCGGCGGAACGAGCGATCGCGGCGCCCTTGCTGGGCTGGAACTCGATCGCGTGGATCAGGGTACCGACGGGGATCTCGGAGAGCGGCATGGCGTTGCCGGGCTTGATGTCGGCGCCCACGCCGGAGACGACGGTATCGCCGACCTTGAGGCCCTTCGGGGCGAGGATGTAGCGCTTCTCACCGTCGACGTAGTGGAGCAGAGCGATGCGCGCGGAGCGGTTCGGGTCGTACTCGATGGTGGCAACCTTGGCGGGCACGCCGTCCTTGTTGCGCTTGAAATCGATGCGACGATACTGACGCTTGTGGCCGCCGCCCTGGTGACGGACGGTGATGCGACCCTTGTTGTTACGACCAGCCTTCTTGGGAAGCGGCTCGAGGAGCGACTTCTCGGGCTTGGTGCAGGTGATCTCGGAGAAGTCCGAGATCGTCTGCCAGCGGCGACCAGCGCTGGTCGGCTTAAGATGCTTTACAGCCATTACTAAATCCCTTTCGAATCAATCCGCTCGCCACCACAAGCTGGGACTGCGGGTGTGGTGACACCGGATTTACCACGGTACCGGGCGTGTCTACTTTAAACGCCCGATACGTTTCACTTTCCGCCTCCCTTTCGGGAGGCGCAAAGCAGCACTGCACGATCTTGATCTTTAGGCCTGGTTGCCAAAGATCTCGATGGAATCGCCCTCGGCAACGGTGACGATGGCCTTCTTCCAAGAGCGGGTCTTGCCGGTAACGTAGCGCACGCGCTTGTTCTTGGGCTTGACCATCAGGGTGTTCACGCGGGTGACCTTAACGTTGAAGATCTCCTCGACGGCATCCTTGATCTGGTACTTGTTCGCGTCGCGAGCGACCTCGAACGTGTACTTGTTCTGCTCCATGGCGGAGAAGGAACGCTCGGAAACGACCGGGCGGATGATCACGCTATGTGCGTCCATTATGCGAGCACCTCCCCGAAGTGAGTCGCGACGTCGGCGGGCATCAGCAGGGCGCCGTTGTTGATGAGGTCATAGGTGTTGGCCTCGTTCGGCGTGATGATCCACGTCTTGGGGATGTTGCGGAAGGACAGGTAGGCGTTGATGTCGTCCTCGCGCACGATGATCGTGAGGCGCTTGCCCTCAAGGCCGAGAGCCTTGAGCATAGCCACAGCGGCCTTGGTGGACGGCTTCTCAAAGCCATAGTTGTCGACGAGAACGAGCTCGTTGTCGCGAACCTTAGCGGAAAGCGCGGAACGCATAGCGAGCTTGACCTCTTTGTTGTTCATACGCTTGGCGTAGGAGCGGGGCTTCGGAGCGAAGACCACGCCGCCGTGACGCCACTGCGGGGAACGGGTCGAACCCTGACGGGCACGGCCGGTACCCTTCTGACGCCAAGGCTTCTTGCCGCCGCCGGAGACCTCGGAACGGGTCTTGGCGGACTGGGTGCCCTGGCGCCAGCATGCCTGCTGGCACGTAACGATGTGGTGCATGACGTGGAGGTTCGGCTCGATGCCGTAAACCTCGGCAGCGAGCTCGGCCTCTGCGACCTTTGCGCCCTCGCTGTTCTTTACTTCAAACTTAGACATGTGGTTGTTCTCCTTGGTATGACTCTGGGCTTAAAAAGGGTTCGTGGCCCTTAAGCCATACGGATGGCGACCAGACCGTTCTTGGCACCGGGCACTGCGCCCTTGACAAGAATGAGGTTCTGCTCGACATCGACGCGGACAACGGAAAGGTTCTTGACAGTCACGCGCTCATTGCCCATGTGACCTGCCATCTTGACGCCCTTGAGGACGCGAGCGGGGTAGGCGCACTGGCCAATGGAGCCGGAGTGACGGTGGAAGTGGGAACCATGGGTCATCGGACCACGGCGCTGGCCCCAGCGCTTGATGCGGCCCTGGAAGCCCTTACCCTTGGAGGTGCCGATGACGTCGACCTTGGCGGTGTCGGCAAAGTCGGCAACGGTAACGACGTCGCCAACCTTGTGCTCCTCGCCGTTGGCCACGCGGACCTCGCGGAGGAAACGAACGGGCTCGACGCCAGCCTTGG
This sequence comes from uncultured Collinsella sp., assembly GCA_963558435.1. Lineage (GTDB taxonomy): Bacteria > Actinomycetota > Coriobacteriia > Coriobacteriales > Coriobacteriaceae > Collinsella. The sequence goes on from CAUWGM010000009.1 coordinate 61,077, forward strand.
CGAAGTGACCAGCCATGGGCTTGTTCACATGCTTGGACTTGATGTCGCCGAAACCGATCTGAACGGCGTTATAGCCGTCGGTCGCCTCAGTTTTAACCTGCGAGACGGTGCAGGGGCCAGCCTGGATGACCGTGACGGGAACGATGTTGTCGTTCTCGTCCCAAACCTGGGTCATGCCAATCTTGCGGCCGAGAATCATGTTGATCATGCAAGATCTCCAACTCTCGGTGGTCTTGGGACACTGCGAACACCCCTTGTGTTCGCCCCTAGAGGACCACTACTAACATCTGCATCCGCCGGTTTGCATTCGCCTGTTCTCCCCTTGCCACGCAACCCTATGCGGCCTGGTTTGTTCAGACAGAATCCTCCCCTTAACGGGCACAGCTTGATTAGTATACACGTGCTCGGGCGTTTCCATAGCGCTTCATAAAGTCTTCGCATTACGTGAGCTGCGGCTTTTTAAATCGCTCCGCGCATCGGACCGGAACGGAGGTTTTGCCGCGCATGGACGGGCTCGCCCCCTTCCGCGCGAGCACCCGTCAAATGCGGACGGGACGGAGCGCGCAGGGGTTTTCTGTCCCGAAGGGTCGTGCTAGCGCGGGCGATGAGAGCTCGATGTCCTGGCGGACGCCTGCGGCGAAGCGCCGCGTGGTCAAGGCATCCGAGATGACGAGCGCCGTCTTCCTGCCCATGACAGAGGCGCTACGCCAGGCGCTGCATGACCGCGCCGAACGCGTTGGGGCCGCAGTGGGCCGAGATCATGCCGCCCACCTCGACCCAATCGAAGCTTTTGAATCCGAGCTTGGTCACATGGTCCTCGACGGCGCGCTTGATTTCTTCGGAAAGACCGTCGGAATACGCCAGCCCCACGCGTTCGAGGTCGACCGGGCCCTTGGACATCAGATGATCGATGAAGTGCAATGCGGCGCGCTTCATGGTGCCGCGCAGTTTCTTCGTCGCGACGAAGCTGCCGTCGACCAGCTCGATGACGGGCTTGATCTTCAGCAGGTGCGCACCGAGGAACTGGGCGTTCGACAGGCGGCCGCCGGCGCGCAGGAAGGCCAGATCGCTCGGGACGAAGCCCAGCAGGACCTCGTCGCGTGCGCGCTCGACGAACGCCCTCACCTCGTCGACCGAGGCGTCGGGATGGCTCTCCAGGAAGCGAGCCGTCCTCGTGACGACCTGCGACTGGCCGATCGACACGCTCTTCGTATCGACCGCCACGACGTAATCGCGTCCCTCCGCCGCGGTGAGCGCCGACGCGTAGGAGCACGTGGTCACCGATGAATACGCGAGATAGAGGATGGTCGCATCGGGATGCTCCTCATGGATGCGGTCGAACATCGTGGCGAACCCGTGGATCGTCGCGGCGCTGGTCTTCGGCATCACGCCGAGCTCGCGAGACCGCTCGTACACCTCATGGCCCGTGATGGAGCCGTCATCGTACGTCTCATCGCCGATGGTCACATGCATGGGCACGATGCGCACGCCATAACGCTCGACGAGCGCGGGAGCGAGGTCGGATCCCGATTCTGCAACGATGATGTACTGAGCCATGACAACCCTATCTCTCGACGCCATGCGCGAGCATGGCAGCTTAAAAAACCGGGCGACGGGCTTCGGCGACCAGCGCTCGCGCCCGTCATCCGGCGCAACGTTTCGCCCTTATTTTACACATTCGGCCAAACTGTTGCCGAACGCAGGGCCCTGACGGCAGCAACCGTGCTGCGAACGAACAGGACCCTTGTTCAGCATCGCGACCGCATGCGGCGATGAGCCCGCCGCGCTGCGGGGTATCGACCCCGAGCGCGGCGGCTATTCGGCGGATTTGAGCGCCCCCACCATGTCGATGCGGTCGAGGGAGCGGTTGGTGAAGCGATTGATGATAAGCGTGAAGACCAGCGACATCACCGACGCGAACACGTACGTCTGGGGCTCCACGATCGTGTCGAAGAACAGCGACGGCATGCGCAGGACGTAGGTGAGGAAGCGCGTGATGAAGTACCCGAGCGGCCAGCCCGCCACGATGCCGATGAGCGTGAGGATGACCGTCTCCTTGTTGATGTAGCGGTAGACCTCGCGCCGGCGGAAGCCCAGCACCTTGATGGTGGCAAGCTCGCGCTCGCGCTCCGATATGTTCGTGGTGGAGAGCGTGAACACCACGGCGAACGCCAGCGCGCCGGCCATGACCGTGACCACGTAGACCACCACGTCGATGATCTTGAAGCTGTCCCCGAAGCTGTCGGCGATCTTGGCCGAGCTCGTCACGTTCACGAAGGTGTCGCCGCCGGAGAGCTCGTCGGCGAGCGCGATCTTGTCCGCATCGCTGCCCTTGAGGTTCGCGAAGAACGCGTTGGGCACGCACGGCTCGTCGAAGGCCGCGCGGTAGGCGTCCTCCGTCATGAAGACGAAATTGCCCAAGAAGCTCACCGTGATGCCCTCGGCGCGCACCGAGCCCGTGCGCAGCGTGGTGTCCTGCAGTGTGAGCTCGTCGCCCACGCTTAAACCCAGCACCTGCTCGATGTTCTTGGTCACGAGCGCACCGGAGCCGCCGCGCGGCAACTCGAGGTTCTCGCCGCCGATGGCGGGCGTGAAGAACGTGGTATGCGAGCCGTCCTCGGTACGCATGTAGGCCGAGAGGTCCGCGCCGTCGGGCACCACCACGAGCTGCACGCTCTCCTTGACGCCGTCCAGCTCGACCGTCACGGAGTCGACGCGCGCCTCAAGCATGGTATCGATGGCGCCCGTGGCGCGCAGCTCCTCCTCGCCCCGCGCGAAGTCGTCATCGGTCGTCACGGCGAGCAGATCGTAGCGGACCACGCCGCCGTCGCCGTACTGGCGCGGCTTGAGCGAGATCACCGTATCGCGGATGCCCAGGCCGCAGATCATGAGGGCGGTGCAGCCCGCGATGCCGAACACCGTCATGAGGAAGCGCTTCTTGTAGCGGAAGAGGTTGCGCGCGCTCACCTTGTTGAGGAAGGACAGGCGGCGCCACAGGGGCGCGATGCGCTCGAGCAGGATGCGCTTGCCCGCCTTGGGCGCCTTGGGGCGCATAAGCGAAGCCGGCGTCTCCTTGAGCACATGGCGGCACGCCAGGAAGGTCGCGCCGACGATGCCCACCGAGAACAGGACGATGCCGAGCATGGCCGTGAAGGCGTTGAAATGCAGCTCGAACGGCGGCAGCGCGTACATGGTTTTGAAGATGGTGAAGATGATCTCGGGCAGGATGACGAAACCGATGGCGTCGCCCGCGATGCCGCCCACCAGGCACGCCGCGAAGGAGTAGACGAGGTACTTGGACAGGATGCGCCCGCGGCTGTACCCGAGCGCCTTGTACACGCCGATGAGACCGCGGTCCTCCTCGACCATGCGCGTGACCGTGGTGAGGCTGATGAGCACGGCGACGGTGAAGAAGATGAGCGGAAACACCGTGGCGATAGACTCGATGGAGCTCGCGTCGGATTCCACGCTCGCGTAGCTGGCAAGCGAGCTGCGGTCCTGGATGTACCAGGTGGCGCGCTCGATGCCGTCCACCTCGGCGCGGGCCTCGGCGAACTTGGCCTCGGCGTCCGCCCTCTGCTCGTCGAGCTCGGCTTGGCCACGAGCGGCCTCCGCCGCGCCCTCATCCAGCTGGACCCGACCGCTGGCAAGCCCGCACTCGGTCTCGGAACGTTGCGCATCGAGCTTTGCCTGGGCAGTGGCGAGTCGCTGTTTGCTCAGGACGGCATCGACCAAATCGCCAGCCATCTTCGACATGCCGGGAAGCTGCTTTCCCACCGCGGTAATCGAGGCCTTCAAGTCATCGACCTCGGCTTGAATCTGAGCGATGTCGGACTGATTCTCCGGATACGCCTCGATCAGGCTCCTCACGCCCTGAGCCTGTTCGGCGGTAATATGGCCCGCCTTCACAAGAGCGTCCAGCGTTGCCAAAGCCTGCTCCTTTTTGGCCGGATCGCCCGCAGGCAAATCCGCAAGGGCGTCGTTCAACTCGTCGCACAACGCAGCGCCATCCTCGATGGAAGCGGTCGCGCTCGCAATGTACGCGTCAATCGCGCCCGTGAATTCTCCTCGTGCAGAGGCATCGCCGTTCTGCAGACGCTGCCAAGCGGACGCGGGCCACGCGTCGCCCATGACCGAGGAAATCATGTCGGCACTTGAAATCGCCGAATCTACCTGAGCGCGCATGGCGTCAAGCTGCTGCTGCGCGGCGTCAAGCTGCTCCTCGGCCGAGGCGCCCTGCTGGGCGAGCCGGGCCTTACCATCCTCAAGTTGGGCCCAGGCACTGTCAATCTGATCCTGCGCGTCGCCCAGTTGCTCGTTTGCCTCGGCCTGCTCCTTATCGATCGCCTCGTTCGCGTCGTCTTTGATGCCCTTCGTGCGCGCGTCCTCGCGCTGCTCGCGAATGTCCTCGGCGCGCTGCTTCACGTCGTCCACGAGCGCCTTATACTCATCCGAATAGGTCATGAGGGCAGAGGCGCCCTCGACCGTGAGATACGCCACGGTGAAGGTGTCGCGGTTCTGCACGGCGCCGGGCGTGAGGAAGAACGCGTACTGCGGCCCGCCCGTGCTGCGAAAGCTCATGGTCTTGCTGCCGGCATTCACGTCCGTGGGATCGAGCACCGCGCCGGTGATGGTATACGCGCGGCGCTCGAAGATGGGCTGCGCTTCACCGGATACGGCGGCATCGAGACCGGCGGAGCCTTCGTTCTCCGCCTCCCCGCTCTCAGTCGCTTTCCCCTCATCTTCGTGCAGGCCCTCGAAGGCAACCGTGTCGCCGATCTTTTTGCCGCTCGCATCGAGATACTTCTGCGTGACGGCGACCTCGTCCACGTCGCGCGGCAAGCGCCCCTCGAGCACCCGGGGCTCGTTCAGTCCCTCGCGCGAGAGCGCTTTGACGTCGACCTTCTGACTCGAGCCGTCCACCTGCGTGTAGGCCGTCTCGGAATACCCGCCCTCGGCGACGTCGACGCCGTCGAGCTCGCCCAGGGCCTCGATATCGCCCTCGTCCAAACCGAGCGTAGACTGGATGGAGACATCGAAGAGGCGCTGCTCATCGTAGTAGTTATCAGCCGTGAAGCGTAAATCATCGCAGGCTGCCTTGAGGCCCACAAGCAGCGTCGCCCCGAGCGCCGTGATGATGGCGAGCGATACGAACTTCTTGAGGTTGCCGGTGATGGTGCGCTTGACGTCCGTCGAGAAGGCGCTGGGCCGCGCTTCGCCCCGCTCGCGCTTCCGCATCGTCCGCGCCCCCCGCGCGCGCTCATCGCGCCCGCGCATGCCGCCGTTATTCGTCCCGTTCCCGCGTGATCCCATGCGACCCGTCCTCTACCACTCGATATCCGCAATGGGCACGGGACGCTCATTCACCCGCATGTCGGTCACGCGGCCGCTCTTAAAGCGGATGAGACGGTCGGCCATGGGCGCGAGCGCCGAGTTGTGCGTGATGATGATCACCGTGATGCCGTCGCGACGGCACGCGTCCTGCAGCAGCTGGAGCACCTGCTTGCCCGTCTGGTAGTCGAGCGCGCCCGTGGGCTCGTCACATAGCAGCAGCTTGGGGTTCTTGGCGATGGCACGCGCGATGGACACGCGCTGCTGCTCGCCGCCGGAGAGCTGCGCGGGGAAGTTGGCCATGCGCTCGCCCAGTCCCACCTTGCGCAGGCATTCGGCAGCATCCAGCGAATCCGGGCAGATCTGGGCTGCCAGCTCGACGTTCTCGAGCGCCGTGAGGTTGGGGACCAGGTTGTAGAACTGAAAGACGAAGCCCACGTCGGCACGGCGGTACTCGACGAGCTCGTCCTCGCTCGCAGCGCTCACATCGCGCCCGTCGACGACCACGCGGCCGCTCGTCACGGTATCCATACCGCCCAGGATGTTGAGCGCCGTGGTCTTGCCCGCGCCCGAGGCCCCCAGCACCACCGCGAGCTCGCCGCGCTCGACCGCGAAGCTCGCCCCGTCCAGCGCATGTACCTCGCTCTCGCCCGACCCGTAGATCTTGCAGACAGCTTCGAACTCTATATATGCCATGCAGGTACCTCCGACGCAGCGCGCCGCATCCGGCGCAGTGTTTCGTATTGTATACCCCGTACAAGGGGCGATCCGCACGAGGCCCGTGGACGATATGGCGTCGAAGGACGGCAAGCGCGGCGGCTCCGACCGCTCGACCTATATCACCCAAGCTGCGACCACTTCCCCCGGGAACCAGGGACAGTTGGGGTCTATGTACCAGGTGCTACGCGATATCGGCATCGGCGCTTTCTCCCGAAACCAGGGGCGGTTGGGGTCTATGGGACGCGATTTTCGTACAAGTTCTCAAAAACGCTTTGTATATAAGGATTGTCGCATTTTGATGAACTGGGCTTTTATCAAAGCATGCCCTTTGTCTACTCGGCAAAATCAAAATCGAATACGAAAAACCTTATCCATAAGATGCCAGACCCTAAGCGCGGGCGCAGCTTCAACACGGGCGATGGCCCCAATGCGCCCCGCGCACGCAGGCCGAAACGCACCCACCTGGCACATTGCCCCTATTCTTCCAAATAGCCGTTGAATAAATCCGTATCGAGCGCCTGAATCTTGTAGACCTTGCGAGTCGATACGCCGAAACCATGCTCTATCATCAGACTCGCGAGCTTCTCACCATCGATCAAAACGATGTGCTGCTGCGCCGCATAATCACGCGCGGGCTTGCTGAATTTAGAAGTGGTGACGAACAAACCCTTGCCATTGCGACCCGCGATGGCGCCCGCGAACGCCTGTATCCCCGGGCGGCCGACGGCGTGTTCGGCGGCATAATGCTTGACTTGGATGTAAATCAAATTCTAACAGTCACCCAGATAGGTGATAGATAGCGCGGCCCCGCGGGCCGCGCTATCCTCATGCGTGCCAAACAGAGAATGTGCCCGAGCGCCCACCCGGATCTTTGTTTGGCGACAATCCCTCCGGGTGGGCGTTCGGGCGGATGGGACGATCCCGCCATGAAGCACGCGAACCCCTACTCCGGGCTCGTGGGGTCCCTGACCCCCGCCGAGTTCGAGGCGCTGTCCGACGCCGTCGAGGAGCGCAGGCTCCGCGAGGAGCTCGGCTTCGGCACGCTCGCCGAGGCCGCCGAGCTGTACAGGCCGGACCCGGCCTGCCCCGAATGCGGGGAAGGAGGCGCCCGCCGCGACGGCGCCTCGGCGTCCGGGCTCCAGCGGTGGAGGTGCCGCGCGTGCGGGACGAGGTTCACGTCGCTGACCGGAACCGTCCTCGAGAACTGCAAGAAACCACTCGCCACCTGGGTGTCCTTCATCAGGCTGGCGCTGTTCGCGGCGCCGCTCGACGCGTGCGCCGAGGCATGCCGCATCAGCCACCAGACAGCCTGGGAGTGGCGCCACCGCCTGTTCGCCGCGGTGGAGGGCTACCAGGACCGCATCGTGCTGCGGGGCCGCGTCTGGGTCGACGAGATATACGTCGACGACGTCGGGCTGTCGAAGGGCGGCCGGCCCAGGAAGCGCGGGCTTTCCAAGGACAAGCTGTGCATCGCCGTGGGCATCGACGCCCGCAAGGAGCCCGTCGCGGTGGTCTGCGGGCACGGGAAGCCGTCGACGGCCCGCATAAGGGCCGCCCTCGGCGGCCACGTCGCCGAGGGCGCCACCCTCGTGCACGACCGAGAGCGCGCCCACGGGGTCCTGGTCAGGGAGAACTCGCTCGAGGACGAGTCGTACAAGGCGGACGTCCGCGACCCGGCGTACCTCGAGGCGATGGAGCTGGTGAACAACTTCTGCTCGTGGCTCAAGCGATACCTCTGGCGCTTCACCGGCATGGATCCCGCGAACATGCAGTCCTACCTGGACCTCTACGTCTACTTCTTCAGGGTCAAGCGCGACGACGAGAGGTGGCCCAAGATCGCAAGGGTGATCCGCCATCTGCTCATGGCCGAAGCGAGGTTCCGCAGGTGAAGGGCGTTCCCCTATCACCTATCTGGGTGACTGTTAGATATCAGAATTATCTGAGCGCACATGGGGCCCCGCCGAACACGAGCATCAACAAGGCAAGAAAAACCGCAGCGCCAAGATAGATAAGCACTATCTGCTTCCAGGACATTTTTGCCATTTTGTCCGAGCCGGGCATGAGCGGAGTGCTATTGCCGCATTCCAAGCGACGCGCCGCAAGCATATAGACTGAAATAGCAGAAATCAAAGGGGCAATAAACAGCAATGGAGCCAAAGGGCCAAGCGCTCCGTCCGAAGCTGCAATAGATGCGCCGGCGAATGCAAGGGAGACGAGGCAGCCGATCATGAGTCCAAAACGCCCCCTCCTCCCTCGCAACTTTAAGTAAGTTGCCATGGCAAGCGCTTGAATGAGGAAGGGCACACCATGCAGAACAAATGTAAATTCTCGGGGCCCGATCTCGTTCCCATGCGAAACGGCCGCACCAACAATGATGCCAGTCCCGCTCATCAATGCCCCATATGCCAGCAACAAAGCCATCAATGCGCGGGCAGACTGCTCGGCTGTCCAGAGTTTCATTATCTTGCCTCCGATATCATCGTGGGGGATTTCAAATGTCAACATTGATTTGCCCTGGTTATGACCATGCGCCGAACCTTGCTATGCAGTCGGCGCTCCACGCTCTGTCGCACCCGTGAAACCGTCGAGCCCGCCGAGGAAACGCGCTCGCCCCCCCTCGAGCTCCAGAGCATGTCGCGCAAGGGGAACTACATCGACAACGGCGCGACGGAGCAGGTCTTCGGCCGCATCAAGGACGAGTTCTTCCGAGGGCGCGATTGGGATGCGTTCGGGGAGCTCAAGCGCGACCTCGAGGCCTACATCCACCACTGGAACAACGTGAGGCGCCAGATCAAGCTGAAGGGCCTGACCCCGGTGGAGTTCCGGGAGCGGGCCCTTCGGGAGGCCGCGTATCGGTTATGATTTAACGCGTCCAAGTTTTGGGGCGCAGTTCAATATACGACAAGCGAGCCTTCGTTTGCGAAAACGCTACTCGCAGAGCAGCTTGGCAATCTGGACGGCGTTGGTCGCCGCGCCCTTGCGGATCTGGTCGCCGCAGCACCAGAAGGTGATGCCGCGCAGCTCCTCGGGGTTGGAGATATCGCGACGCACGCGGCCCACGTAGACGAGGTCCTGGTCGGTGGTATCCAGGGGCATGGGCCAGCGGTCGTGCGCGGACTCGGCAGCCAGGTCGTCAACGAGCTTGACGCCCGGGGCGGACGCCAGCGCCTCGCGCGCCTGCTCGAGGGTGATATCGCGCTCGAACTCGAGCGTGATGCTCTCGGAGTGGGAGCGCAGCACGGGCACGCGGACGCAGGTGCAGTTCACGCGGAGCTCGGGCAGATGCATGATCTTGCGGCCCTCGTTTTGCATCTTCATCTCCTCGGAGGTGAAGCCCGCGAACTTCTCGCCGCCGATTTGCGGGATGAGGTTGCTCGCCAGCTGCGCCGCGAACGCGGAGGGCTCGGGGATGTCCTCGCCGCGCCCCATGCAACCGATCTGCTCCTCGAGCTCGCGCATGCCGGGAACGCCCGCGCCGGACGCGGCCTGGTAGGTCGAGACGATCATGCGCTTGACGCCGGCGAGCTTATGCAGCGGCCAGGTGGGCACGAGACCGATGATGGTCGCGCAGTTGGGATTGGCGATGACGCCCTTATGGTCGAGGGCGTCGGCGGCGTTGATCTCGGGGATGACGAGCGGCACGCCCTCATCCAGGCGGAACGCATGGGAGTTGTCCACCACGACGGCGCCGCGCTTCACCGCCTCGGGATAGAGCGCCTTGGCGATATCGTCCTCGGCGGCGCCGAGCACGATATCCACGCCATCGAAGGCCTCGGGCGCGGCGGCCTCGACTGTGACGTCTCCCCACGGCGTCGCGACGACCTTGCCCGCCGAGCGCGGGCTCGCGAGCAGCTTGAGCCCGCCCACGGGGAAGCGCTGCTCCTCCAAGCATGTGAGCATCTGCGTGCCGACGGCACCCGTCGCACCTACGATGGCCACTGTGTACTGTTTCATGGTTGCTCCCCCTTTACGGAACAATCGCGCGAACTCCTCCGCAGGCTGTATGCAGCGGCTGGCACATGCGCAAACCAATAGAACGACGTATGGAACCGCCCCGGCTGCCGGGGCCGCGTGCGCCGGGGCTGCAAGATCGATCGAAGCGCGATCCCATGCCCGCCCGCGGGCGAGGCGCCGGGGTCGCGTTTAGAACGGCTGGGGCATCGGCTCCAGATCCGAGGTCTTCACGATGCCATTTTCGTCAGAGAATGCCTGGTAGATGGTATCGATTGCAAGCTCGAAATCCTTCTCCTCGACTCCGATGATGATGTTGATCTCGTCGCAGCCCTGCGTGATCATGCGAACGCTCACGCCCGCCTGGCCGAGCATGCCGAACAGGTGACCGGAAACGCCGGGACGCCCGCGCAGGTTGCGTCCGACCGTGGCGATGAGGGCGAGGTCCTCCACCACCTCGATCTCGAGCGGCTCGACCTCCTCCTGGATATCGGCGATCAGCGAGTAGAGCGAGTCCTTCACGTCGGAAGCCTGGACGACGGCGGCGAACTGGTCGACGCCGGTGGGCATGTGCTCGACGGAGATGCCGTAGCGCTCGAAGACGGACAGCGCGCGGCGCATGAAGCCGATGCGGCTCTTGGTGCGGTCGCGCGAGACGTTGATAGCGAGGAAGCCGCGCTTGCCGGCGATACCCGTGATGATGGGCTCGGAATCGCCCTCCTTCGCGGTCTCCGAAATGATGGTGCCCGGGTCCTCGGGGGCGTTGGTGTTCTTGATGACCAGCGGGATGCCTGCGTCGCGCACCGGGAAGACGGCCTCCTCGTGCAGGACGCTCGCGCCCATGTAGGACAGCTCGCGCAGCTCCTCGTAGGTGATGCGCGGGATGGGCCGGGCGCCAGCCACGATGCGCGGGTCCGCGGACAAAAAGCCCGAGACGTCCGTCCAGTTCTCATAGAGGTCGGCCTCGAGGCACTGGGCCAGGATGGAGCCGGAGATGTCGCCGCCGCCGCGGTCGAGCAGCTTGACCTTGCCCTCTTTCGTGGCGCCGTAGAAGCCGGGCATCACGAAGCCTCCCTCGCGGGCGTTCTCGCGCACGAGCTCGGCGGTGCGCTTCATCGAGAGCGTGCCGTCGTGGTGGAAGGCGACCATGTCGACGGCGTCGATGAACGGCAGGCCCAGGTACTCGGCCATAAGGCGGGCGGTGAAGTACTCGCCGCGGCTCACGAGCTCCTCGGTGCTGTAGCCGCCCGAACGGGCGCGCTCGGCAAATGCCGCGAACTCCTCGCGGATGGGATAGGAGAGCCCCAGCTCGTCGGCGATATCGAAGTAGCGCTGGCCGATATCGACGAGCAGATCGTCGCAGGAGACGTGGTAGTTCACGTGCGCGTCGACGAGATAGAGCAGGTCGGTCACCTTCGTATCACCCGAAGACCTGCGGCCGCACGCGGACACGACCACGAAGCGGCGCGCCGGGTCGGCATCGATGATGCCCTTGATCTTCCTGAAATGCTCGGCATCGGCGACCGAGGAGCCGCCGAACTTGGTGATCTTGATCATGGGGCGAACTGTCCTTCCTCATAGGATCCGAGGCGCGCTCCTTTTGGGGAGAGCTCGGGGCCCGGCCGAGAAGCTTCGGTCGGGACGTGAAGTTTCTATCGTTGCACGAGGTTTCACTTTATCATGGGTGAGTGCCGTGAATGCTTAGTCTACTAAACCACATCGGCACCTTATTGCATAATCGCACTTTTGTTTCCAAACAAAGAACGTCATGTGAAATGCAGCTGAACCAGCATGGGAGCGAGCCGGCGCCCGCCCGCGGCCGTGTATGCTCTGCTACCATGTGCTGCAACGTTTCACCAGCGCCTGCATGGCGCTGCCACACGCCGAAGGAGCACGTTTATGGCGACGTACCACAGCACCCGTTCCCGCACCGAAGCCCTCAGCGCCAAGCAGGCCATCCGCCGCGGCATCGCCCCCGATGGCGGCCTGTACGTTTCCGACGAGCTCGGCGACCGCCAGATCGACCTCGCCGGCATCGCCTCCAAGAGCTATTTCGAGCTCGCACGCGAGGTGCTCGGCATGCTGCTGTCCGATTACACCGACGAGGAGATCGCCGCGTGCGTCGAGGAGGCGTACGGCACCACCTTCGCGTCGGACGAGGTCACGCCCCTGGTGAAGCTCGAGGGCGCCGGGGCCGATGGCGCGGATGCCGCCGACACCGTCCCCTCTTACGTGCTCGAGCTGTGGCACGGGCCCACGAGCGCCTTCAAGGACGTCGCGCTCCAGATGCTCCCCCGCCTCATGGCGCGCACGAGCGCGGCCGACGAGGGCGCCGCGGACAACATCATGATCGTCACCGCCACCAGCGGCGACACCGGCAAGGCAGCGCTCGCCGGCTTCGCCGACGCCCCCGGCTGCGGCATCACGGTCTTCTACCCCGAGGGCAAGGTGAGCCGCGTGCAGGAGCTCCAGATGAGCACGCAGGCGGGCGCCAACGTATCCGTCTGCGCGGTGCGGGGCAACTTCGACGACGCACAGAGCGCCGTCAAGCGCATCTTCGCCGACCGCGACCTCGCCGAGCGCCTGGCCGCGTCCGGCGTCCAGCTCTCCAGCGCGAACTCCATCAACGTCGGCCGCCTGGTGCCGCAGGTCGTCTACTACTTCGCCGCCTACGCCCAGCTGCTGCGCGAGGGCGCCGTCGAGGCCGGCGACGCCGTGGAGTTCTGCGTCCCCACCGGCAACTTCGGCGACATCCTCGCCGGCTACTACGCCAAGCGCCTCGGCCTTCCGATCGCCAAGCTCATCGTGGCGAGCGACAGGAACAACGTGCTGTTCGACTTCCTCACCACCGGCACCTACGACCGCGAGCGCCCCTTCTACACCACCACGTCGCCGTCCATGGACATCCTCATCTCGTCCAACCTCGAGCGCATGCTCTACTACCTGGCCGACGGCGACTGCGAGCTCGTCGCGCGCCTCATGAGCGAGCTCGCCGCGGGCCGCTACACGGTGCCCGCCGAGCTGCTCGCCAAGATCCAAGAGGTCTTCGGCTGCGGCTGGGCGGACGAGGACCAGGTCGCGGCGGCGATCAAGGACTGCTGGGATCGCCATGGCTACCTCATCGACCCGCACACCGCCTGCGGCTACCACGTGCTCGACCAGGTGCCCGCATCCGAGGGCGCCCGCGCCCGCGTGGTGCTCTCCACGGCGAGCCCCTACAAGTTCCCGCGCGCGGTCGCCGGCGCGCTGGGCCTGTTCTGCCCGCCCGACGACTTCGCCTGCATGAAGGTCCTCGAGAAGGCCACCGGCACCTGCGCGCCCGCGCAGCTCGCCGAGCTGCAGGAGAAACCCGTGCTGCACACCGACGTGGTCGACATCGACGATATGGGCGCCTTCGTCGAGGGCGCGGCCGCCAAGCTGTAGCCACCCGGGAGCCGACGTCCCGTCGCGCCCCATGAAGCATCCCGCAGGGAGCTCCGGCCCGTTTCATCCGCCGCGAGTTTCCGCACGAGCCGAAGGCGCCGGCGGCGCCTTCGCGCGAGCCCAGGACTGTTCGAGCGCCGGATGAAACGGGTCGGTGCTCCAGAGGAGTTGCAACATGATCAAGATCACCGTGCCGGCCACCAGCGCGAACCTCGGCATCGGCTACGACACGCTCGGCATGGCCGTGTCGCTCTACTCGCACTTCACCTTCGAGCGCGCCGAGACGCTGCAGATCACCGGCTGCCCCGAGGAGTTCCAAAACGAGGGCAACCTGGTCTACGTCTCATTCGTCGACGCGCTGCGCGAGTGGGGCGTCGAGCCCTTCCCCGTGCGCCTGCACATCGAGACCGAGGTGCCCGTCGCGCGCGGCCTGGGCTCCAGCTCCACCTGCGTGGTCGCCGGCATCATGGTGGCCGCGGCGCTCACGCGCCACACGGTCGACCGCGCCGAGCTCGTCCGCATCGCCACCGCCGTGGAGGGGCATCCCGACAACGTGGCGCCCGCGATCCTGGGCGGCGCCGTATGCTCCTTCACGCCCGAAGGCGGGCTGCCCCGCTGCCTGCGCTACGAGGTGAGCGAACGGCTGCGCTTCATCACCGTGATCCCGCCCTACGAGGTCCACACAAGCGACGCGCGCAAGGTCGTTCCACAGGAGGTCCCCCTGTCCGACGCCGTATGGCAGATGGGGCGCATCGCCGGCATGACCCGCGGCCTGGAGACGGGTGACCTCGCGCTCATCGCCGACGCTAACGACGACCGGCTGCAGGAGCCCTACCGTCGCGCGCTCATCCCCGACTACGAGGCGATTCGCGCGACCTGCCTGGACGGCGGCGCCGGCACGCTGTGGATTTCGGGCTCCGGATCGACCCTCATGGCCGTGACCGACGACACCATCGTCGCGAAGTTCCTGCAGGTGCGCCTGCACGAGACCTTCCCCGACTGCGAGACGCACATCCTCACCTGCGATACGCAGGGCGCCCAAATCGAGTACCTGTAAGCGCGCGGGCCGCGGCCCTACTTTCGACGACGATCGATACGCATCGTCACCAGCGTCGCGGGCATGGCGCCCGCCAGCAGGCACAGCGCGAACAACAGCCCCGCCTGCACAAGGAAGACGGGGACCAGACCCTTCATGCCAACGCGGGCGTTCACGATGCCCGACAGCATGTTCGAGATGATGCTCATGGCGCCGTACGCCATGAGCGCGCCGGACGCCTGCAGCGCGCTGAGCCCCGCGACCTGCTCGAGAAACGGCGTGGTGAACGCATAGAACACGTACACGCCGCCCACGCCGAATACGAAGATGGCCATGCCCGCCAAGACCTGGGGCTCGCCGAGCAAGCCGATCTGGTCTCGGATCGTCACGGGCTCCTCCGTCTCCCCCGCACCCGTCATCGCATCTCCCGTTTCCATATGCCTCTCCTTTCCGGCGGGCGCCGCCCACCCGATCGCGTTTCGCGAGAAATCGCATCATGGCCAGCACGCATTTTTTCCACGTGCGGCTGGTACCATAGGCTGGATAAAAACAGCTACCACCTGCGAGGAGCACCATGGCACCCACCATCGCCATCATCGGCGCGCTTGAAAAGGAAGTGCGCCAGATCTATTCGTCCATCGAACGCGGCACCGTATGCGAGGAGGCCGGCCTCAAGATCGTCGGCGGCGCCTACCATGGCTTCGACATCGTGTGCACCACGGCGGGCATGGGCACCGTCAACGCCGCCGCGGCGGCGCAGCACCTCATCTCCAAATACGGCGCCAACGCCATCATCTTCAGCGGCATCGCCGGCGGCCTCAACCCCGCGCTTCACATCGACGACGTGGTGATCGGCGAGCGCCTGCGCTACACCGACACGGACACCGCGCTCATCGCCGAATCCGCCCCCGGGCTCGAGGAGTTCGCCAGCAGCGACTTCCTCGTCAACCTCGCCGAGGAGACGCTGCGCGCGCACGGCTACGTGAGCGCGGACCTCTCGGACGAGCAGGTCGCCGCAGGCGGCGAGGCCCGCGCCGAGGCAGACGCCACCCTCTTCCGGCGCAACGATACGTCCGCCGAGGTGCACCGCTACCTGCGCGGCACCATCGCCTCGGGCAACCGCTTCATCACCGGGTCCGAGGCGCGCGAGCGCGTCATCGCGGCCACCCAGGCCGACTGCGCCGAGATGGAGGGAGCCGCCATCGCGCACGTCGCCGCCAAGAACGGCATCGACTGCCTGGTGCTGCGCGCCATCTCCGACAACTGCGACGAGGCCTACGACGCGTTCTGCGACCGGGAGTTCGACCTGGACGGGTACGCCCGCTCGGCCAGCGCCCTCACGCTCTCGATCATCCGCCGCCTCGCCGCGAAGCTGGGCGTTTCCGACTCGTAGCGGCCGCTGCGCGCGACCCTCGTGCGCGCGCTCGCGAATACGAACACGGAAATGTACGATTGTTTCCTACGGGCCCAAATATCAATGAAAACGCACGGCCTGTACCTGGGCTTTTCTTAGAGAAAATCTGCTTATACTCATGCCTTCCCGAAATAATCGTGCATTACCGATATTTTTAATACTCAATCGCACCTAAGACTCCGATTGCATCGCGCTCCAAACAGCGTGAACGCCATTTTTCGTACATTGGAGGCCTCATGAGCCAGATCAACTACAATCTCGCCAAGTTCATCGCCAGCTACGGCGCCACGAACCAGATCCCGCCGTCGACCTGCCCCGAGGTGAGCTTCGTGGGACGTTCCAACGTGGGCAAGTCGTCCATCATGAACAAGCTGTTCAACCGCAAGGGCCTCGTCAAGGTGTCGAGCACCCCGGGCAAGACCGCCAACATCAACTTCTTCGAGGCCGACGGCATCCACTTCGTCGACCTGCCGGGCTACGGCTACGCGCAGCGCTCCAAGGCCGAGCGCCAGCGCTGGGCCCAGCTCATCGGCGACTATCTCGAGAGCGAGCGCAGCTTCAACCTCGTCGTCTCGCTCGTCGACATCCGCCACGATCCCAGCAAGCTCGACTTCGATATGATCGAGTACCTGCGTGAAAACGGGTTCAACTTCGTGGTCTGCCTCACCAAGGCGGACAAGCTCGGCAAGGGCCAGCAGGCCAAGCAGCTCGCCAACATCCGCAAGCAGCTGCAGCTCGATCCCGAGGACATCATCGTGACCAGCTCGCAGACGGGTGCGGGCATCGACGCGCTCAAGCGCCGCATCGAGGAGGACTGCCTCGGCGACGAGGACGGTTACGAGGGAGAAGACGAGTAACAACCAGCGCGGACCCTCAAAAAGGGGACAGGCACTTTTCTGAGGTTCGGGCGGCGCGGCGCCGGGGAGGGGCTGCAGGCCCGCCCCGGCGCCGGTCCCAACCCGCCTCAGAAAAGTGCCTGTCCCCTTTTTGAGGCCGCTACTAGATCGTGCAGGCGGCCTTCGCCGAGATGGTGACACCACCGTAAACGTCGGTGAACTCGTGCGCTGCGACGACAGCGCCCTCAGCGACCTGGCGGCGGCGTCCTCCGCGGCGATCGGCCTGAGCGCCTGCGGCATGCCCATGGCGGTGCGGGCGATGACCTCGGCGTCGAGCGCACAGGCGCTGTGCCTGCTCTTGCCGACGTCGATCCCCAGGTAGGCCGCCGGCCCGTGCTTCTTCGCTGCGCCCATGGTGTATCCTCTCCCTTGAGCCGGCCGGAGGCGGCGGAAGCGACACCCACATTACCCGGCCGTGGCGTCACGCGCCCGGCACATCTCTATCAGTCGTTTCCCCGCCGCCGCACCCGCCCCGGTGGCAACACCCCCGGGCCCTCGCGGACGACTCAAACTGTAATGGGCAACCAGCTGCTTCGCCTCCTCGGTGCCCATGTAGAGGGTCGTCCAATCGAAGTCGCCGCAATAGACGGTGCCGGACTTCGTGAAGGAGTGGAATGGGGACTCCGCCACGCACCGCTCCTCGCCCGGCTGATCGGAGAGATTCTACTGGTGGGCACTCGACCAGCCCTTGCCCGCGTCGGTCGCCGAGAGCGGACGGTACCACCTGCCGGTGGTGTTGCAGTACAGGATCGCGGTGGCCGCGCGGGCGGCGAACTCCTGGTCGTAGGTGGACATCGCCTGGTCGTAAGCCTTCAGTTGCTCGCGATACCACTGGACCAGAGCGAGGTCCTCCTCGTTGAACATCCAGTCCCGCTTCGTGTCGTACGGAGAGCCGTGGAAGAAGTCCCAGATCCAATACGCCTCGGGCTTCTTCGGGTCGCCGGCGATATCCCGCTCGATGCCGTCGTAGTAGTAGAAGGACCTGACATCGACCTTGCACCGCACGTTGATGAGCTCGTCGAGCCCGCGCGTCATCTCGTCGATCCCGTCCAGTTCGTCGGTATCCTCGCCTGTATTCGTCACGCCGCAGGCGAGCACGACGATCTGCACGGCCTGGGCCCATACGAGCGCGAGGTTCTCGCGGAAGCTCACGCGGGACGGATAGGTCTGGACGCCCCAGTCGTACGACTTTGCAAGCAGGTTGTCGCACAGCTCGATCAGGTTGGATCCCCACGCGCCTGCGTAGCCGGGGTTTACGAGGAGGTCGTAGAGCGCGGGGAGCTCCCCGAAGATCACATCGATGCTCTTGAGAACGCTGTACTCGTCATTGAGCTCGATGAGCAGGCGCCTGCGCTCCTTCGGGTCGGCGGTGTTCTGGATCTCGTCGATCTTGCCGCGAACGTGGCGCTCGGCGGAGGCGATCTTCTCGATCGGGGAGCGAACGGCGTCGACGGAGCGCGCGGCGGCGTCGGTATCCACAGCGTCGGTCAGGGCCGCTATCCGAGCGGACACGCCGGCATCCTGCTGCTGCATCTTGACGACCTCGGCGAGCAGCTCGTTACTGGCCACGTCGTACAAGCTCGTGCTCAACGTCGAATCGAGATAGAGCTTGCACACCTGCCGCCAGCCCATCTGCACCAGCGCGGAGAGACCTGATTTGCCGTTCGAGATGATGATGTCCTTCACATTGAAATCGCGGGTCTCCGAATCGCCGAGCGCGGACATGGCCTCGGACGCGGGGGCGGGGTCGGACTGCCGGCCCAGGACGCCCTCCATTGGCGCGACGTCGTCCTCGGCGAGCTCGTCGTCGCTGTTGTGGAACTGCGCGGCGAGGGTGACGGTCTTGGCGTCGGCGTCCTCGTAGTCGAAAGCGACGTCGACCCAGGGTTCCGCCGCGGTGAGCAGGCAGGGGACCTCCCCGCCCGTGACGTTGTCCCCATGCACGAGCACCGCGCCGTCGAGCGCGACCGCGCGCGCAAACTCCCGCGCGCTCCTCGGACGCCCCGCTTCCTTCTGGCACGGTGGCGGCACAGCCCGTGAGCCAAGACGCCCCTTCCAGCATGGCGGCAAATCCCAGCGCCGCCACGCCCCGCTTCATCGTCCGGTTACCAACATGGAACCGCAGGGGCATAACCGCAGGTAAGCCGCCACGCGACCGAAAGGAAGGACCATGCTCACCATCACCACCACCAACAGCCTCGACGGCCACGAGATCGTCAATTACCTCGGTATCGCATCCGGCAAGGTAGCGCTCAGATTAGGGACAGGCACTTTTCTGAGCATGGCGCTCAGATTAGGGACAGGCACTTTTCTGAGCATCAAGCGCCCGGGTGAGGAACGGCTGCCATTCAGAACACTCTGCTCCCGCAACTTGGGCACGCGAATCGAAAAGGGACGCGTCCTCTCGCCACCGAGGACAGCCTTCGCGTTGACCCTCGGGCGCGCCTCAACCGGCGGTCCTCAACCAGCGCGCCTCAACCAGCGGACCTCAACCGGCGCGCCTCCAGGTCTCAATTTAGTGCCTGTCCCCTTTTTGAGACGGGGGCGCGGTGCTACTCGGCGAGCTGTTCCGCCTCGACCTCGTGCTTGTGCGCCTCGCGGCCGTAGGCGATCCAGTAGCCCACGCCCACGATCAGGATGCCGCCGGCGATGTTGCCGAGCGTGGCGGCGGAGAGGTTGTACAGCAGCGAGCCCGCGGTGAGCGCGTCGGCGCCGGCGACCGCCGCACCGAAGCCCGCGGCCTTCGCGGCAAGGCCCATGGGCAGGAAGAACATATTGGCGACGCAGTGCTCGAAGCCCATCACCACGAACGCGGCGACCGGCAAGATGATGCCGAGCACCTTATCCGCCGTGGTACGCGCGCCGAAACCGATCCACACCGCCAGACAGACCAGCAGGTTGCACAGGACGCCCTTGAAGAACAGCGTATGCCACGCCGGCGTGACCTTGCCCGCGGCGAGCGCCACCATCGCGTCGCCCACGGAACCGCCGCCCATGCTCTGCAGGTCGGACAGGAAGATCAGCGCCACGACAGTCAGGGCTCCCACGAAGTTACCCAGCCACACGATGCTCCAATTGCGCGCCAAACCGCCCCACGAGATCTTCCCCGATACCTTGCCCAGCACCATGAGCGCGTTGCCCGTGAAGAGCTCGGCGCCGCACAGCAGCACCAGCTCGAGACCCAGACAGAAGCACAGGCCGCCCAGAGCGCGCTGGGCGGCGAAGCCCATCTCGGTATCGCCCATGACCACGGTGAAGAACGCCGCGCCGAGCGCGACGAAGGCGCCGGCGAACATGGCGAGGACGAACAGCTTAACAAACGGCATGTTCGCCTTGCTGATCGCCACGGTCTCGGCCTTGGACTCGATCTGCTCCGGCGTGAGCGCATCGGGTACCAGGTGATGGGCGGGCAGGTCGTGCATCGGCTTGGGCTCGACGGACATGGATACCTCCTATGAATTCGCCAAAGCTCAAGCGAGTATACCGAAAAAGCCGCGCTCACGCGGGGGACGGCCCTTATGCCCGCGGCACGGCTCCGGTCGCCAGAATCTCCTCCATCTGCTCCTCGTTCAAAACGGGCACGCCCAGGCTCTCGGCCTTGGTGAGCTTCGACCCCGCCTTGGGGCCGGCCACCAGGTAGCTCGTCTTCTTGGAGACCGAACCGGTCACCTTCGCACCCAGCGCTTTGAGCGCGGCGCCGGCCTCGTCGCGCGTGCGGTTGACGAGCGTGCCCGTCAGGACGAACGTGAGCCCCGCGAGCGGCTGGGACTCGGCGAGCCCGGCATCGACGCCCGTGGTCTCGGCGGCTCGCGCGGCAACGGCGCCCAGGTCCTCCTCGAGCGCGAACCCGGCATCGCGCAGGCGCTGGAGCACCTCGAGGTTCTCGGGAACCGAGAGGAACTGCTTCACGCTCGCCGCGATCTTGGGGCCGATGCCCTCGCAGCCCGCGATATCTTCCTCGCTCGCCTGCACGAGCGCGTCGATGCTGAGGAAGCGCTGCGCGAGCACCTCGCCCACCGTCTTGCCCACATGGCGAATCCCGAGGGCGAACAGAACACGTCCGAGTGGCTGGCTCTTGGAGCGGTTGAGCTGATCGATCGCCTTGGCCGCGATCGTGGGGCCCACGGGGATGGGATCGCCCGCGACCACGCCCTTCTTGGCGTTTGAGGTCGCGTAGGTGCGGCCGGTGTCGAGCGATGCCAGCGTGTCCACGTCGAGCTGGTAGAAGTCCACGACATCATGCACTAAGCCGGCCTCGACCAGCTTGTCCACGAGCTCCTCGCCCACGCCGTCGACATCCATGCAGCCGCGGCTCACCCAGTGGATCAAGCGCTCCTTGAGCTGCGCGGGGCAATCGAGCGACACGCAGCGGTACGCCACCTCGCCGTCCTCGTGCACCACGGGGCTGCCGCAGGCGGGGCACACGGCGGGCATATCCCACTCGACCGAATCCGGCCAGCGCTTGTCCAGCACGGGGCCCACGACCTCGGGGATCACGTCGCCCGCCTTATGCACGATGATGGTATCGCCCACGCGCACGTCCTTGCGGCGGATCTCGTCGATGTTGTGCAGCGTGGCGCGTGCGATGGTGGAGCCGGCGACGGTCACCGGGTCGAACTCCGCCACCGGGGTGAGCACGCCGGTGCGGCCCACCTGGATGCGGATGTCGCGCAGCACGGTGGTCTTCTCCTCCGGCGGGAACTTGAACGCGATCGCCCAGCGCGGTGCGCGAGCGGTGAAGCCCAGGTCGCCCTGCTGGGTGAAGCTGTCGACCTTGACCACCACGCCATCGATGTCGTAGTCCAGATCGCTGCGATGTGCCAGCGCATCGGCGCAGAACTGGTGCACCGCCGTGGGCGTGGTGCAGCGGGCCACGTTGGGGTTGACGGAGAACCCGGCGCTGCGCAGCCAGTCGAGAAACTCGTGCTGCGAATCCACGTGCAGCGGAGCGGTATCCGCGATGGCGTAGATGAAGGTCGCGAGGTCGCGCTTCGCCGTGACCTTGGGGTCCTTTTGGCGCAGGCTGCCGGCTGCCGCGTTGCGGGGATTGGCGAAGGGGTCGCGCCCCTCGGCATCGGCCTCGTCGTTGAGACGCATGAAGCTGCCTTTGGGCATGTAGACCTCGCCGCGCACCTCGATGGGGGTAGAGCGGTCTGTGCCCATATGGGCGAGCGCCGCCTCGGACAGGTGCATAGGCACGTCCTTGATGGTACGGACGTTCAGCGAGACGTCCTCGCCCGTGGTGCCGTCGCCGCGCGTCGCCGCGCGTACGAAGGCGCCGTCTTGATACGTGATGGCCACACCCAGGCCGTCGATCTTAAGCTCGCAGGTATACGCGACATTGCCCGCGCCCAGCGCGGCCTCCGTGCGGTCGAGCCACTCATCCAGCTCTTCCAGGTTCATGGCATCATCCATGGAGTACATGCGCGCCATGTGCGTGACGGGCGTGAACTGTTCCACGTCCACGAAGCCGCCCACGCGCTGCGTGTAGGAGGAGGACGTCACCAAGTCGGGATAGGCCGCCTCGATCTGCTGAAGCTCGACCAGCAGCTTGTCGAACGCCGCGTCCGTGATCTCCGGTGCGTCCAACGCATAATAACGATACGCGTGGTAGTCGAGCAGATGGCGAAGCTCCGCCGCACGCTCGGCCGCCTGAGCGCGGTCGCCTTGCTGCGCGGTCGCGGCCGGGGCCCCGGAAGCCGCCCGCTGCGCCTGAGACGCATCGCCCATCGCCAAATCACCGAACAAGCTCTGCTGGTCTGCCACGTGTGCCTCCTATCTTTAGGTCGTTGCATCTGAGAGCCGAATACCGGATGCTTTGATG
>CAUWGM010000010.1:0-69203 GCA_963558435.1 uncultured Collinsella sp.
AAACTGAAGCTGAATAAACTAGTCAGAATGTCTTGAC
Organism: uncultured Collinsella sp.; assembly: GCA_963558435.1. GTDB lineage: Bacteria > Actinomycetota > Coriobacteriia > Coriobacteriales > Coriobacteriaceae > Collinsella. The sequence continues at coordinate 38 of CAUWGM010000010.1, forward strand.
TTCATATAGCTGGTCTCCCTGGGAGAATCTCCGTTCCGATTAAGCAATATCCCATTGTAAGGTGCCGGCCCCGCTGCCATATCGGGCTCGCGTGGTTAAAAATGGCAGATATATACAAATATGGCTTACTTGCGGCCCTACACGGAGACGTTTGCGGCCGGCAAATGGAGACTGGAAGCGAATGACATGATAAAAAGTCTATTAGAACTAGAGATACATTACGTTTGTCTCTTATTATTGACTTTTTTACAAGGAGAGTCCGTCCTATCAAGCAGCTAGGTAATCTATATTTGTCAAAATCTGCCACCTTTGCCGCAACGACAACAAAAAAGGGGACTGCGGACAAGAAGTTGGACCGGCGCACCGGGCCGGAACGGGGGTCCGCATGTACGACGGGGACAAGGTGGAGCTGGTGCTGAGCCTGCTCGCGGAGGGGGGCGACGCCCGTGCGCCGGCAATCGCCGCGACCTTGGAAGTATTGATAATCGCGTCGCGCAGCAGAGCCCATCGACCTTTACCCTTCTCAAGTTTTAGCATATCATTATGGGGACATAATTGTGGGACCTATCTGGAGGTGCTCAATGCCAACCTGCGTTCCAATCAAGGCGATGAAAGACACTACGCGGTTCGTCGAGGTGGTCAACGGCGCCAAGGAGCCCGTCACGGTGACCAGAAACGGATACGACGCGCTCGTGGTCATGACGCCCGAGATGTATGACGGGATGCGGCTCGAGGCCGCCCGGCATAGACTCTACGAACGCCTAGCCACCGCGGAGGCCCAGAGGACAGCGGGAGACTATGTAGACGGTGAGGCGTTCTTGGAAGAGCTTCTCGACCATGCCCGCTAGGCTCGTCATCACTGCCGATGCGGCACTGGAACTCGTCTCCATCGTCGACTACATCAAAGAAGACCTGGAAACGCCTGCAACCGCCGACTCCTTCGTCTCCGAATTCAGACGGATCGCGCGCCTCGTCTGCTCCTCCCCGGAGTCAAAACCCCTTTGCCCCGACCCGTATCTAAGCTCGCGCGGCTACCGCTCGTTTCGGGTGAAGGGCTATATCGCGCTTTACCTGTACTCCAACGGCATCGTATACGTGGACCACGTTTTCCATCAGTCGCAGGATTACGCAGCCCTCGTCGTGCAGAAGGCCGAGTGATTTCCGGCCACATACAATTACGCCCAAGGCATCTTGATCATGCCGAGGGCTCGAGCGCGCGGATCGCGCGAAAAGCACCGTGCTTTCCTCATCTCAATCCTCCCAGAGCGTGATGACCAACTTGAGGCTGCCGCGGTCCAAAGCACAACAGCTGCTGCGCAATTCGACGTGCAGCCTACAGTCTGATAGCCATCCGACCCGAATCGCCTATGGGGTTGAAACCAAAACGGGCATAGAACGCCGCGGCCGTATCGCCTGCGGGATCAGCCACAAGCGCCCGCGCGCCGGCAATCGCCGCCACCTTGGAGGCGTTGATGATCGCATCGCGCAGAAGGGCGGCGCCAAGACCCATCCCCTTGAAGTCGTCGTCCACGCCCAGCATCCCCAAAAGCACGGCGGGGACCTGGGAGGGGGCGTTGCGGGCGAGCCATCCCCCGCCGATGTCGGACCGCACAACAGAATGCGTGCTCAGCGTATAGAAGCCCGCCACGCGCCCGGCGCAGCGCGACACGTAAACCACGGCCGTGCCCCGAGCGCGGGCGGTTGCGGCATGGCGCACAGCCCATTCGTCAACGATTTCGACGCCGCAATGGAAACCCTCTATGCCCTCCCCCGCCGCAAGCTGGACGGGCCGGGAAAACCCAGCCGTCATACCCAGATCTCCTCACGGGCAAGGAGCTCGCGAGTCGACTCCGGCAGCGGAGCGTCGAGCATCGAGCAAAACTCCTCAAATGCGGGCCCCGCGAGCCGGGTCAGGCGCGCAGCCTCTATATCTGCCGCTGCCGCCTCATCGAGCTTGGAGGTCGACCACTGCGTGAGCGTCTGGCCCTTGAGCGCCGCCGCCTCCTCATAACTAGCTCGTTGAGAGCCAGTTAGCCTCAGGTCCATCCTGCAGGGCTTTTCCAAAGCAAGCGTTGCCATGTCATCCTCCTCTTGAGCTAGCATACGTACGGGATTGCTCCGTACAAGTATGGTACCACAGGTCAAGCGCGATTGGGTGCCGGCGTGGCGCTGACACTCGCTTCCAGCTGGTTCCACTCCGACATACCCGCCGGCTACAGCGGACGCGCGGCGTCTCCTGGTCGTCCACAACGAAAGGAGCCACAGGTCAATCCTGGGCGATAACGCGCCGAGCGAATTTTGCAGCAGCTATTGCACAATTGATCATGCCGAGGGCTTGAGCCACCAGTCCACGTCGACGCTGCATTCAACGTCGATCGGCTCGGGATGGAGATCCGGCATGGAACTTGCCGCGCCGTTCGGGGCCGCGCAGCCGTCGGCACAAGCAACGTCCCAGAAACAGGAATCCCCGCTACGGTTGTAGCGAATCTCCTTTACGCCGGCGAGCTCCATCCCAGCCGCAGCCGCGAGCGCCTCGGCACTCAGCCGGGCCTTCGCGACCGCGGCGCCTATCAGGCTCCGTTCCTCGGCGTCTTCGTCGCTAAGCTCGAAGTGCAGGTTCACCCGAGCCGTTGAGACCCGGCCGGCGAGCGCCGCCCAAATGGCGGCGATATCATGACCCTCCCGCTTAAACTTGAGCGTCGCGGAGCAATAGTACTCGTAACCCGTGACGACAGCGCGACGACCGGATGTGCACACGTAGGAGGAATACCCATCGAAGCCCAGCGCATCGGCAATGCCGAAGGGCTCGAGCGCGCGAATCACGCGATCTTGCTCCGCAGCAAAATCATCGGCGCACTCCTGCTGGGTCTCGCACTTCTTACCAAAACGCAGAGTGAAAACCGCGATGTCCGGGTCGACCTTGTCTTCCACCGTTGCACTCACCTTGACGATTGCGAGGTTATCGGACATGTGAACCAACCATCCTTCCATATCTGCGGCCCTTGGACTGCCAGCCAGCCTTCTATGCCGACGGGTCAATTGAAACACCTCGTGAAGACAATCTTTCGCTGCGGCGATCAGCCTACCTCCAAGCGCACTGGATTTCGACGAGCCATGTTCATCGATCGAAATCTGGAACTAGCAAATTCCAATTTGCAAGCTATGCCCAAGACGCCACGCTCAATAACTCGGCAATTACAGCTGCCGAATTTCCGTTCTCCGATAAAGAGCCCCTCACACCCGCGTGCCGACCCCCTGCCCTTGCATCCGGTCCTGCAGATCATCTAGCAAAGGAAAGCGCTTGGCAGAGTAGACGTTTCTATTGACGAGAGCAGTTATCGAAAAGAAATCAGAGATACGAAAACGGGGGCAGAACCGCCCTTCGCGATCCCGCCCCGATAAGCCCGACGGCTTTGCCAGCTGCGGCTATTGCGGCAAACCCATCGCCTTCATGAAGCGACCCGCGGCGAGCACGACCCTTGACGACGTTCGAGCAGCTTGCTAGCTACAGCGCCTCGATGCGCGGCGTCTCCTGGTCGTCCACGACGAAGGAGCCGTCGTCCAGCTCCGCGATGCGGGCGTTGAGCTTGCCCAGAAGCTCGAGCATGAGGGGCTTGTCGGCCTTTTCCTGCTCCTCGTTGAACCAGCAGGCCTGGTCGTGCGAGTCAAACTCGTAATAAGACGAGTACAGCTCACAAATCTGATCGTTGAGAGCCTGCAGAGCCACGTCGTTGTCGATCACGGAGATGCCAGTTCGAGTCTTCGCCGTCGATGAATTCGTCCTTCCACAAGGGGCCGGCTAGGAAGTCGAGTGAGATCATGAGAGTCTTCATTACCGCGCCTTTCTGTTCTTCAACGGGTAGGCGCTGACCATGAAGCCGTTTAAGCCTATTCCCGTGAGAAGAATGCGATTGCCATTGTATTCGTAAATACGCTCGTAGCCCTCTCGGCCGTTGGTTTTCTTGATCTTGTTGGAGGGCCAAAGGAAGCCTGCAAATCAGCCATTTTGCCTATGGCGGAGTTATTCTGAAAACGCAAAGCCATGACAGGCGGCCTGCAAAGTGCAGGTTACTTGCTATAATTATGTTCATAATTATGCAAGGAGGTCCTTATGCCAGTCTGTGTTCCCGTGAAAGACATGCGCGACACCTCTCGCTTCGCCGAGCTGGTGGAGTCTTCTGCCGGTCCGGTCACGGTCACTAAAAACGGATACAGTAAATTCGTCGTGATGCGCTCCGAGGATTACGATCGCATGGAGGCCGAGCTTGCCCGTGCGCGCCTGATGGGGCGCATCGCCCTGGCGGAGCGGGAACGAAACGACGGCCTCGCAAAAGACGCCTTCGAATCCCTAGCATCTATCGAGGCAAAGTATGGCCTATGACGTCAAGATCCTCCCGACGGCGGAGATCGAGGTCGAGGGCATCGTCGAGTACCTCAGCGGATTTGGCATGCAGCCCGCCCGCCGTTTCGTCGAGGAGTATCGACATCAGCTCGAGCTGCTCGCAAGCGGCGTTATCGACTACGGGCTATGCAAGTTGCCAGAGGCCGCGAAGCTGGGATACCACGCCTGCCGCGTCAACTCCTACATCATGCTGCACTACTTTGAGGGCGATGCGGTCGTCATTGCCCACGTGTTTCACCAAAGGCAGGACTACGCCCGACTGGTGTAGCAACGGATTTTGATATCACGACAGAAACAGACATGTGCGCACGTGCCCACATTGCTGCATCTACATCGACCCTCCCCTTAATCCGGACAGAATCAGGACATGTTCTGATTAATTGAGACATGTCCTGACAGGCAGCAGTTCAACCACCGTTCAAGTGTTCATTGCCCGAACCACGCCCGGCCCTCTCTTCATGAGAATGATCTCCGAGGATGCCGCACGCACTGACAGGCCCCCGTCGCCGCGCTCCCTCATTGTCCTAAATTCCCTAAAAGGCAAGCGAAGACCGTCTGCCCCGAGCTTTTTGAACAGGTCCCCCCTCTCTGACACGGTGGCCTGCTCGGCCCTCGGCAATCTTATCGAGGTGGGCCCCGTGAAGCCAGGGGTCAAGGAAGCACCAGGGCGTACGCGCTGAACAAGAGCGTGTACGCCCGCGCGGAAGAAGAGACTGGGCACATACGGCAAGCAGATATCGATAAGGCGCGCCTGTTCAGCGCCGAGAGGACAAGCAGGTCAACAGCTTGGCCGAAACATAGTTCATCGGACGAGATGGGACTGCGACCTTTTTCCTAGACAATCCTGCGCCGTGTAGCCCGGTGCGAGACGGTATAGGTGCAAGAATTCGTCCGCAGCCCCATGTCTTATAATGAATGTCAATAGTTAAGCGCACAACTTTCGCAATTTCGTAGATAGGTTTCTCCCATGGTTTTCGATAAAGAGGCCACTTTCGAAGAAGCGGTCATCACTGTGCTGAAGCAACACGGCTGGGACGACGCGGAGGGAGTGCTTCGCTATCCCACCGAGCAGGTCCTCATAGACAACTGGGCGAAGATTCTGTTCCAGAACAACGCCGGCATAGACCGCCTGAACGGCTGCCCGCTCACCCAGGGCGAGATGGCGCAGGTCATCGAACAAATCGAAACGCTCAAGACCCCACTCGCACTCAACGGGTTCATCAACGGAAAGACCATCGCCATCACGCGCGACAACCCCGAAGACGCGCTTCACCTGGGCAAGGAGGTGAGCCTGAAGATTTATGATCGTCAGGAGATCGCAGCCGGCCAGAGTCGCTACCAGATAGCTCAGCAGCCGGTCTATCCTGCGAAGAACAAGATCCTAAACGACCGTCGTGGAGACCTGTGCCTGCTCATCAATGGCATGCCGGTCATCCATATCGAGCTCAAGCGCAGCGGCATCCCCGTCAGCCAGGCCACTGGTCAAATCGAGAAGTATGCCCACGAGGGCGTGTTCACGGGACTCTTCCGCCTGACGCAGATCTTCGTGGGGATGACCCCCGACGAGGCGCGCTATTTCGCCAACCCTGGCACGGGCGCGTTCAACCCGAACTTCTTCTTCCACTGGGAGGACTTCAACAACGAGCCCGTCTGCGCGGGCGACAAACCCGGAACCGACGAATGGAAACGCTTCACCTCCACGCTGCTTTCCATTCCAATGGCGCACCAGCTCATTGGCTTCTACACCGTGGCCGACAGCTCGGACGGTTGCCTGAAAGTCATGCGCAGCTACCAGTACTACGCAGCCGCCGCCATATCCGACAAGGTGCGCAGGTGCAAATGGGACGAGAGACCCAAGAGCAGCACCCCGGGGCGCCCCGGCGGTTACATATGGCATACCACCGGCTCCGGCAAGACCATGACGAGCTTCAAATCTGCCCAGCTCATAGCCGACTCACGAGACGCCGACAAGGTGATCTTTCTCATGGACCGCATCGAGCTGGGCACGCAGTCGCTCTCCGAGTATCGCGCGTTCGCAGACGACGCCGACGACGTGCAGGGGACCGAGAACACGCAGGTGCTGAAGTCGAAGCTCGCGAGCGACGACCCCAAGAACCGCCTCATCGTGACCTCTATCCAAAAGATGAGCAACGTGAAAGCTGGTGAGGGCAGAATCACTCAGGCGGAGCTCGACCACCTAGCCTCAAAGCGAATCGTGTTCATCATCGACGAGTGCCACCGCTCCACTTTCGGCGATATGCTCCAGGACATACGCCGCGCGTTCCCCAACGCGCTGTTCTTCGGCTTCACAGGTACGCCGATCCTCGACGAGAACCAGAAGAAGGGCTCCACCACCGCCATGGTGTTCGGCGAGTGCCTGCACCGCTACAGCATCGCAGACGGCATCCGCGACGGCAATGTCTTGGGCTTCGACCCATATATGGTGACGACTTTCGACGACCACGACGTGCGCGAAGCGGTTGCCTTAGAGCAAGCGAAAGCCGCAACAGTAGCCGAAGCCATCTTCGACGATCGAAAGAGCAAGGTCTTCTACTACTATATGGACTCGGCAAAGGTCCCCATGGGACCGATGGTCGACAGCGCTGGCAACCACATCAAGGGCATTGAGGACTTCCTGACCCGCGCTCAGTACTGGCCCGATACGCCGCACCACGGCAAGGTCGTCGAGGACGTGCTGCGGCACTTCCCTGTGCTTTCCCACGGCAACAAGTTCCACGCAATTCTGGCGACGAGTTCCATCCCCGAGGCTATTGATTACTACCGCGCCTTCAAGAGGGAGGCACCGCAGATGAAGGTGACGGCGCTCTTCGACCCAAGCATCGACAACGATGCCGGCTCCACTGTGAAGGAGGACGCTCTGGTCGAACTTATCGAGGACTACAACAAAGCATATGGCCAGGAGTTTACCATTCCCACCTGGCCCGCCATGAAGAAGGACATCTCAGCGCGCCTTTCCCATAAGAAGCCCTACGTCAACGTCGACGCCAACCGCGAGAGCCGCATCGACCTGCTCATCGTGGTGGACCAGATGCTCACGGGCTTCGACTCCAAGTGGCTCAACACGCTCTATCTCGACAAGGTCATCGACTACGAGAGCATCATCCAGGCCTTCAGCCGCACCAACCGCCTGTTCGGCCCTGACAAACCCTTCGGCACCATCCGCTATTACCGCCGTCCCCATACTATGAAGGGCTACATCGAGGCCGCGGTGAAGCTGTACTCGGGCGACCGCCCGCTCGACATGTTCGTGCAGAAGCTCCCGGACAATATCGCGCTGATGGACGCGCGCCTTCAGGAGATACTCATGGTCTTCGAGGCAGCTGGCGTAGGAGACCTCTCCAAGCTCCCCGCATCGCAGGAAGCCAGGCGTAAGTTCGCCAAGGAGTTCGTCGAGCTCAACGAGTTCCTCGAGGCCGCGAAGGTGCAGGGCTTCACATGGGAGCAGGACACCTATGAATTCGAGGAGGAGCCGGAAGAAGGCGAGCCGAGGGGCAAGTCCTTCTTCGTGCAGCCGGTCATCGACGAGCGGGCCTACCTCATCCTCGTGCAGCGCTACAAGGAGCTGTTCGCAGGAGGGGGCGGCCCTGGCGACGCGCCTGAAGCGCCCTACGAGCTTGATGGTCATATAACTGAGATCGACACGGGGCTCATAGACAGCGACTACATGAACGCGAACTTCGAGAAGTGGCTGAAATGCCTTGAGCAGGACGACGAGGGGCTCGCCGCCGCGCGCGAGGAGCTCCACCGATCGTTCGCGTCCCTGAGCCAGGATGACCAGCGCTTCGCCGAGCTGTTCCTTCACGACGTCGAACGAGGGGACGCCGCCCTGGAAGACGGCATGACGCTGAGGGATTACATCACGACCTATGCACGCAGGGCGAAAAACGCTCAGGTCGAGCGAGTCGTTGAGGCGCTCGGCATAGATGGCGATCTTCTTGCCACCATGGCTGCGCTCGACCTGGCGGAATCGAACATTAACGAGTTCGGGCGCTTCGACGATTTGAAGGACTCGGTGGACAAAGCGCGCGCCAAGGCCTTCTTTGAGCAGAAGGAGGGCAAGACGCTTCCCCTGTTCAAAGTGAACACCCGTGCGGCGGCGCTGTTGAAGAAGTTCATCCTGGAAGGCGGCTTCGACATCGACGAATGAGCGGCGATTTTGAATAGGCGAAATCGAGAGTTTGTCAATCCGAGGGGGCGTATGTGAGCGTGCGTCCCCTCGCTTCATCTTGGGAACAGCGTAAGTTTGCTGATTTTGTCACCGCATCCGGAATCAGGAACTCGGAGAATCTCGAACTACCCAGTTATTCCGTGACCAACGATCGCGGCTTCGTCCCCCAGGATGAACAGTTCGAAAACGGCGGAACGATGCGCGAGGCCGATAAAACAAGCTATTGGATTGTTGAGCCGAGAAGCTTTGCCTACAACCCAGCCAGAATCAACGTTGGTTCAATCGGCTATCAATCTACCAGCGGAAATGTAATTGTTAGCTCCCTCTACGAAGTCTTTCGGACTGACGAAACCTGCGACGATCGCTTTCTTTGGCATTGGTTTAAGACGCGGCTGTTTGCACAGCAAATCGAAATGTTGCAAGAAGGTGGTGTCAGGCTCTATTTCTTCTTCGATAAATTGTTGAAGAGCGTGATCAGCATGCCTTCGATAGATGAGCAGAGACTTATCGGCGAGCAATTCGACCGCCTCGACGACCTCATCACCCTTCATCAGCGTGAGCCACCTCACACGATGAAAGAGAGTAAAAATGCCAATCGGTATCAATGGAGAATCACTTTTCTGCGATTACTACTCGCAATGGATCAGCGTCTACAAAGAAGGGGCCATCCGAGAGGTCACCATGGGAAAGTACCGGCTCACACAGTCTTGGCTCGCCAAGCTGATTCCAGACCTCAAGATAAAAGATCTCGACCGAACCTCGTACCAGCAGCTCATCAATGGTTACGCAGAGCATCACGAGCGCCAGACAACCATGGACTTCCACCATCAGCTTAAGGGGGCGATTCTTGACGCAGTTGACGAAGGACTCATCCCCCGCGACCCCACGCGCAAGGCCATCATCAAAGGGAAGCAGCCGCGTGCCAAAAAGATCAAGTATCTTAACCAGTTTGAGCTTCATGCCATGCTCGGAGACCTCGATTTATCAGGCGGGCCGAGCTGGGATTGGCTCATTCTCATAGTCGCTAAAACGGGCCTGCGCTTCTCCGAAGCCCTTGGGCTTACTCCCGAAGACTTCGACTTCGCCCATCAAACGCTTTCGGTGAACAAAACCTGGGATTACAAGAACGGCGGCGGATTCATCCCAACGAAAAACGCCTCATCGGTCCGGAAGGTCCAACTCGACTGGCAACTCATCATGCAACTTTCTGGGCTACTCAAAGACCTTCCGCCGACTGAGCCCATATTTGCGAAGGGAAAAGTCTACAACTCGACGGCTAACAGCATCTTGGCACGCCATTGTAAAAACGTTGGGGCACCCATCATATCTATCCACGGGCTGAGGCATACTCACGCGTCGCTTCTGCTGTTCGCTGGCGTCTCCATCGCCAGCGTATCTCGAAGACTCGGACACGCGAGCATGACTACAACCCAAGAAACCTACTTGCATGTCATCCAAGAGCTCGAGAACAAGGATATTGACATCGTCATGAGGGCCCTTTCGACTCTCATTTAACCTGTATCAGCAAATCGTGGCTCACGCTGATGAAGGGTGATGAGGGAATCGAGGTTCGCGAAGTAACGACCTATCTTGGCTGCTTCACGGCTGCCAGGGACTGCTATAGCAAATGCTTTAACCTTATCGGCATTTAGATTTCGCTGCGTCCCTGTCGAAATATAAGGTTCCCATTCGAAGCTTGCGTCCGCTTTTTCGAGTCTCGTGAATACAAAGTCTCTAATGGCGACGTCTTCGAAAACCATGTTATAGAAAGCCTGGCTAGTGGCAGTATCTTGCCTGATAATGCCTACTTTTCCGACGCTCGCATACATCGCAAGGCTTACTGCGCCAGCTGGAACAATCCATGCCGCACTATTGCGCAAGCCTTCTTTGGTGAGCGTTTTGGCCGTATGTACAATATCCCTTCCCTCAATGTCGGCAATACTGAGAAAAGGTATTTCTCCCCCGTAGTAATTTGGGTTAGTTGCTGAGGGCGTTCCGCCTGAGCCGCCCAACTGGATAATTTCACCCAACTTACGCTGTTCCCAAGATGGAGTCGTCCAATTTGGATAACCGCTTGGGAACAGCGTAAGTTGGGGGAATTTGGTTCTGTTGCCATGTGCAAGCGCATATACAAAGAACAAACTTCGGAGCAGGGTGATGTTCCGTTCTTTAAGATCGGAACTTTTGGTGCGGATCCGGATGCCTTCATCTCTAATGAGCTGTTTGAAGACTTCAAGCGTACCTATCCGTATCCAACCCCGGGTACGTCATTGATATCGGCTGCAGGAAGTATCGGGCGGATTGTTGAATACCAAGGTGAAAAGGCATATTTTCAAGACTCAAACATTGTATGGCTCGAACATGATCATAGATTGAACGATGCATTTCTCAAGCCTTTATACTCGCAAATTGAATGGGGCTTAGAGGGAAGCACGATTAAGCGGCTTTACAACAAGGACTTACTGAGCGCAGAAGTCACTATCCCAGACGATAGAGAACAAAAAGTAATTGGCCAATTCTTTGCCAAACTCGATAACCTCATCACCCTTCATCAGCGTAAGTGCCAATGCCGTAGCTTGTGCGGTTATCTTTCTTGGGAACAGCGTAAGTTTGCTGATTTTGTCACCGCATCCGGAATCAGGAACTCGGAGAATCTCGAACTACCCAGTTATTCCGTGACCAACGATCGCGGCTTCGTCCCCCAGGATGAACAGTTCGAAAACGGCGGAACGATGCGCGAGGCCGATAAAACAAGCTATTGGATTGTTGAGCCGAGAAGCTTTGCCTACAACCCAGCCAGAATCAACGTTGGTTCAATCGGCTATCAATCTACCAGCGGAAATGTAATTGTTAGCTCCCTCTACGAAGTCTTTCGGACTGACGAAACCTGCGACGATCGCTTTCTTTGGCATTGGTTTAAGACGCGGCTGTTTGCACAGCAAATCGAAATGTTGCAAGAAGGTGGTGTCAGGCTCTATTTCTTCTTCGATAAATTGTTGAAGAGCGTGATCAGCATGCCTTCGATAGATGAGCAGAGACTTATCGGCGAGCAATTCGACCGCCTCGACGACCTCATCACCCTTCATCAGTGATAGCGATAAGAAGGCAGAAGTGTCTTACAACTCGATCGCAAATTGAAAAAACCGCCGATTCGACTAATGCGAATTGGCGGTTTCGTGATCCCGGAGTGAAATCTGTGTTGAAAAAACTAAACGAACATCTTATCCAAAAGCGATTTCTTCGTATTCTTCAGTAGATTCAGCTCACGCTGATGAAGGGTGATAAGGCTGTCGAGGCGGGCGAAGTATTGACCAATTTGCCTCTGCTCTACCGCAGACGGAACAGCAACGCTCAGCTCCATCACCTTGTTCTTGGATATGTTGAATCTAGAGATTCCCTGAGCCAGCAGGGTGAGATCGGAACGAATCGAACTTGACCTGAGCATGTAGGCTAGGTAATGCGGGTCAAACGTTGAATCTTGTCTGTATCCAAAACAGAAGCTGTTGAGGTAAACATCATCCTGGTCAGAGAGCCAAACGGAGGACATACCAACTTCATCCGGCGTTTCAGAAGACACAGTGAAGAACGCGTCACCGTACGCAACTTTATTTTGGCTCGAATCTATTTCGACTGCCTCGAGCCGCTCTGTGTCCGTCAGGGGATTGTCAAAGACATTGGTATACGGAACGAACCTGGCGTTGCCATGACCGAAATCCTCCTTGGTTTTACCGCTCAGACCACTATAGGTTGTCCCGCAGTTACCCAACTTACGCTGTTCCCAAGGGTCAGTAAAACCCTCGAAGCGGATTTCGGGCTCGGTCTCGCCGGGTTTCGGAAACATTTTGTCGAGCATCGATTTCTTCACCGTGCACAGCTTGTCGTACTTACGCTGATGAAGGGTGATGAGGGAGTCGAGACCGAGAACGACCGTAGATATGCGCTTCTGCTCGCTTTCCGACGGGTAAGAGATCTCAACTTCGGCGATGTCGTTGCCATGGACGTGTACGACTGATTTTCCTTGTGCTCGCTTTGCTAAATCGTCATGAGCTTTGCTGTACGTTATAGAAAGCGCGGTGTAGTCTGGATCAAGCTTGCTTACTGGAGTGACGACGTTCAAATCGCTGCCAAAAATGATTCCTGACCTGCGCACGGATGACGCAACGGCAATATCTTCCGCCGTTTCCCCGGATGCGGGAACGATTACTTCGTTACCCTTTGAAAGAAGTGAGCCCTCTTGCTCAACGGCAAAAGTGTCCACCTCCTCAATACGTGATTCATATTGGGTATACAGGCGTCCATACAAGATAAGTGGGGTGCCAACATCCATAATGTCGGCTTTGCTGTAGCCATGCCCCTTAGAAATAGTGCAGAGTTCCCCCAACTTACGCTGTTCCCAAGGGTCAGTAAAACCCTCGAAGCGGATTTCGGGCGCATTGGTCTTTTCCGCCATGCTATTCGCCCCCCAACAGTTTTCGCAGCTCAGCAATGCCCGCCATATCGTGCTCGTTGCCCGTGAGCTGGCCCAGCATCGCCGCCAACTCGTTTTCCGCCTCAGCGATCTGGTTGCATACGTCTGAATATGTTGTCGCGTACTTTGCGTTCAGTGCGACGACCTTTGCGATGAAATCGCTTACGACAGCATTGGGCAGCTCGAGCAAATCAGTTTGCAGCGGCTCAATCCACTTCGCAGCAAGCAATTCGTCGCACTGGGCGTCGGTCAGGCTCTCGACAACCTCCTTGGTCTTCTCCTCAAGGGCAAGCTTCGCTTCCTTACTCGCTTTCTTGAGCGACTTCTCCTCGTCGAGGAGCTCCTTCGCTTGCGCAAGGACGTATTCAAAGCTATCAGCAGGAAAGCCTACTGCCAGCTTTAACTTTCCTATATAGGATGCAACCTTTGCTTTGCCGTACGTTCCGTCTTTGTTTGACTCCATTTCCTGCCAGGAAACCTCAGAGTGTTTTTCAATGAAGCCTAGCTTTTCTTGTTTCTTCGCTTTTCGGTCAAGAAGCTTCAGATATTCTTCCAGGACACGAATCTCTGGAGAGGAGATATACTTCATTTCGCTGTTAAGATGGGCATTGATCTCTTTGAGGACGAATGCGTCATTCGAGTCGTTAATCGCTGGAGAGTCGAGTTGCTCAACGTCCAGGGAATCGATCAATTCAGAACAAGACAAGGATATGGCGGACAGCCTCTCCTGCATCGAGTTTATTTTGGCAACATCGGCTGTGAGCATGTGGCTTTGTACTAGCTCGAACGGGAGTATATGACCAATCCAGCCGTCCTGAACTTCAGTTTCCTTTCCGTCTTTCTTTTTTATCACCATATTCGGATCGACTTTGCGTACGGCCTCGCTACCCTCGGTCTGGATAACCTCGAGGTCGCCGGAGATGCCCGTCCATGCATCGTCGAGAGCCTGGTAGGCATTGTACCCGTCGACGAGCGCGACATCGGAGAGGGCGTCGCGGAGCAGCTCCGCGATATGGTCCTCCTCGGCCACGGCGTCGACTTGTAACGAGCCGTCTACCAGTCTTTTCCGCAGCTCTGCAGGCAAGTGCGACAGTATATCCCGATAGCCGCCCAGAAATGAAACGACGTCGGCGTTGGCCTTCACCGTTGCTGCCACGTCATCTGTCATGGAAGCAAGGCATGATCCGCTACCCTCACCGTACAGCTGGCCCTTCAGGCTCGGCCACACCCTCCAGTAGCGGTCGAGAGCGTCGACCTCGACCTTCGGCACGCCGCCGAACATGGTGGCGTACACGTCCCAGCTCTCAGCAGCTTCGGACGAATCAACATAACGCGGAATGTTGAGGTTGTAATCGTTGGCGCGAATCTCGTCGATGGTCACCAGACGGCTGAACTTGTCGACGGTTGCGTTCGTTGTCACGGCGTCGACGATACGCTTGATGTCGCTTGCACGCAGCTTGTTGTTCTTACCCTCTTTCACGAAGTGCTTGGAGGCGTCCACCACCAAAACGTCGCTCGTCTCGCGCTGCTTTCGCAGCACCATGACGATGGTGGGGATACCCGTGCCGAAGAAGATGTTGGCAGGAAGGCCGATGATGGCCTGGATGTGGCGGTTCTCCACCAAGTTTTTTCTGATGGTGCCCTCTTCGCCGCCACGGAACAGCACGCCGTGCGGCAGGACGATGCACATGATGCCGTCGGGACGCAGGTGGTACAGATCGTGCAGCAAAAAGGCGTAGTCCGCCTTGGACTTGGGCGCCACGCCGAACTTGAAGCGCGGGTCGAGCTCTTTGTCTTCCGGATCCCAGTTCTGAGAATACGGCGGGTTCGACACCACGGCATCGACGAATAGCGGGTCGTAGGTCTCGTCCTTGTTCTCCACCGTATCGAACCACGGCCAGTCGTCCTCGAGCGTGTCGCCGTTTCTGGCCACGATGTTGTCGGGAAGGATGCCGCGCATCACCAGGTTCATGCGCGTGAGGTTGTAGGTGTTTTCCTTGAGCTCCTGAGCGTAGTACTTGATGGAGTCCGGGTCGCCGTTGCGGCGCGCCACCGCCTTGCCGATGTTGATGAGCAGCGATCCCGAGCCGCTCGTGGGGTCGTAGATGGTGATGTTTTCGCGTCCGGCCAGGTGCCACGAGACGATCTCGCTCATAAGCATGGACACCTCGTGCGGCGTGTAGAACTCGCCGGCCTTCTTGCCGGCGTTGGCGGCGAAGTTGCTGATGAGATACTCGTAGATGAAGCCGAGCACATCGTAGTCCTGGCGACCGTCCATCGGGATGTCCTTGATGAGGTAGATGAGGTCGCGAGCGGCCTTGGACTGGCTGCGCGCATCGGTGCCCAACTTGGAGAGGCCAGTCTGCAGCGTATCGAAGATGCCGTCGAAGACGCGCTTGCGTGCAGGATCGATATTGCGGCTGAAGGCGGAAAGCGCGTCGCGAACGTTCGATATCTCGAAGTCGCCGCCCTTGGCGACCCAGGTGGAGAAGAGGTTCTCGTAGGCGATGAAGTAGCCGCACTCGCCCTTGACGAACTCGACCGTCTCCTCGTCGTCTTCCACCAGGCTGGGCAGGTCCTCCTCGGCGAAGTCGCGCGCCTTCAGGCGGGCAACCTCGGTCTCGGACAGGAACTTGTAGAAAATAAATCCCAGAATGTAGTCCTTGTACTCGTTAGCCTCGATCTTGGATCGCATCTTGTTGGCGGACTCCCATATCTTGGAGGCCAGCTGCTGCTTGTTCATCTAGTTTTCCTCGCTTCTATAGACTTGGTTGAGCGTCTTTCCGTCATCGCTTGTCCATTCGATCCAGCCGTTCTGGCTGCCACCGAGCACGAACACCGCTGCGGCGCTGGGCGTCGGAAACTCGAGGTCCTCGGCGAGCTCTGCAATGCCGCCCGAATCGCCGAAGACCTCCCTGCGCGCGGCCGCGACGCCCGCGTTCTTCAACACGGGCCTCGAAAGGTTCACTTTCGAGCCAGCGAGCACGATGAAGTGCCCGGTGGCCTTGTCGTAGCGCCCCGTCCCGCGTATGCCGTTCTTCTTCGTATGGAAGACAGCCGGCGCGCCCGCAGGACCCTGGTCGACCCTGTCAAGGTCGTACCCCAGGGCCGCCATCCTGAAGAGGATCCTCTCGTGCAGACGCTCGACGGCCTCTTCCTTATACGGGTCGACGTAAGGCTTGGGCGTCGCCGAGTTGTCGGTCTCATACGAGCCGTGGGTGCGTACATAGTCAATGGCCTTCGCCTCGAGGACGTCCAGTGCGTCCTTGCTAATGTTCTGGTCGTCGTCGAGGAACATGATGGCCTTGTTCCAGAACTCCTTCTTTGCCTTATGCGCGTCGAGCCGGGCGATGCCCTGAGTCGTCTGCCCTGCGTAGACGCGGCTCACGTTGCCGTGGTCTTCGTCGAGCAGGTAGTAGATGCCACGCTGCGGGATGTTCGGCAGAGACTTCGCCTCGGCGAGGTCCTCCCTCGGAACGACGACGGTCACGAGTGACTCACCGTCGATGCGACAGATGCGGATACGGTCCGGCTGCGCGTCTATTAGCTGGACGGTAAGGGTCTTGACCCGGATCATGCTCGCGCCCCCTTTTTCGCAAGTTCTTCGATCATGCAGGTACGCACGAAGGCGGAAAAGCTCATGCCCCGCAGAGCCGCCTCCTCCTTCGCCGCATCGCGCAAAGTATCGGGAATACGCAGAGTCACAGAGACCTGGTCGCCGTTCACCAGGAAGCTCCTGATCTCGGTTTCATCGGGATTGCTCTTGATGAGTTCCTTGTAACTGCCAGGCATCTGTGCCCCCATCGCTCGAAATGCAATACAAATGCGTTTACAGCATTATAACGCGGCAGCACGGGGCGGTGCCAGGAACGGAAGGACATCAGCCGTCCAGGTTCAACCGTCATGATCGCCCGGAAACAAAGCAACAACCCGTGTCGGCGGCAAAGTTGAAAGGAGCACCAAGCTGGGCCGACCAAATCCTCGCCACGTCTGAAGTATCTTCGCCAATACCCGGATATCTTCGCCAAATCGACTCTATTTGGCGAAGTTAATCCAGAGATGGCGAGGATACTATGTCCCAATTCGACTACAGCCGAGTGCTCAGCGGCCTCATGACCCCCGAGGGCGTCTCCGCTCTTGGGAACATCCGCGAACGCAAGGGCAAACCATCTCTGCTCTCCAGCACTCACCCCGACCACTTCGCCGGTTTGGTGGAAGTCGCCAAGATCCAGAGCACGGGCGCATCGAACAGAATCGAGAACATCTCGACCTCAGACAAGCGCCTGCGCGAACTCATACTCGAAAAGGCCGAGCCAAGAAACCGTGATGAACGCGAGGTCGCCGGCTATCGCTATGTTCTTGACCTCATTCACGAGAGTCATGATGACATCCAGATCACCCCCGGCGTGATTCTGCAGCCCCATCGCGACCTGTACCGCTATTCGGGCGATTCCCTGCTGGTGTCCCTTGTGTTCGTGTTCGACTTTGTGAGTATCCACCCGTTCAACGACGGCAACGGACGCATGAGTAGGCTGCTCACGCTGCTATTCTTGTATCGATCCAGCTACGACGTGGGAAAGTACGTCTCGATCGAGAAGGAGATCGAACACACAAAAGAGACCCACTACGAAGCCCTTGCCGCAAGCTCCCAAGGCTGGCGGGAAGGAAAGAACGACTAAGCCCCCTTCGTCACCTACATGCTCGACATCATCGACGCCTGCTACCGGGAACTCGCCAACAGGCCTTCGCTTGCAGGCACACCTTCAGGCAACGAGGTGAGCCAGCGTACGCTGGCGCGCATCTTCTCGAAGCCGCAGCAGAAAGGCGTAAGATAGCCGGCGTAGCGCGCGACCGACCGCATATCGACGGCGATAAGACGCTTAGGGGTATGCGGACGCCGTCGCCACCTCGAGGTGTACTATGAAAACTGCGACTAAACCAGCAACGTCCCCTCTCGCCCATGTCGGCCGCCGGCGCAGCAAGGCAAACTCATGAGCAATCCCATGGCAAGCGAACTCTCCCGCCGAGGATTCGTCGTCCTGGCGGCTTCGGCGTTCGGCGCGTTCTTCATCAAGCCCGCCCTCGCCAACGCCGATGCCCCCAGCAAGGAATATCTCGTCAGCGTCCAAACAACCGGATACGGCTACGGCTGGTCCGATGAGGCCGAAGAAGACGACGACTACATGGAATTCTTTGAGCCAGATGCCGCCGAGGTACAGCGCGAATCCCTAGCAGCCGGCGCGATACTCCGCTTCAAGCAGGATCCCGAGCTCCCCGAAGACGCCATCTGGCTCGACGTCGTTTCTCCCGATGGCGAAAAACTTTGCGACATCCCTTGGTCCGGTGATCCGCATGAAATGGACACCGTCAAACGAATCGTCGACAAGATCAACGACGGTCGCGACATATGGGGCGAGGTCACCGACGTGGAGCACAGCACTATCGATGCCGGCGACGGCTACGCCCGCATCCACCGCATCGATTTCGACGTCTTCTTTAGATAATCTTCCGCCCAGGCTATCGCAACAACGGAAATCCAAACAGGCGAACAATCACACCCATGCCGGGGCCGCATCTAGGGCATTCGACTTATTGCCGAAGGGCCTGTCCTACAAACAAAAACACCCGCCAAAGTTTGCATCATCTCGGCAAGCACCGAAAGAGAGGCATGGCGGGTCCACTGCTCGATAGCATACCACAACAAGGGCCTTCTCGCCTGTTCGCGCACTTGAACGTGCGAGAAAATGCTCAACGAGCATCACTTTAAACGACGGCTCTATAATATCGAGGAACTCGTCAAAAGGAGGCGCCGTCATGGACTCAAACGAACCTTCAGAATTCGTCGGCACTCAAGAAAATGCACCCGCAAACATCCACTCTCCTCTCGCCCTTCTGAGCGCCGCCATACAAGCAAGCTGCGACGAGGCGGATAATGCCATTGCGGACATCGTTAATTCGGTGAAACGGCAGGCGCCCGAGGCTGCCCAACTCTACCAGGCAAACAAGAAGGGCTTTCGCCTTGTCGTCGATGCCTCCGACGATATGCTCGAGGCCATCGACCGTGGCGATATCAAACTGACCGCCGACAAACTGGGCAACACCCATGCTCAAATCAAGCAAGCGAACGGCCAATACGGCAAAAAGCTCCCTATCAAAAAGGAAGAGTTTTCCCAAGGCATCGACCCGGTGCAGGCGGCAAACGCCATGCAGATGAAAGCAATGCAGGATCAACTCGAAGATATAGCGGAACAGATTACCGTAATCGACAGTAGAGTTAAAGAGGTCCTCCGCGGCCAGCAAAACGACCGCATCGGCCTTTTCAACAGCGGCATGTCGCTCTATCTCGAAGCAAGAACGATTTCCGACGATGGACTGCGGAAGCTGCTAGTATCCCAGGCATTGCGCGCGCTTTCGGACGCCTCCGCACAACTTGATTTAGAGCTGCAGGAAAACGTGGCCTACTTGGCTAGCGGCGAATACAGGAAGGCGAAAGGCAAGCGGACGGACCTAATCGACGAGAAAATGTCTGCGATTAACCGATGCTTTCCCGTATTGCATCAGGCTTCCATCGCCCGTGCCGCCATTTATTGCGAGCAGGGAGAGATGAAGGCCCTGGCCTCTGCTCTTGAAGCGTATTCTCGCCTCATCGATCGAACCGTTGGGTCGCATGCAGGCCTGCTTGCCGAGTTCGACGTCTCGGACAATGGCACAGCCCAGGGCGTCTGGCGGTCACGAGCCGCCCTGCAACTCGACGTGTCGATGCTCAGCAAGGCCCTCTCCGCCTCCGAGAAGACCTTCTACCTTGAAGCCATACCCACCGAAATGGAGATTGAAAATGAGCTCGGCTAATGGATGTCCAAATAACAATTGCGTCGCCCATAAAAAGAAAACCCTATTCAAAACCTCGATGAACTTCTGTCCCGAGTGCGGAACCAAACTCGCAGCAGTCTGCAAATCCAAGGGATGCTACACGTTCCTAGACGATCCCTCAAAAAAGCGCTGTGCCCGCTGCGAGGCCAAGCGCGCCGACAGGACAGATAAAATCAAGAAGAAGGGTGGCATGGCAGTCGGCGCCCTCGTTGCGGCAGCAGGAACTGTCGTCGAGATTGCCTCGCTAATCAAAAAAAAGTCATAGCGGCGGGACGTCGCTCGGCGGCGGTTCAAATGACAGCCCAAACGACACCGCAGTCCAACAAACCCTAACAACAGGAAGGTCATCGCTATGGACGCTTGGTTGATCCGCGCGGGGCGCGGCGGGGCATATGCAGCCGATTGGATCAGGAACGGCATCGTCGGTATCGATTGGAACTTCGGCGGCGCGGATATCGCCGCCATGAGCCGCGAGCGGATCGAGACCGCGTACGCCTCGACGCACCCCGAGGACAGCAAGCAGAAGGTCGCCGCCAACGTCGGCCAGGTATTCCGGTTCGCGCATGCCATGGCGCCGGGCGACACCGTCGTCATGTACGACCCCGCCGTTCACCTCTACCATATCGGCACCGTCGACGGCCCGTGCCAGCCCGTTGCCGGCACCGAGGGCGTCACCTACGCACGCGCCGTTGCGTGGTCCAAGACCGCCCCGCGCGACATTCTCGCGCAGGCATCGAAAAACTCGCTCGGAGCCATACAGACCCTGTCCAACATCTCAAAAGAGGTCATGGCCGACCTCGACGCGGCAGCCGAGCGGCGTGAGCACGCTTCGGCCGATACGCCGCGCGCGGCCAGCAATGAATACGTATGGGTCGAGTTCTACATGGAACTCGCAGACCGGCTGCTCCCCTACAAGGACGACCGCGGTGCGCTCATTGAGAAACTGCAGGCGCTCTACGCGGACCTAGGTATGAAGTTCCCCAAGCTCGACAGCGGCGACGCTCCCGCCGATCTCGATCCCTACACGGTATTCGGCCTCTTTAACAAGGGCGTCTCACTCGCCAACCGCATCAAGGTCGCCACGGCCCTCGGGCGAGCCCTCGGCGTGAACGCACAGCCGCCCACCGCGTTCCCCGGCACACCGCTGCTCAGCAACCTCAACGCCACCTTCTACGCCTTCGTTGGCGACCATCGCCGCGGCGAGCACGACATCGACAATCTTTGGCGTGTATTCGAAGCGCAGCTCGCGCTCGCGCGCACCGATAACGAGCGGACGCGGGCGGAGTTCGTGGCCGCCTACAACGACGCCATCGAACAGTTCAGCCTTACCTGGAAGCTCAGCATGGGCCTCTACTGGGCGCGCCCGCTCAGATTCATCAGCTTGGACTCGCGCAACCGCTGGTTCCTGGGCGATATGGCGCTTGCTGGCACAGCGCTCGCCCAAGCGGCGCCCAAAGAGAAAAGCGCCCCCATCCACGACGGCCGTACCTACCTCGCCATATGCGACACCGCGCTCGCGCAGCTCGGCAGCGAGGCATGCCCGTACGCGAGCCTCCCCGAACTCTCCCACGAGGCTTTCCGGGAATCAGAGCGCGTCAATAAGGAGAAAAAGGAGGCCGAAAAGGCGGCGGAGCGAGAAGCTCAGGAGAACGCACTCGGTGACGCCGGCGTCGAGACCGAGGACAGCACGCCCGCCACAGCCGCAGGCAACCAGGAGCCCGCGAACTCCCCAACCGACAATCTTCCCCTCTACGGCAAGGAAGACTTCCTCGAAGAGGTCTTCATGGACGAGGAGGGCTACGACGCCCTCGTCGGCGTGCTGAACGCCAAGAAGAACATCATCCTGCAGGGCGCGCCCGGCGTGGGCAAGACCTTCATCGCCAAGCGCCTGGCTTACTCCATCATGGGCGCGAAGGTCCCCGAGCGCGTGCAGATGGTGCAGTTCCACCAGTCCTACAGCTACGAGGACTTCATCGAGGGCTACCGCCCGTGCGCCGACGGCTTCAAGCTCGAGCAGGGCGTCTTCCACTCCTTCTGCAAGCGTGCTGCGTCCGACCCCAACAACGACTACTTCTTCATCATCGACGAGATCAACCGCGGCAACCTCTCCAGGATCTTTGGCGAGCTGTTCATGCTCATCGAGAACGACAAGCGCGGCTCCCGAAACAAGTTGCAGCTGCTCTACTCGCATGAATCGTTCTACGTGCCCGCCAACGTCTACATCATCGGCATGATGAACACGGCCGACCGCTCGCTGGCGGTTCTGGACTACGCGCTGCGCCGACGCTTCGCGTTCTTCGACCTGCAACCCGGCTTTGATGCAGACGGTTTTGCCTCCTATCGCGAGAGCCTGGGCAGCAACGCGTTCGACCGGCTGATCGCTTGCGTGAAGCGGCTGAACACGGCGATCGCGGCCGACGACAGCCTAAGCAAGGGCTTCTGCATCGGGCACAGCTACTTCTGCGGGCTCTCCGCCGACGGCGTCACGGATGCCAAACTCGCCGCAATCGTGGAATACGAGCTGGTACCCATGCTGCGCGAATACTGGTTCGACGAGCCGTCCAAGGTTCGCGAGTGGTCCGATGCGCTGCGGACGGCCATCAAATGATCCGCATCCAGAACATCTACCATATGCTGGCCTACGCCTTCCAGGTGCTGCGCGAACAGGACTACGAGGACGTTGCTGCCGAGGAGTTCGACAACACTGCAGAGCTGCTGGCGGCGATCCTCGTGCGGGGCGTGAGCTCGCAGGTCAAGCGCGGGCTGGGGCGGGAATACCTGCCGCGCACCGAAACGCTTGCCGCCCTGCGCGGGCGCATCGACGTGACCGAGACCGTGAAGACACGCGCCGTCTTGCGTCGCCAGATGGTCTGCGACTACGACGAGTTCAGCATCGACACCCCCATGAACAGGATCCTTAAAGCGACCATGCGCTTGCTAGCACGATCCGACATCGACAAGACCCGCAGAAAAGAGCTGCGAGGGCTGCTCGTCTACTTCGTCGATGTAGCCGACATCGACCTGATGCACGTCGACTGGCACCTACGCTTCAACCGGAACAGCCAGGCCTATCGCATGCTCATGAACGTATGCTGGCTGGTAGCGGAGGGCCTGTTGCAGACGCAGAACAGCGGCTCGGTCCGCCTGGCGGACTTTCTGGACGAGCAGCGCATGAGCAGGCTCTACGAGAAGTTCATCCTGGAGTACTACCGGCGCGAGCACCCAGAGCTGCGTGCCGAGGCGCCCTACATCAAGTGGGCGCTCGACGACGACCCGCGCGGAACGGGCGCGATCGGCGGGGCGCTCGACATGCTGCCCGCCATGCACAGCGACGTCATGCTCAGCCAGGGCAACGACGTGCTCATCATCGACGCGAAGTACTATGTGCACGCCACGCAACGCCACTTTGACAAGCACACCTACCATAGCGGCAACCTGTACCAGATCTTCGCCTACGTGAAGAACAAGGAGGCAGAGCTCGCGGGCACGGAGCATACGGTCTCGGGACTGCTACTCTACGCGGGAACCGACGAGGAGGTGCAGCCGAGCGGCACCTACCTCATGAGCGGCAACCGCATCGGCGTGCGCACGCTCGACTTGGACCAGTCGTTCGAGGCAATCCGCGCACAGCTCGATGCGATCGTCGAAGAGCACTTTTGAGAAGCGCAATAAAAGGCTTGGAGGAATGCTCTCCCCCACGGCCGCCCGACCGTTCCTCGTCCCATCACCATTTCGTCAGCCATGGGAACCGTCACCTATCGGCTCGCGGTCCTCGTCGGTCCGGCGAACGTCAATAGATACGATATCGCGGTAGATAAGCCTGTGGCGATCGTCCCGCCACTCGTCATCATGGTAATGACCGAAGAACCAGGTGCGGCAAGAGAGCCTGCCGTCGAGCTCCTGAAGAAACGCCTGGTGCGCATCCCCGCCGTCGAAGGGGCGGTTGCATTCCCAACAGAGGTCGTCCGCGATGTCGAGCGGTGCCTCGTGCGTGATCACGTAGTCAACATTCCAGCCGCGGCTGTCGAGGTTGGCGCGGGCCTCCTCGCGCTCAGCGTCCGAGGGCAGTTCCTCCGGCCACCAGCTCTTGCCCTCGGTCCGCCACGCACGATCGTGCGACGAGGCGCCGCCCATAGTGAACACGCTGATGCCGTCGATATCGAACACCTGCCCGCGCATGAGATGCAGCACGTGCGGGCGCACCTCGTGCACGCGTCCGCCGCACCACTCGCGCTCGGGCATGGCCGCGAGCAGCCCGTGGTTCTCATGGTTTCCGTCGACGAAGCACGTAGTCCAGGGCCGATTCTCGAGCCATTTGAGCCAGTAGGTATCCGTGTTGCCGCCGTCCCATACGTAGCCGAAGTCGCCGGCGACGATCACGACATCGTCGCGCGTGAGCTCGCGACCCAGCGGCCAACTATGAAAGGAGAGGCGGTTGCGGCCGTACTCAGCCGTCCCATGCATGTCACCGGTGATGTATATCAAATCAGCCAACCCCTTTTATATCCAGCCGCGATCAGCCGTCCACGCCCGCGCCGATCGGGACGATGCGCTCGAACAGCAGCGTATGCCGCTCGTCGATGTCCCTGTCCCCGTGGAAGTGCCCGTAATACCAATGCTTGAAGTCCAGGCGCGCGTCCACCTCGTCCAAAAACCTCGTCAGCTCCTCATCCGGAAGGCCCGGTATGGGCAGCGACGGATGGAGGGTGCGCTCCATCAGGCGCTTGGGGCACGTATGCGTGATCGCATAGTCGACCTTCCAGCCCACGGCATCCAAGTTGGCGCGGGCTTGGTCGAAGTCCTGCTCGATCGGGACCTCGTGCGGCCACCAGTCGACATACGGCGTGCGGTACGCCCGGTCGATGCTCGCGGCGCCGCCCAGCGTGAAGATGCACGCGCCATCGATCTCGTAGACCTCGGAGCGCATGAGGCGCATGATGGGCGAGCCGTCGGACAGCCGCTGGACCATCCCGCCGCCCCAGGACTCTGCTGGGCGCGCGGTCCAATGGTCGAAGCGCTCGTGGTTCCCGTCCACGAAGAGCACCCTATACGGCCTGGACTCCAACCAGGCGATCTCGGCGCCCTCCTCCTCCGAAAAGTCCCACGGATAGCCGAAGTCGCCCGCCACGATGAGGTAGTCGCCGGCGCGCCCCTCTTTCCAATCCTTGAGCCGCGATAGGCCGACGAATCCATGCAGGTCGCCCGTAACGTAGATCATCTCTTTTCGCCCTCCGTCCAAGACGCCGTCTCGTGGAACCTCGAGCCCACCGCTTTGCCTATAAAAAACGATGTTCCCATGAAAATGCTCATGCCAACGATTGCAGTTCTCGATGTGGCTCGCAGGGACGAAGCCCACCGCATTCGCAAGGTCTTTCTTACAAAGCCTGTCGCCATTTCTTGCGAGCACGCAGCCACCATTATGCGTCAGCCAGGTCTTTAAAGCCCCGCGATCTTTGGCACCGTGGTGACCGCAACCCCGCAAAACGAGGCGTCCGCGTGCCCCGGGTCACCCTCGCGGCGCGGCGGTGACCGTAGCCCCGCAAAACCGGGCATCTGCGTGCCCCGGGTCACCCTCGCGACACGGCGGTGACCGCAGCCCCGAAATCTACGAACGCGCGTTCGATGGATTTCGTGTCGGGCGGCGCCGCGGGCGGGGTGCGCTATGCTACGGTATTCATCTACAGCGCTATAGGGACTCAAAAGAGGGGACACCGAGAGAGCGAGCATGGCAAAGAACACCGCAAATTATGGCAACGACAGCATCCGTCAGCTCAAGGACGAGGAGCGCGTACGCCTGCGCCCCGCCGTCATCTTCGGCTCGGACGGGCTCGACGGCTGCGCGCACGCCGCCTTCGAGATCCTGTCCAACGCCGTCGACGAGGCGCGCCAGGGCTACGGCAACCTGATCACCCTCACCGCCTTCCGCGACGGCTCCATCCAGGTCGAGGACAACGGCCGCGGCTGCCCGCTCGATTGGAACCCCTCCGAGAAGCGCTTCAACTGGGAACTCGTCTTCTGCGAGCTCTACGCCGGCGGCAAGTACAACAACAACGAGGGCGGCGACTACGACTTCTCGCTCGGCACCAACGGCCTGGGCTCCTGCGCGACCCAGTACGCCTCCGAGTACATGGACGTCACGGTCTGGCGCGACGGCAACAAGTACTCCCTCCACTTCAAGAAGGGCAAGGTCGTGGGCGCCAAGAAGAAGGCGCTCGAGATCGAGCCCACCGACGAGGACCGCACCGGCACTACCATCAAGTGGCGCCCGGACCTGGAGGTCTTCACCTCGATCAGCATCCCCCACGAGTGGTACCGCGAGACCATGCGCCGCCAGGCCGTGGTCAACGCCAACGTGACCTTCCGCCTGCGCATCGAGGGCGACGACGGCGAGTTCGCCGAAGAGGACTTCTGCTATCCCAAGGGCATCGAGGACTACGTGCTCGAGAAGGTGGGCGCCGACTACCTGACCGAGCCCTTCTTCATCGAGGCGGAGCGCCGCGGCCGCGACCGCGAGGACCTGCCCGACTACAACGTCAAGATCACGGCCTGCCTGTGCTTCTCGCGCACCTTCCAGATGCAGGAGTACTACCACAACTCCTCGTGGCTAGAGAACGGCGGCTCGCCCGAGAAGGCCGCCCGCAGCGCGCTGACCAGCGCAATCGACGCCTACATCAAGCAACAGGGCAAGTACAACAAAAACGAGAGCTGCATCAAGTGGCAGGACGTCCAGGACTGCCTGGTGCTGGTGACCAACTGCTTCTCCACCCAGACGTCGTACGAGAACCAGACCAAGAAGGCCATCAACAACCGCTTCATCCAGCAGGCCATGACGGCGTTCTTCAAGGAGCGCCTGGCGACCTACCTGATCGAGAACAAGGACGCCGCCAACAAGATCATGGAGCAGGTGCTCATCAACAAGCGCTCGCGCGAGAACGCCGAGAAAACCCGTCAGAGCATCAAGACCAACCTGCAGCAGAAGACCGACATGGCCAACCGCGTGCAGAAGTTCATCGACTGCCGCTCCAAGGACAAGACCCGCCGCGAGGTCTACATCGTGGAGGGCGACTCGGCGGCGGGTGCCATCCGCACCTCGCGCGACGCCGAGTTCCAGGGTGTGATGCCCGTCCGCGGCAAGATCCTCAACTGCCTGAAGGAGGATTACCCGCGCATCTTCAAGTCCGACGTCATCATGGACCTCATGCGCGTGCTGGGCTGCGGCGTGGAGATCAAGGATAAGCGCATCAAGAACCTGGGCGCCTTCGATCTTGATAACCTCAACTGGAGCAAGGTCATCATCTGTACGGACGCCGACGTGGATGGCTACCACATCCGCACGCTCATCCTGACGATGCTCTACCGCCTGGTGCCCACGCTCATCGACGAGGGCTACGTCTACATCGCGGAGTCGCCGCTGTACGAGATCAACTGCAAGGAGAAGACCTACTTCGCCTACACCGAGCTGGAGAAGAACGACATCCTAGCCGAGATCGGCGACCAGAAGTGCTCCATCAACCGCTCCAAGGGTCTTGGTGAGAACGACCCGGACATGATGTGGCTCACCACCATGAACCCCGAGACGCGCCGCCTGATCAAGGTGGAGCCCGAGGACGTGGCCAAGATGGAATCCATGTTCAACCTGCTGCTGGGCAACGACGAGGCCGGCCGCAAGCGCCATATCGCCGAGCACGGCAAGGAGTACCTCGACCAGCTGGACCTGCAGTAAGGTCCACCAACCACCATCGGGCGGACACGCCCGCATCACGGCACGACGGCCCCAAGAGAAGCACCAAGAGGAACAACGTGGCTAAGAAGAAAACCAACACGCAGAGCAAGAAGAAGCAGGTCAACGCCGATAACGTCATCGGCCTGCACTCGGAGGTCACGGCGCAGCCCATCACGGAGACGCTCGAGACCAACTACATGCCGTACGCCATGAGCACCAACGTCTCGCGCGCGTTCCCCGAGATCGACGGCTTCAAGCCCTCGCACCGCAAGCTGCTCTACACCATGTACAAGATGGGCCTGCTCAAGGGCGAGCGCCAGAAGAGCGCCAACATCGTGGGCCAGACCATGAAGCTCAACCCGCACGGCGACGCCGCCATCTACGAGACGATGGTCCGCCTCGCCACGGGCAACGAGGCGCTGCTCGCGCCGTTCGTGGAGTCCAAGGGCAACTTCGGCAAGTACTACTCGGGCGACCTGACCTACGCCGCCTCGCGTTACACCGAGGCCAAGCTCTCCCCCATCTGCGCCGAGATCTTCAAGGACATCGACAAGGACCCGGTCGACTTCGTGGACAGCTACGACGGCGCCATGAAGGAGCCGCGCCTGCTGCCCACCACGTTCCCCAACATCCTGGTGTCGGCCAACAAGGGCATCGGCGTGGCCATGGCATCCGACATCTGCGGCTTCAACCTCAACGAGGTCTGCACGGCCACCATGCACTATCTCGAGGACCCCGACTGCGACCTGCTCGAGTATATGCCCATGCCCGATTTCTCCACCGGCGGCGAGATCATCTACCGCCGCGAGGAGATGGAGCGCATCATCGAGACGGGCCTGGGCAGCTTCCAGATCCGCTCGCGCTGGCGGTGGGTCCCCGAAGAGCGCATCATCGAGGTCTACGAGATCCCCTACACCACCAAGACCGACGTCATCATCGACCGCATCGTCAAGCTCTCCAAGGAGGGCAAGGTGCGCGAGATCGCCGACATCCGCGACGAGACCGACCTCTCCGGCCTGCGCATCGCCATCGACTTGAAGCGCGGCGTGGACCCCGAGAAGCTCATGGCCAAGCTCTACCGCACCACCACGCTGCAGGACTCGTTTTCATGCAACTTCAACGTGCTGGTCGACGGCTATCCGCGCGTGATGGGCGTGCGCCAGATCCTTCACGAGTGGGTCGCATGGCGCATCCAGTCCACGCGCCGTCGCGTGAACTTCGATTTGGGCAAGAAGTCCGAGCGCCTGCACCTGCTGCACGGTCTCGAGGCGATCCTGCTCGACATCGACAAGGCCATCGCCATCATCCGCGGCACCAAACTCGAGGCCGAGGTCGTCCCCAACCTGATGCGCGGATTTGATATCGACGAGACCCAGGCCGAGTTCGTCGCCGAGCTCAAGCTGCGCAACATCAACGAGGAGTACATCCTCAACCGCACCAAGGACATCGCGAAGCTCGAGGGCGAGATTAACGAACTCGAGGAGGTCCTCTCGAGCGAGGAGAACATCAAGAAAGTCATCAGCGACGAGCTGGCGGCAGTCAACAAGAAATACGTCATGCCGCGTCGCACGGGCCGCATCGAGCCCTCCGACGTGATCGAGGTGAGCCTGGAGCCCGAGGTCGAGGAGTACCCGGTCACCATCATGCTCTCGCGCGAGGGCTACCTCAAGAAGATGACGGACCGCGTTCTGCGCAAGGCCGCGGAGCTCAAATACAAGGACGGAGACGAGCCCTTTATCGAGTTCCCGTCCGCCAACACGCACGAGCTCTTGGTCTTCACCAACAAGAGCCAGGTGTACAAATGCAAGGTCGCGGCGTTCGAGGACACCAAGTCCGCCCAGTTGGGATCGTATCTGGCAACCGACCTCGAGATGGATCCGGATGAGAGCGTGATCTGGGCCATCGACCCCGAGGATTACAAGGCCGACGCGTTGTTCATCTTCGAGAACGGCCGCGCGGTGCGCGTCGCGCTTGCCGGCTACGTCACTAAGACCAACCGCAAGCGCCTCAAGAACGCCATCTACGGCGGGTCCAAGCTGCTGTACGCCCAAGTACTCAAGGAGGACCGCGACATCGCGCTGGTCTCGAGCGACTACCGCCTGATGAACTTCAACACGGCGCTGCTCAAGACCAAGACGACCACCAGCACGCAGGGCGTCCAGGCGTTCACCGCCAAGAAGGGCCGCATCGTCACATCTGTGAGCACGACCGAGGAGGTGCTGGGGGCTGGCGTCTCGGCGGAGAAATTCACCGCACAGGCCCTGCCCTGCGCCGGCGCGCTCATGAAGGAAGACGACATGCCAAGTCTGTTCGACTAGGGGCTGGTATCCCGCGTCGGTCCGCTCGTCCGGCCGGCTCGGGCTCGGGTTCGGGCGCGAGACCGAGTGCGCCCCGCCCCCGCGCCCGAGACCGGGGGCGGGCAAGAGCGCAAGCTCGACAGTGCACCCATGCCCGCTTGAAGCCCGAACAATGGCTCCGATCATCAAACACACGATGCGGCTGCGCGTTCTGTCGGCGATCTGACCCAGATGGGCCGTCGACGACACCCATATGCGCACCCGTCATGTTGCACCTATCACGTTTTTCGTATTCGATTCCGGAATTGCCAAGTAGCTGTCGATTCGGTATCAATAAAACCACAGGTCAGCTAAGTGCGACTACTTTGGTATACAAAGCACTTTTGCAAATCCGTACGAAAAACGTGACCCATACGGCAGACCTCGGCGCGCGGGTCCTGAGACACCAACAGCCGCAGGAAACACCCGGGCCTCAGCAGATTGGCTCGGAAAGGTTGCCCAGAGGTTGCCAAAAGGAAAAATCCCCCGACCTTTCCGCAGGTCAGGGGCTTGGACGGTACCGTTTCTCGCTACTCCCACTCAGTAATCAAATCGTGCATATCCATGGTCTCTCGTCTACGTGGTGCACCGCCGTCTCCCCATTAACCGGAATCAGCCGCATTTCACGTGCCCGAGTTGAACTCAAATTGAACTCAACTTCAGTTTATCGGTTTGCGGTTGCGTGTAATGCCCATAGCAATAAATGACAGTACGACTCCGAGTTCTTTTCACTCCTTTATGCTTTTCATAACAGAAGTAAGCGACGGTGAGCGTGCAGTTTTCTCTAAACTGAGTAATCCCTTATTGCCTGAACCACACTGGAGGAGTTCCAGCCGACCATCACATCAGAGTTGTCTGCAACCTTTTTGGGAACCCTCTCCTGGCCCCAAGGCCGAACACCTATAATCGGCTTACCCATCTCAATTGCTGTATCTATCTCGAAGTCAATCCATTGGCTGTAGTTAACATACATCCCCGCAAGAATAACGACACAGCTGCATTTAGCAATTTGTGTTGAAATCTTTGTCTTTAACTCCCTAACAGAATTTGCGTCGAGGGGATCGTAAAACGGAACAGAGTAGTCGCTCCAGTAAAAGTAGGACGCATCATCCAGCCATTTCTTGACCGTCTCGTAAGGATCCGGGTATTTCCATGAATGACTAATAAACACGTGATAGGTTCTCAAACCAGCCATCGCAAACCCTTCCTATTTAGATTTTCCCATCTTTCACCAGCCGCCAATATTGCTTGCCCATGGGTGTCAAATGACAACTCCCGGAATTCATGGCCGCATAATACATGTGCTCTTCTCCGGTGGGGACAACTAAGCCAATCCCTTCAAGCTTTTGAAGAACGGAGAAAGTTTCCGTATTCGGTTGCTTCGCATAGGGCTCAACAACCTCATGAGGGCACTCAGGCGTATTTGTAGGCTCAAACGATGGATCGAGTTGCACTTCAGAGCATTCCTCAGTAAACAGCTCCGCCAATCGCCGAATCGTCTTGATGTCTACTTGAGGAGTAACCTTCCGAATAGAGGTGAAATGGGACACGTTCGTCTTGAAAACAGGCCTTTGCTCCCAAGGGCCTAGAGCCTTGTCGATAAATGCGTAAATCCCACCAGCACTAATTGCTCCAGTGATATCGGCAGCACCCCCTTTGAGGGCTTCTACCAGCAGCGAGGTAAACACGCCGTGTCCATCGATTTCCATCGATGTCTCGAATTCGCGGCAGGCGGAAAGAATTGTAACTCCCTCGTTAATCACAGCAGTGTTCTGCCCGGAGGTATTGATGTTCCCCATCTGTCCCGAATAACAGCTATCGAGGATAATGATTCTCTCTCGGCATTTCGACTGATTGGCAATCGTGAGCACTTCGTCCAACGATACGCCCCAATCATTAGGAGAGTAATCGGGAGTAACCAAGTATCCACCGACGGAATCGATATACCCATGCCCAGAATAATAAAAGAGAGCCGCTTCGCAATCTCCGTCGAAGCACTTCTTGATGTGCTCTCGAAGTTCCCCCTTGGTGGGCACGTCATCTTTCTTGAATACAGAGAAGTTTGGGTCTCCATTCTCGTTATTTGCAAGAAGGTCCTTTATCGCTTCTGAGTCATTGCGGCACCCCTGCAACGGGCAACCCGGGTAATTGTCAATCCCTACGACTAGAGCCTTTCTCACAAGTCCCCCTTAACATATTTGATGACCGCGACATGTCCAGGAACGGCCAAAACACCATCGAATTATCTTCCTTTATACCCGCGCTTCCAGTCGAGGTACTCCTCCTCGGAGATCTCCCCGGAGTCCCGCCTCGCGCGCATCGCGGCCCATGCCCTGACCGCCGCGTCGAGCTTCTGGGCGCCGGGCGCCGCGGGGTCCACGGCGACCCGAGCCCCGCCATCGTCGGCCTCGGGCCTCGCGCCGAATCCCTCCTCGAGCCGGAACAGGACCTCAATCGCGTCGCGCGCCGTCTCGACCCCGTAGTCGGCGAGCGCGGCGGGGGCGACCCCGAGCGCCCTCGCGAGGGCCTCCAGGTGCTGCGGCCGGGGCGTCCTGAGCCCGAGCTCGTAGTTTCGCACGGCGGACTCGGTCACGCCCGCCATCTCGGCGAGCTCCCTCTGCAGGAGGCCGCGCCTCGTCCTGAGCTCGCGTATCCTGCTGCCGTCCGCCATGTCTCCCCTGTCTCTCTCGTGTACGTGGTGTACCAGATTATCTCAGGATAACGCATCAGGATATGAAGGATTGTCATGTTGACCGTTCGATTTCGTGCTGCTAGTATCCGAACTGACAGCACGTTTTCGTGCTGTCGTAAGATTGGAGAGAGAGATGGAGAGCAGAACCATCGGCGCGGACGAGGTCGCCGAGGCCCTCGGCATGTCGCGTGCCTACGCCTACAAGCTCATCCGCCGGCTCAACAAGGAGATGGAGGAGCGGGGGTGCATAACCGTGCCCGGGCGGGTCAGCCGCGCGTACTTCGAGAAGCGCCTGTTCGGGGGCGAGGGGGATTCCGATGTCGGTGACAAGGGATAGGCGGAACGGCACCTGGTACGTCCAGGCCTGGTACAAGACCTACGACGGCAAGCGAGCCCACAAGGTGAAGCGCGGCTTCAAGACCAAGCCCGAGGCGCTCGCGTGGGAGCGCGACTTCTACGCCGTGCAGGCGGGCGACATGGACATGAAGCTCGTCGACTTCCTCGAGCTCTACAAGAAGGACATGGGGCCGCGCCTGCGCCTGAGCACCTGGAAGACCAAGGAGTCCATCATTAGGAAGCGCATCCTCCCCTACCTGGGCGAGAAGCGCATGAACCAGATCGCCCCGGTCGACGTCGTGAGGTGGCAGAACGAGCTGATGGCCCTCGAGAAGCCGAGCGGGGGCGGGTTCTCCGCGACCTACCTCAAGACCGTCAACAACCAGCTCTGCGCGCTCTTCAACCACGCCGTGCGCTTCTACGGCCTCTCGTCGAACCCGTGCCGCAGGGCCGAGTCCATGGGCTCCAAGTCCGCCGGCGAGATGAGGTTCTGGACCAAGGACCAGTACCTCAGGTTCTCGGACGAGGTCATGGACAAGCCGCTCTCCTTCCACGCCTTCGAGACGCTCTACTGGTGCGGCGTGCGCGAGGGGGAGCTGCTCGCCCTGAAGCCGCGGAGGTTCGACTTCGAGCGGGGGACCCTCACCGTCGCGGAGTCCTACCAGCGCATCGACGGGCAGGACGTCCTCACCGACCCGAAGACCCCGAAGTCGAAGCGCGTCATCGCCATGCCGCGCTTCTACGCGGAGGAGATGGAGGCGTTCCTCTCCGCGCTCGACCTCGACCCCGACGAACGGATCTTCCCCGTGACCAAGTACTTCCTCAGCCACGAGATGGCGCGCGGCAGCAAGGCGGCGGGCCTCGAGCCGATCCGCGTCCACGACCTCAGGCACAGCCACGTGTCGCTGCTCATCGACATGGGCTTCACCGCGCTCGCCATCGCGGACCGCATGGGCCACGAGGCGGCCGACATCACCTACCGCTACGCCCACCTGTTCCCCAGCGTCCAGGCCGACATGGCCCGCGCCCTGGACGGGGCGAGAAGGGAGAACTGACATGCCCTGCCCCAACTCCGCCCGCGAGAGGAGCGTCACCATCGGCTTCCGCGTCACGCCCGAGCAGGCCAGGCGCATCGACCTCATGGCGCGCACGTCGGGCATGACCAAGCAGGACTACCTCTACAAGCGGGCCCTCGAGGAGGAGGTCGTTGTCAGGCCCGACGTGCGCGTCTACAAGATGCTCCGGGACGAGATGGCGCGCGTGTACCGCGAGCTCAGGCGCATACGGTCCGCTGGAGAGGTCGACGAGGGGCTCGCCTGGACGGTCAACTTCCTCGCGCGGGAGTTCTCCGCCATGCGCGGCGAGGCGGAGCCCTCGGACGTTGAGCGGGAGGACGCCCTCATCTTCGGGATGTCGCGGAGGTGAGGGGCGAGCCTACCCCCGCCCCCGCCGGCGCCAGCGTGATCGTCGTGCGCGCAGACCCCTCTGTGTCGAGGGTGTGGAACTCCTCTGATGGATGACCCGCACTTTCCAAGCGCTTTCCCCCGTCCGCCTCAATCGGGTATACTTCAGTCATTGTGAAAAGCCCTAGGGCTTTTAGCGGCTGCGGGTACCTGTACCTTCAGCCGCATTTTTCTTACCTTTTGGAGCCGATATGGAAGATCCCGGCACCGCGACAACAAAGGAACGGCCGCTCATCGACGCCGCCCAGCAGGTCCGCCACCTCAAGGACCGAGGGGTCCGCTTCGAGCTGACGGACGAGCGGGAGGCCGAGCGATTCCTGCGGGAGAGCAACTTCTTCTTCAAGGTGAAGGCGTTCGCGAAGTGCTTCTCCCGCTACACCAACCCCGGCTCGGAGCGCTTCGGCTCCTACATCAACCTCGACTTCGCCCACCTCGCCGAGCTCACGAGGCTCGACCACCACCTCCGCGAGACGGTCCTCTCCCTCACGCTCGACATCGAGCACTACATGAAGGTCGAGCTCAACAGGATGATCATGGACGCGGGAGACGACCCCTACGAGCTCATGGCGTCCTTCTTCGCATCCGAGTACGAAAGGAAGATAAAGGTACTCGAGAAGAGGGTCGACCTTTGCTCCATTCGGTCGAAGGCCCCGGTGGTCAGAAGCCTGTCCGGAGACCTGGCGGCATCGGACGCCAAATCCGTCATCTCCGCCCTCGCCTCCCTGCTGCACCTGGCATCGGACGCGCTCGGCGGGATAGACCCCGACCACACCGAGAGGAGCCTTGCCGGGCTGGGCGGGTCCTCCTACACCCGCGGGCTCGTCGAGAAGTACGGGGACCCCGAGCACATGGCGGTCTGGAGCTACCTCGAGCTCGCGTCCTTCGGGGGCGTCATCTCGCTCTACAAGTACTACGTCTTCGAGCGGCGAGCGATGAAGGATGAGGAGGCAGTAAAGGGCCTACTCTTCCCGACGAAGGCGCTGAGGAACGCCGCCGCCCACAACGGGAACATGCTCAGCACGCTCAGCTCGAAGCTGAGGAAGCCCGTCGGCTCCATCTCGAGGATGGCGGTCGAGGAGCTGGGAATCGACCGCGAGCTCGTGTCGCTCACCAAGAGGGCGCCCATCGTCCACGACTTCACCGCCCTCGCCCTCTGCTACATGCACCTGGTCAAGAGCGAGGACGCGAGAGGGGACGCCGCAGAGAGGCTCCAAGCCCTGCGCAGGCGATTCATGGCGCACAGGGGCTACTTCTCCAAGCAGGGCGAGCTAAAGAACGGCCTGGCAATGCTCAGCGAGGTCATGGACAGAGCGGCCGGCCGCCTCTCACGGCCATAGTCAACGCCATCGTCGCCTTTCGACTTCCTCCGGGGAGGGCTTGTTGACGTCTAAGTTCCGAATCAGGCAGAATAACGACAGATGTAAAAACCCATCAAGGTTTTGTAAGAGCGGGGCCGCCTGGCGGAACCGCTCTAGTTTTTTAGGCCGACTCTTGAAAGCCCACTGGTGACTGCGACCATCCGCTGAAATCCGTAATCCTCGCTCGGACAGAGCGGGTTCGAGTAAGTCCGAGTAGGTCCGAGCAGCCCAGCAGCAACCCTCCTGCCCACAGCATAAAATCCGCAGCTCAGGCGCATGACATGCCGTCACATGAAGCGGCTGGTTCGGGTAAGAGTAAGTCCGAGTGGTCAGAGTAGGGCCCGACTTCCCCCTCTCGGCCGGGCGCAGAGCCGATAAGGCGAACTCCAGAGACAACCCAATAACGACGAGCCGAGGCCGGCGGATGCCGGTTATTCCTCGTGCGCGCAGCCTGTCACGGGCCCCGCTTTCCTCGCAAGGGCCGCGATGCTTTTCCGGCTTCTTTCGGGCTCGGCCGCCCCCGCTCAGAGCGGTGCCGGCGAAGCTCGCCCGAAACAACCGGTCGGCGGCGCCTCCCTGCCGGAAAACCAGCGGCTCCGTCTTCGCTTCCCCACCCTTGCGGCGCGCGGGATCCCGCGCGCCCTCCGCTCCCGCTCCGGGCGGTCGGCAGCTAACGAGGCATAGCCGTTTGCGGAAGGAGCGTGAGGACGATGAGGGAGAGCCTAGAGGTCGGCCGTGTTCTCCACGAGGCCGAAGCGACCACCGAGCGTCACAAGCGCATCCCCGTCGAGGTACCGCAGGGGCCCGCCGGAGGGAACGCCCCTCGCCTCGTCCACGTCGGTGACCGAAGCGTTCCAGTCGCACACCGGGCAGTAGAACGCAATCTCCCCCGGGCGGCGGGAGTACCGGAACATGCGGAGGTCCCCGCCGCACGCAGGGCAGCGCCGGTAGGGACGGTCGCCGGGATGCTCCCTGAAATGCTCGAAGACGCCCATCTCGTCCCCCTTCCGAGGCCGCCGCCAAACTCCTGTTCCCAGCATTCTACCCCGCCGAGGGGACGCGCACCTTGACAGCAGCATACGACCGCAAAGGACATGCGCCCGCGCAGTTCACTGCGGCGACGGCGACTGCAAGCCACATCGGGGTGCGGGCGTCGCCGCGGGCGCGCACGACGGTGCCGGCGGCGGAGAGCAGGAAGGCGCCGGGCAGCCCCGCCGCCCAGACCCGCGTGTACGCCGCGGCGTCCGCGAGCGCGTCTGCCGGGACGCCGAGCGCGCCGTAGAGCGAGCCGGCGAGGAGCGCGCAGGGCAGCGCGACGGCGGCCGAGAGCACGAGCGCAGCAAGGAGCGCCGCCCCCTCCGCGCGGGAGGCGCCGTCCCTCTCGCCCGCCCCGAGGCGGCGCGAGACGAGCACCGTGGCGCCCACGGAAAGGCCGAGCGAGAGCGAGTCGGCCACGAAGCCGACCATCGTGGCGTGGGCGAGGGCGGCGAGCCCCCGCTCCCCGACGAACGCCCCCACGACGAGCATGTCCACGACCTGGTCGGCGGACTGCAGGAGGTTGGCGCCGAGCGCCGGCAGCGCGAAGCACGCGAGGTTCGCGGCCGGGCGGCCGCGGAGGAAGTCTATTTCCCTCATTGGTTGTTCCTTTGCACGATCGAGACGAAAAGGGCCGCGGCAGCGAAGCCGTGGCCCCGGGGCTCGAACCGTGCGCGCACGAACGCATCGGCCAGCGGAGACTGGTCGTCAGCGTGCGCAGGTTGTACCGTCAGCTCCTCGCGACTTCCTGCCTAACATCACGGGGAGCGGCTCCAATCTGGAACTCGCCGATCTCTAGGTACAAAGAACACCTTTCCAACTGTAGTAGGGAATAGAGGCATTCTACCGTCATGCCCTGCTGAAGACAACGCGCGTCGGCGGGGCATGACGCAGCGAAACGCAGTCGCGCGCATGGCATTCAGGCGCATGACGGCCCCAAATGAAAGAGGTCTGGCCTCCGTCCATGCAGCAAAATGAAACGGCCGAATCATGCGAAGGAGCGAGCATGAGTATTCCAACTCGCCAGGCACTCCCGCCCGAAAACTACCTAATCCTTCTTGGTGCGTCCCTCTGCGTCTTCAGCTCTAACAACGCCTTCGTCATCGAGAACATCCTCAGAATAGACAGGTCGAACCTGGCCTGGCACGACCTCATCGACCTCGAGTCCGGTCAGCTAAAGCCCCATGTCGCTCGCACCATCACGAAGAAGTCTGGCGACAGCTCCATTGCGAGCCTCTTCAACGAGATCGTCTCCATGCGAAACCGCATCATCCACAGTCTCCAGATAACCGCAGAGGATGGCACGCAGGTGCTTGCCACCAAGGTCAAAAAGAC
The DNA here is from genome assembly GCA_963558435.1 of uncultured Collinsella sp. Lineage (GTDB taxonomy): Bacteria > Actinomycetota > Coriobacteriia > Coriobacteriales > Coriobacteriaceae > Collinsella. Next base: position 38,245 of record CAUWGM010000010.1, read on the forward strand.
ACACGAGCAGTTCCGCATCACAGAGGATTACCTCGTATCATTCCTCAAGCAGAATGAAGAGCTTAGCGACTTGCTGCACGAGTACAGGGGATACTAACCCCCCGCGTCTCAAGTGTGTCCCGCCCGGATAACCCCCGCGGAGCGTTTGTTTTGACAATTTGTCAAGCCAGCACTTAGCCCACCTCCCTCCGGCCTACGTTGCCCGCCGCCATGCAGCACGCGCAGGCGATGAGCGCGGCCGCGAACAAGAGGGCCCCGTGACGGTCCATACGATTACGCTCCCGTCGATTCATGAAATAGATTTGTTGACCGTCTTCTAAAATCGGGTCAATTGACTAACCTTTGATTTGCAATCAACGGTCACGGGAAGGAGGCGGCGTGGCAGAGGGCAAGCCGCACGAGGGCACCTTGGAAAGCGAGCGGGAAGAAGCCGTGCTCGACGCGGCACTCGACGTGTTCGGCCGCGACGGGTACCGCCGCGCGCACACCGAGGAGATCGCACGGCGCGCGGGAATGTCGAAGGGGCTCCTCTTCTACTACTTTTCCAGCAAGGAGCGGCTCTACCGCAGGACGGCGGAGTGGCTCACCGAACGGGTCGAGCGCATCGTGCTCGACGAGGAGTACTGGGAGATAGACGACTTCTTCGAGCTCATGCTCTACGTCGCGCGCAAGAGCCGCGACGTGCTCGCGCGCTCCCCGCGCTTCACCGAGTTCTCCATCGGGTTCTACTACCCCGATCGCTCGAACGGGCACGGCGCGATGTCGGCCTGGCTCGCCGCGCAGGCGGACGAGGCTGCGGCACGCTACTTCAAAAACGTCCGCCTCGACCGGTTTAGAGGCGCGGACGGGGCGGGGCGGGCGATGGAGCTCCTCGCATGGCTGACCGACGGGTGGCTGCACCAACGCCGCATGGCCGGGGAGCGAGCCGACCTCGCGGCGCTTTGCGAGGAGATAGAGGAGTGGTGCGCGATGCTCCGCTCCTGGCTGTACAAGGAGGAATACCTGTGAGAAACGGCAAGGCGCCCACGATCGAGATGCGCGGGCTCACGAAGGACTACGGGGAGGGACGCGGCCTCTTCGAAGCCGACCTTGCGGTCGGGCCCGGAGAGGTCGTTGGGTTCCTCGGCGCGAACGGGGCGGGCAAGACCGTCACGATGCGCCTGCTGATGGGCTTCATCCGTCCGAACGCCGGCAGTGCCTCGATATGCGGCCTCGACTGCCTGGAGGACCGTCCGCAGGCGCAGGCGGCGATCGGCTACCTGCCGGGCGAGATCGCACTTCCGCGAACCATGCGCGCGCGGGACTTCCTCGACTACATGGCAGAGCTGCGCGGCATCGACGACCCGGGTAGAAGGCGCGCGCTTGAGGCCCGCTTCGAGCTCGACACCTCGGCGCGCATAGGGTCCATGTCCAAGGGCACCAAGCAGAAGGTCGCCATCGTGAGCGCGTTCATGGGCGCGCCGCGGGTGCTGCTGCTCGACGAGCCCACGAGCGGCCTCGACCCGCTCATGCAGGCGCGCTTCGACGAGCTGGTGGCCGAGGAGCGGGGCCGTGGGGCAGCGGTGCTACTCTCCTCGCACGTATTCGGCGAGGTGGAGCGCACCTGCGACCGCGTCGCGTTCATCCGCCGCGGGCGCGTCTCCGAACCCGTTGTAACGCAGGAGATGAAACGGGGCAGGCGAAAGAGGCTGCGCGCGACCTTCGCCGACGCAGCGGAGGCGAGGGCGTTCCTCGAGGAGGGTGCCGGAGCGGGCTGGACGGCAAGGCCGGGGACGGGACCGAATGCAGTCGAGGTCGAAGTGACGGGCTCCATGGAGGGGCTCGTGCGCAGCCTCGGCGGCAGGCGCGTCACCGACATCGAGACGCGGGAGCAGCCGCTCGAGGAGATGTTCTTCCATATCTATTCGCAGGGAAACGGGCAGGCCAATCCCTGCGGGAAGGGGGTGGCGCGATGATTCGGGCCGTTTTCGCAAGGGAGCTCCGCGGGAGCCTAGGGGCGTTGGCCGTCGTGTCCGCCTCGCTCGCGTGCTGCGCCGTGGCGATCACGAGCATGTTCAGCCCCGAGACCGCGCGGATGCTCGAGGACCTCAAGGCGGCGATGCCCGAGCTCTACGACGCTTTCGGCATGGGCAACGACACCTCGACGCTCACGGGCTTCCTCCTCAACTACCTCTACGGGTTCCTGTTCACGCTCGGGCCCTTGGCACTCACCCTGCTCGCCGTGAGCCGCTCGGCGGTGCGCCCGGCCGCGACCGGCGAGCTCGCGAACGTGCTGGCGAGCCCGCACTCCAAAAGCACAGTGGCGGCATCCATCGCGGCGGCGGTCATCGCCTCCGTCCTCGCGGCGACCGCGATCTCCGGCCTCGCCGCCGTCATCGCCGCGGAGGCCCTCTTCCCCGGCGTGCTCGACCTCGCGGCGATGGCGCGCGTCAACCTGGGCCTGCTCGCCTTCCAGCTCTTCATGGCCGGCATCTGCCTGCTTTCGGCCCTAGCGCTTCGCCGCCCGTCGGCGGCGCTCTGGGCGGGCGGAGGGCTCTGCCTCGCCGAGTACCTCGTCCAGATGGTCGCCCAGATTTCCGGCACGGAGAGCTGGGGGCGCTTCCTCACGTTCTTCTCGCTCTTCGACCCCTACGCGCTCGCCGCGAGCGACGCGGGCGCCATCGGGGCAGCGGTGTGCCTCGCGCTCCTCGGGGCGGCGCTCACCGCGGGGGCGGTCGCGGCGTTCTCCCGACGCGACCTCTGCCTATAAGGCGGCGTCACATGGGCCGGGCGCCAACCGATAATCCCCACGACGCCCGGCTCGCCATGAGATGGACGGGGCCCCGCCGAAGAACTTCTCCTCGGCGGGGCTCCCTGCCATGACGAGTTGTCACGGCGCGTATCTATTCGTTCCCCTCTTCAATCCGATCGGCGTTCCCCGCCGCCACGCAGCACGCGTAGGCGACGAGCGTGACCGTCGAGGAGAGGACCGCCGTGACGGCGCAGGCGATCACGGCCCCCATCGCCTCGCCCCCTTCGTTCCGGCCTTGGGGCGGAGGGTGCCGCGCGCGGCCGCTCGGCGTCGCCGGCACGGCGGCGGGCGCCGAGCGCGATGGCCCCTCCCACGCACGCGACCGCGCCCGGCGCGCTGCCGGGCGCATGTCCTTTGCGGTCGTATGCTGCTGTCAAGGTGCGCGTCCCCTCGGCGGGGTAGAATGCTGGGAACAGGAGTTTGGCGGCGGCCTCGGAAGGGGGACGAGATGGGCGTCTTCGAGCATTTCAGGGAGCATCCCGGCGACCGTCCCTACCGGCGCTGCCCTGCGTGCGATGCGTGCGCTCGAATCAGCCATCTCGAGCAACTCCTTCGAGTCGATTCGAAGCGCAATCCCCACGGCCGCCGAGAGGGGCCTCGTCACTCCCCGGCGCCACCGAAACGCTCCCGGCGCGATTCCGCGCCCTCAGCCTTCTCGGACCTACCCGCTATGTAGTCGTCCAGCGCCGAGTGCCTCACGCGCACAAGCCTTCCGACCCTTACCGAGGCGATAACCCCATCGCTCACGAGCTTGTACGCCATAGTCCTCGGGACGTCCAGCACCCGCTGGACGTCCCGGACCCGCAGCAGCTCGTCAGCGCTTGCGACCTTCTCGGACCGGGTCCCCGCGTCGACCTCACCCATGCGTCCTCCTTCCCGGCGGCGTCTGACCGTGTCGCCACGTCACTGCGGATGCCGTGGCGTGCCGCCCTGTGCCAGATGATGACGCCCGGGGCGAGGGGCTTGGCCGAGGCCGTCGCGGCGCGTCGCGGCAAGTCCCCGGTGGTCGAGGATTCACCGAACGGACACGTGAGCGCGCGTGACCCGGCTGCGTCAGCTCCGAATTCGATTGTATGGGTGCGGGGAATAATCGTCTGTACTATTTACCTGCGTGTATGGCGAGATTTGAGTTCATTTTTCTCGTTGAGTTCAAATTGAGTTCCAACTCTCGCGCCAGAGCTCCCGCGCGCGGCCCGCTCGGTTATGCACGTTGTCCCGCGCGTCCCGGAGCCCTCCCGTGGCGTCCGCGCCGTCGCGCCGCGTCGCGCCCCGTGCCGCCGCGTATCGTGTCGTTTTCTTCTGATTTGGCGCTCTACCAGCGCATATATAGGACAAAGGGCCTTCTGTCGCGCTTGACGGAAGGCCCTTTTCCACGGTTCTCTGAGTTCCGGTGTGCTGGCGGCTTGCTCGCTATCGGCGGACGGAATGATACAGAATGGTACGAGTTTTAATCATACGGATAGTCCAAAAATACGAACATCTGTACGGTATTTTTACTCCCACTCGATCGTCGCGGGAGGCTTGCTCGTGATGTCGTACGCCACGCGGTTGATGCCGGGGACCTCGGCCACGATGCGTCCGGAGATGCGCGCGAGCACCTCGTAGGGCAGGCGCGCCCAGTCGGCGGTCATGGCGTCGCTGGACTCCACGGCGCGCAGGATCACGGGGCGGGCGTAGGTGCGCTCGTCGCCCATCACGCCCACGGACTTGATGTCGGGCAGCACGCAGAAGTACTGCCAGCAGGAATGCTCGGAGTTGCGCTCACCGGTCTGCTCGAAGAGGCGCGCGTTGTAGGCGTCCAACTCCTCGCGCACGATGGCGTCGGCGTTCTTCAAGATCTCGAGCTTCTCGGGGCTCACCGCGCCGATGATGCGGATGGCCAAGCCCGGGCCCGGGAACGGCTGGCGGTACACGATGTGCTCGGGCAACCCCAACGCCAGGCCGAGCTCGCGCACCTCATCCTTGAAGCAGTGGTCAAGCGGCTCGATCAGATCGAAGTGCACGCCATCGGGGAACGGGATGAGGTTGTGGTGGCTTTTGATGGTGGCCGTCTTGCCGCCCGTCTTGCGCGCGCCACTCTCGATGATGTCCGGGTAGATGGTGCCCTGGGCCAGGTACTTCACCGGTCGGCCATCTTGCTCGAGCTCCTTGGCCACGGCGAAGAACTCGTTCCAGAACTGCGTGCCGATGATGCGGCGCTTCTCCTCCGGGTCGGTCACGCCGTCGAGCAGCGCGGCATAGCGCTCCTCGGCGTGCACGTGCACGAAGTCGACGTCGAACTGCTTGGTGAAGACCTCCTCCACCTGCTCGGGCTCGCCACGGCGCAGAAGACCATGGTTGATGAACACGCAGGTCATCTGACGTCCCACGGCGCGCGCGCCCAGCGCGGCAACCACGGAGGAATCCACGCCGCCGGATAGCGCCAGGATCACGCGGTCATCGCCCACGGCGGCGCGGAACTCGTCCGTCATCGTCTCCACCAGGTTGTCCATGGTCCACGTGGCCTCAAGGCCGCAGATGTCGAACAGGAAGTTACGGAGCAGCTGCTGGCCGTACTCGGTGTGCTTGACCTCGGGATGGAACTGCGTTGTGTAGATGCGACGCTCGGCGTCCTCCATGGCGGCAACCGGGCACACGGAGGTGCTCGCCGTCACGGTGAAGCCCTGGGGCACGGTGGACACGGCGTCACGGTGGCTCATCCACACGGTCTGCTCGATCGGTGTGGCGTTGAACAGCGCGCTCTCACGGTCGCGCTCGATGGTGGCCGGGCCGTACTCGCCGATCTCGGAATGGCCCACCTCGCCGCCGAGCGTCACGGCGGTCACCTGATGGCCGTAGCAGAAGCCCAGAATGGGCAGGCCCAGGTCGTAGATAGCCGGGTCCACCGTGGGCGCGTCCTCGGCGTACACCGACGCGGGGCCGCCGGACAAGATGAGCGCGGCAGGCGCCATGGCGCGCACCTCGTCGGCGGAAATGTCGCACGGCACGATCTCGGAATACACGTGCAGGTCGCGCACGCGACGGGCGATAAGCTGCGCGTACTGCGCGCCAAAGTCAAAAACGAGGACCTTCGCCTCGCCATGCAATCCGTTCTGAGACATGGGTCTCCTCTCTACCGGATCGGGTTTCATAGCTCCTCGCCAACGTGCAATACGCAGGTCGCACGCTATGCAGGCGAAAATAACCGTCATATCATACACGTTTCGTATGGAACAGCAGTACATAGCTGCGCATATGCACACAGGCTACAAGTTGCCAGCTAGACGCCCCGCCCCGACCGCCGACCGCGGGCGCGCTCCACAACCCGCCCACGGCGTTGGCGTACAATAGCGCCCAGAAACCCGCAAGAAACGGATCGACGTACCATGAAGAACATCTTGCTCGTCGCCACCGGCGGCACCATCGCCTCGGCAGAAGACGGCAACGGCCTCTCCCCCGCCCTCACCGGCGAGGAGCTCGCGCAAAGCGTCCCGCAGATCGCAGGCCTGTGCAATCTCGATATCGTGCAGCCGATGAACATCGACAGCACCAATATGCGCCCCTGCGACTGGGTCACCATCCGCGACGTCATCGTGGACTCCTACGACGACCACGACGGATTCGTGATTCTGCACGGCACCGACACCATGTCCTACACGGCGGCCGCGCTGTCCTACCTCATCCAGAACAGCCACAAGCCCATCGTGCTCACCGGATCCCAGCAGCCCATGGGCAATCCGTTCACCGACGCCAGGCTCAACCTCTACCAAAGCCTGCTCTACGCCATCGACGACCGCTCGCACGACGTGTCGATCGTCTTCGGCGGCAAGGCCATCGCCGGCACGCGCGCCCGCAAGCAGCGCACCATGAGCTTCAACGCGTTCATCAGCGTGAACTACCCGTCGCTCGCCTACATCCGCAACGACCGCATCATCCGCAGCGCCATCCTCCCCACCCCGGCAGAGATCGCGGCCGCCTGCCCCGCCATCCCGCCCATCGAGCCCACGTTGTACGACCGCATCGACGACCGCGTCTGCGTGCTCAAGCTCACGCCCGGCCTCACTCCAGCGGTGTTCGAGCTCCTCGCCCCCAGCTACGACGCCATCATCCTCGAGACGTTCGGCATGGGCGGCATCCCCGAATACGGCGCGGACGCCACGCGCTCCTATCAGCGCGCGATCTTCGACTGGGTCGACTCGGGGCGCACGGTCGTGATGACCACGCAGGTGCCCGAAGAAGGACTCGACCTGGGCGTATACGAGGTAGGCCGCGCCTATGCCGAACACCCCGGCATCCTGAAGGGCGACGACATGACCACCGAGGCGCTCGTGGCCAAGACCATGTGGGCGCTCGGTCAGACGCGCGACGCCGAAGAGGTCCGCGAGCTCTTCCACCGCCCCGTCAACCACGACCGCATCGCCAACGCATAGCGCCCGCGCGCCCGCCGCGCCTGGTCGCGGCGTCCCCGGCGCGGTGCCGGCGCGCGCGGCAAGGCATCCGGGGCCGAGGCGCGCCCGCGCATCCCCGCAGCAGGCACCAGCGGAGCGCCCGGATATCAAAAACGGGTCCGTACTCGCACGAGGCAAGCACGGACCCGCAGCGCGAAACGCATGGGCTACATACCGGGCGCCGAACCCGTCACGGCCATGTAGACCAGGTAGGCGTTGGCCAGGTTGAGCACGACGCCGGTCACGATGCCGTTGCGCAGGTAGCGCTCGGCGGTGAGCACGGCAGCGGCCTCGCTCTCCTCCTCATGGGCGCGCGCCTGCTTGCCCGCGCTCATGTACGTCGCCATGCACAGCAAGAACGCGAACGCCGGCACGAGCAGCAGCTCGTAGCGGTTGCTGAAACGCGTCGCCACGCCGGCGCTGAACTCCATGGGCACCGATTCGGGCAGCTGCGGGATGAAGTACATCACGACCAGCAGCGGGATGATCGCCAACGCAGCCAGCACGATCGACATGATGCCGGCTTTCTTTCCGTACTTGAACATTCGAAATCGCCTCTCTCGATTCTCGTATACCGCCGTGCGCAGCCTCCGGGCGCACCCATCCGTCGCGCGCGGCGAGCACCGCCTGCGTGCTTACACGTTGAAGCGGAAGTGCACCACGTCGCCGTCGGCCATGACGTAGTCCTTACCCTCGATGCGCAGCTTGCCGGCCGCCTTGGCACCGGCCTCGCCGCCCAGCTCGACGTAGTCGTCGAAGGCCACGACCTCGGCCTTGATGAAACCGCGCTCGAAGTCCGTGTGGATCACGCCGGCCGCCTGGGGGGCCGTCGCGCCCTGGCGCACCGTCCACGCGCGGACCTCCATCTCGCCCGCCGTGAAGTAGCTCTGCAGGCCGAGCAGCTTATACGCCGCCTGGGCGAGCGTCTCGAGACCTGAATGCTCCAGGCCCAGGTCGGCCAGGTACTCGGCTGCTTCCTCGGGCTCGAGCTCGGACAACTCGGCCTCGACCTTGGCGCAGATGGGGATGGGCGTCACGCCGTCGATGGCATCGAGCTCGACCGTGAGCTCGTCCTCGTCCACGTTCGCCACGTAGAGCATAGGCTTCATGGTGAGCAGGAACAGGCCCTTGGCGGCGGCGCGCTCCTCGTCGGTCATCTCCATGTTGGCCGCGCGCTTGCCGTCGTTCAGCCACTCGAGCAGGCGCTTGGCGATCTCGAACTTGGGAGCGAGCGCGTGGTCGCGCTTGGACTCCTTCTCGAGCTTGGGCAGCTGCTTCTCGAGCGTCTGGATATCGGCCAGGATGAGCTCGGTCATGATGGTCTCGGCATCGCTCGCCGGATCGACGAAGTCGCCGGTATGGTTGACCTCGCGCATAACGTCGGGATCCTTGAAGTAGCGAACGACCTCGCAGATGGCGTCGCACTCGCGGATGTTGGCCAGGAACTGGTTGCCCAGCCCCGCGCCCTCGGCCGCCGCGCCCTTCACCAGGCCGGCGATGTCGACGAACTCGACCGTGGCGGGCATGATGCGGCCCGGGTGCACGATATCGGCCAGCGCCTGCAGGCGCGCGTCGGGCACGTCGACGATGCCCACGTTGGGGTCGATCGTGGCGAACGGGTAGTTAGCGGCCAGGCCGCCCTTCTTGGTGAGCGCGGTGAACAGCGTCGACTTGCCCACGTTGGGCAGGCCCACGATACCGATTGAAAGCGCCATGTGGTTCTCCTTGCAAACACAACGCGCCGCGAAACGCGGGTTCTACGCGAATCGCGGCACACGATGATCCTGGACGATATTGTACGCGAGGGCGCGCCGCAGGTCACGCGACGCGCCCTCGCGACCGTGCTAATCCGCAAGCTTCTCCACCTTGTCGAGGGCAGCGGACAGCTTCTTCTTGGCCTCCTCCTTCGCCTTCAGGGCCTCGGCGCGCGCCTTCTCGGCCTCGGCCGCGCGCTTCTCCTCCTCGGGGTCGGGCACGATGAGCTCGGAGGCATCGGTCTCCACCATGGTGATCGCATGGTCGGCGCACACCTCGGCGCACAGCCCGCAGCCCACGCAATAGGTGGACTCGAGCGTGAAGCGCCCGGCGGCCGTGAGATCGCAGGCGAACGTGGGGCACTGGCGCACGCACTCGCCGCACATCGTGCACTTCGAGAAATCGCACTCCGGGCGCGACACGCGCACGTTCTCGGCGAGCTCGGGATGCGCCTGCAAGGTGGAGAGCAGCAGCTGGTTCTTCTGCATGAGGATGCGGCGGCGCTTCTGCGTGGTCACGCCGCACGCCTTGTTGAGCGTGCGCTCCAAGTTGGTGATCTGCTGGGAATGCGCCTTCAGGCGCTGAGACACCGAGGCGAGCGCCGCCGTCGCGGGATTGAGCTTGGACACCGCCAGGCCCGTGGAGCGCATGATGTTGTCCATGAACTCCTTGCGCTCGTACTCGCGGCGCTTGGTGCACGTGAGGGCACCGGCCTCCACCTCGAGGCCGAGGCCGGTGCCCGCCCATTCCTCCGCCGTCGCGATGGCATCGCCGAGGATCTCCTCGCCGGTGGTGTTGCGGCAGTTGGTGCAGATGTCCAGCGGCAGGTACACGCTCACGTTGGGATAGTCGGCGAGGATGGAGAACCATACCTCGCGCGTCACATCGCCCACGCAGGCGACGACGACCTCGTTCTCGCGCGGCAGGCGGCGCAGGGCGCGCGTGCAGGTCACGTACGCCGTCTCGTGCGCGGCGGCCGCCGCGGCGATGGCGTCGTAAAGCTTCTTGGGCTGGATGCGCGGCGAGACGAAGGCCTCCGTGGGGCACGCCGCGGAGCACAGGCCGCACTTGCGACAGGAATCGAGCACGTCGATGCCGCCGTCCTCGATATCGATCGCCTCGACCGGGCAGGCATCGAGGCATGCCGTGCACGAGCTCTTATCGTATTTGCACACCAGGCACGGAATGGTGTTCGCGCGCGGGCGCTCCTTGTAATCCGCCGGATTCCAACGGGGCGCGTCGGGCGACGCGACGCCCATGAGCGCGTCGGTCACGCCGCCGAAAGGGTCCTTGAGGGCGCCCAGCCCCTTGCTGATATCGATGATGTCGTCGAACAAGTCGTGATTCTGCGCCATAGCGCCGCCTCCCTAGGGCCCGGCTCAAAAACGTAGCAACTTTTCTAGTTTAGAGCACGGCGGGGCCGTGGGACGCCCGCTCATAGCGAAGGCATAGATTCTCTTGAGTCGACGCGTCACCCCGGGGCCCGGGGACTCGTCACGCGCGCTCCCCCAGCCGGCGCGCGACGAGCGCGAGCACCGTCACCACCAGCCATGCACCGGCGAGCACGGGACCGGCGCCCTCTCCGCGGGAAACGGGCCGGCGCGATCGCGGGTCGACGGGCACACGCGACGCCCTCGACGCCCCGCTGCGACTAGACCAGCTTGCCCTCGCAGTGATCGATGCCGTGCTGCACGCACTGCGCCGTCCAATCCTGGAACGTGCGCGTGCGCGGCACGAGCTGGTCGCCCACGAGCTCCTGGAAGGAGACGCGAACGGTCTTGAAGCGCTTGACATACGAAGTGGTCTCGAGACTCAGGCAGCCCTCCTGCGCCTTGAACGGCTTCATCCCCATCATGACCTTGGGGTTGTAGAGCACGTGGACGTGGCCCTTCTGCTCATACGCGACGATGGCCTTGTTCACGCCGATCTGGTTCGCGGCGAGGCAGGCGCAGTCCTCGAGCGACTTCATGGTGTCGGCCAGGTCCTGGGCGACCGCGGCGTCCTCGGCGGTCGCGGGCTCCGCTACCTGGGCGAGCAGAATCTGGTCGTGAACGAGTTCCTTAATCAAAGCGATCCCTCCAAGTAAACCGGGCGGCCCCGGCGGTTCGGCTCCGGGCCGCACCCGGCTGTTGCTACAGTAAGTTCTACATGATACCGAATTACGAGATCCGATGGCTGCTAACGCCGTCCACGCAGCAGAAACGCATACCTCGAATCGACGCCGGCGCCGCGGGCTCGGCCGCATCGCGCCCGGATGCGTGTAGGTGAGCGCCCCGTCGATGTACACCGCGTCCTCGCCCACGTTCCGCGCGATCAGGCTGCCGTACAGCAGACCCACCGCGCCCTTTCCGATGATCGCTACGCGCTCGATCGACATCTCAGGTCCCTTTCGGCAAACATGCAGTGCGCTCGATTATCCGTCACCCACCCCGCCCGGCAAACGTTAAAATCACCTTACGAACGCGGTTTTACCACCCTGACATGTACGGTGCCGCCGCTCTTGTGCCAAACTAGAGAACGCGCGGGGGCACGGCCCTCGCCCGGAGCGGCGGGAAATCCCGCCCGCCCCTCGGCGCCGCGGGCTCTGTCGAACCGCCGCGTCGCCCGAGGACCGCGTCCTCGCTCTCCAGCACCCTACATCGGGAGGTTCCATGCCAAGAATAGGATTGCTCACCAGCGGTGGAGACTGCCAGGCGCTCAACGCGACCATGCGCGGCATCGTGAAGACCATGCTCAACAACGCCCACGAACCTGTTGAGATCTACGGCTTCGAGGATGGCTACCAAGGCCTCATCTACGGCCGCTACAAGCTCATGTCCATGCGGGATTTCAGCGGTATCCTCACACGCGGCGGCACCATCCTCGGCACCAGCCGCACGCCCTTCAAGCGCCTCGACACCCCCGAGGCCGACGGCGTCGAGAAGGTGCCCGCCATGGTTCGCACCTATCAGAAACTGCGCCTCGACTGCCTGTTCATGCTGGGCGGCAACGGCTCGACCAAGACCGCTAACCGCCTGTGCGAAGAGGGCCTCAACGTGATCGCGCTGCCCAAGACCATAGACAACGACACGTTCGGCACCGACATCACGTTCGGCTTCACCAGCGCCGTCGAGGTCGCCACGCGCTGCATCGACGACATCCACACCACGGCGTCCAGCCACGGCCGCGTCTTCGTGATCGAGATCATGGGCCATAAGGTCGGTTGGATCCCGCTGTACGCCGCCGTCGCCGGCGGCGCCGACGTCTGCCTGATCCCCGAGATTCCCTACGACATCGCCAACGTGCAGGCCGCCATCGAACGCCGCATGGAGGCGGGAAGCCGCTTCACCATCGTGGTGGTGGCCGAGGGCGCCATCTCCAAGGAGGACGCGGCCCTGCCCAAGAAGGAGTACAAGGCCAAGGTTGCCGCGCGCACCTCGCCATCCATCGCCTACGACCTCGCGCGCCAGATCGAGGAGATCTGCGGCCGCGAGACGCGCGTGGCGATCCCCGGCCACACGCAGCGCGGCGGCGCGCCCGACGCGCAGGACCGCATCTTCGCCACGCAGTGCGGCGTCGAGGCGGCACTCGGCTGCCTCGAGGGCGAGTACGGCTTCATGGTGGCCCAGCGCAACGGCCGCATGTGCCGCGTTCCGCTGGAAGAGGTCGCCGGCAAGCTGAAGTACGTCGACCCCGAAAGCGACCTGGTGCGCGAAGCACGCGCTCTCGGCATCAGCTTCGGCGACGATTAGAACCGGGAGATGGCGGCCGGGCCGGTTGGCCACGGCGCGAAACGGCCCCGAACGACGCGGGCGGCCTGCAGCGCATGCGGGCCGTCCGCGTTTTCTATGCCGGCAGGTTCACGATCTCCGTATTCGAGAAGGACCCGGCATCCTCGTCGTAATCGAACACCAGGATGCAGCAGTTCCCCAGCGGCAGCCCCTGGTCGCATCGAGCCGCATGCTCCCATGCGCGCTTGAACTGCAGCGTGGCCGAACCGTGTGAGACGGCGAGGACGTTTCGCGCGTCTTCGCGCTCCATGATGCCGCGCAGCGTCGCGACCATGCGCGCCCGCACGGCCTCGCTCCCCTCGCCGCCGCAGGGGACGAGCGCCTCGCCCGGATCCCATACGCCTGCAGGGACCGCGTCCTGCGGCCCCTCCTCGTACGGCCCGTAGCTGCGCTCGATCAGACCGTCGACCACCTCGATCTTGGGAACGGGGCGGGCAGCGCCACTCGCGCGCTCCGCCTTCTGCAGCGCCTCGCGCGCGATGCAGGCCGTGTTGTACGCCCTGCCCAGCGGGGAGCTGCAGATGCGATCGAACGAGACGCCCTGCCGCGCCAGCCATTCTGACGCCTCGCGCGCCTGCTCGATCCCCGTCGAGGTCAGCGGCGAGTCGCAGCGCCCCTGCACCAGCTTCTGAACGTTGTACAGCGTCTGGCCATGACGCATCAGATAGAGCCTCTTCGCCATGATGCGGATCCCCTCCTACTGCTCGGTGCTTACGTAGTCCTCGTCCACGGTGATCTTAGCAACGGCCTTGGGATACTCCTCCTGCACCGCCGCCGCGAGCCGCGCCTTGAGTTCCCGGGCGCTCAGTGCACACTCCTCGGGACGAAGGCAGTCGAAGATCACGTTCGTATGCGTGGGTCCGGGCACCGTGCGCAGGTCATGGATGGATACGCGCGGATCGATCTGCTTGGCGAGCGCGTCGATTCGGTTGCGCATGTCCACGACGGCGGGATCCTTGGTCACGATGGGGTCGTAATGCAGTGTGACGATCATGCCGTCTTCGTCCTTGAACGCCTGCTCGATGTTATCGAGCGTGTCGTGACTCGTGATGGGGTCCGCCTCCGCCGCCATCTCGACGTGGGCGCTCGCGAACTGCCTGCCGGGACCGTAGTCGTGGACCATGAGGTCATGCGTGCCCAGGACTCCCGGATACCCCATGATCTTGCTGCGGATATGCTCAACCAGATGCGGGTCGGGAGCCGACCCGAGCAGCGGATCGACGGTATCCTTGATGAGCTGGATGCCGCTCCAGCCGATATAGAGGCCCACGGCGAGACCCGCGACACCATCGAGCTCGATCCCGGTCACCTGTGCGACGATAGCCGAAACCAGCACGGCGGCGGTTGCGATGACGTCGTTTTTCGAGTCCTGCGCCGTTGCGATCAGGGTCTCGGAATCGATGCGCTCGCCGAGCACGCGATTGAAGCGCGCCATCCACAGCTTCACCGCGATCGAAAGCAGCAATACGACGACCAGCGCGATCGAGAAATCGACCGGCTCGGGAGACAGGAGCTTCTCAACCGAGGACTTCACCAACTCGATGCCGATAAGCAGCACGAGGACCGCCACGACGAGACCCGATAGGTACTCGTAGCGCCCGTGACCATACGGATGCTCGGGGTCGGCGGGCTTGCTCGCCAGCTTGAATCCCAAGACGCTCACGATGTTCGAACTCGCATCCGAGAGGTTGTTGAGCGCGTCAGCGACGATGGAGACCGAACCGCTCGCCACGCCGATGGCCGCCTTCGCGATGCAAAGCACGATGTTGAGCACGATGCACACCACGCCCGCGAGCGAGCCGACGCGCGTGCGGTCTTCACCTGCCCGTTTCATTATCCAATCATCCATAGTGGCCTCTCCCCTCTCGTTTCCGCGATTCATCATCATAATCCTGTTGCCGCGCCGCCGCGAATGATACACAGCCACGTCTCTGCGCCTTGGAGCCATTCGGCGCACCTCTGGCGCGTCGGCGGCAGTCCCGCATGGCTCCATCCGGCCTTCGGGGCCATTCGGCGCACCTCCGGCGCGTCGGCGGCAGTCCGGCATGGCTCCATCCGGCCTTCGGGGCCATTCGGCGCACCTCTGGCGCGTCGGCGGCAGTCCCGCATGGCTCCAAAGTTCTTCAGAGTGCGAAAACCACACCGCATACTCCATGCTTCATGGAGACAGTCTGAAATTTTACCCGTATCTGAACAAGCCGCCAGTCGAATGTCCTGGGTTTGTAATCACACTGTTAGACAATAGTTAGCATTAGCAGAAATTGAGGTTGCAAGCGCATGACATCATCCCCTCAACCGAGTGAAGGGAGCAGGTATGCGGGGCACCGTAACAAAGCTGACGTTAGAGGCGCTCGACCGGGCAAGCGAGCGCGGACTGCTTTTGGAGCCAGATACACCTCCTATAAAGAGAGCGCTTGAACGACTCTGCAACTCCGGGCTCGTCGTGCGCCCGCACCGTGGTCTCTACGCGAAAACTTCGACCTGGCACGCGCTCACCCAACGAGAACGATATCTCATTGGCCTTCGATCCCTTTCTCTGATGCACCCTGATTGGATCTTTTGCTCGTATTCAGCCGCAGCTCTGTTCGGAATAGACATCCCCTATTGCACCATGAAGCAGATTCATGTCGTCGCATCGCGGACAGGCGCACATGGACAAATCTACCAGCATCATCTACGAAATATCGAAGAAGAACGCATCGACGGCATTCCTGTAGTTGCCCTCGAAAGAACCGTTGCAAGCGTTGTCGATCAGCTTGCATTTCCACGCGCTCTCGGAGTTGTCGATGCCGCGCTGCGCATCAAGGATTGCCACGCCGAAGAGCTGCTCGAATGCATCGATAAACTGCCTGGACGCGGCTTCAATCGAAAATATGTGAACGAGGTCGTGTCATACGGTGACAATCGAAGTGAAAACGGCGGCGAATCGTATGCGAGGGGCATTATGATCGAACAGGGCGTCATGCTACCCGAGTTGCAGGTTGCGCACTACGACCCCATTACCGGAAGCTGCTATCGCGATGATTTCGAATGGACACTGGCACACCACAATATAGCTGGGGAGCTCGATGGTATGGGGAAGTACACCAGCATCGCGCGGGCAAACGGGAAGAGTATCGAAGACGTGCTGCGCGAAGAACGCCAACGTGAATCACGCCTAAGAAACCAGGGGCTACAATTCGCACGCTTTACATTCGAGCAGGTGCGCCAGGTTCATCCGTTTCTCCATATCCTGGATTCCTGCGACATTCCACGAATCGGATGGAATGAGCGCTCGCCACACAAGTAAAAATCACTCGAAGCGAACGGACATCTACGGCCCGATGCTCGGACAAAAGAAGCGCTGGAGCCATCAGACACACCGTTTAGGCGCATAAATCGCGCTGCCTGGCTCCACCGATCGGAATGGTGCCATATCGAAGGAACACGGCATCGTCTCACCGAGCGCGCCGAATGGCTCCAAAGATCGGAATGGAGCCATGCAGCGACCAACGCGATAGCGACTACGGTTCAAATTGGCTCCGCGGTGCCATATGGAACCAGATGGTACGCTGACAGGCGCACTATGCTGGTCTAATTGACTCCGTTCGAAACTAAGCGATCGGGGCATAACACAAAGGCCGCCACCCGTAGCGGGTAGCGGCCTAGAAAACGACGCTTCGAGCGATCAGCTTAGAGCTTGATCTCGATGTCGACACCAGCGGGAAGGTCGAGACGCATGAGGGAATCGACGGTGCCGGCGGTGGGGTCGAGGATGTCGATGAGGCGCTTGTGGGTGCGCATCTCGAACTGCTCGCGGGAGTCCTTGTTCAGGTGCGGGGAGCGGATAACCGTGTAGAGGTTGCGCTCGGTGGGCAGCGGAATGGGGCCGGAAACGCGAGCACCGGTCTTCTGAGCGGTCTCGACGATGAGCTTCGCGGACTGATCGACGATCTCGTGATCATAGCCCTTGAGGCGGATCCTGATCTTCTGGCTAGACAACTTGAACCTCCAAATGGAATGCGAGGGCGGCCTCGCGGTGATACTAGTGCGAGCGAGTGGCTTAGTTGCCGTTCTTGCTCATGACCTCATCCGTGATGGACTTGGGCGCGGGCTCGTAAGAGTCGAACTGCATCGTGTAGGATGCACGGCCCTGGGTCTGGGAACGAAGGTCGGTAGCATAGCCGAACATCTCGCCCAGCGGCACCTTGGCGCGGATAATCTTGCTGCCAGCACGATCGTCCATGCCCTCGATCTTGCCACGGCGACCGGAGAGGTTGCCCATGACGTCGCCCATGTACTGCTCGGGGGTCTCAACCTCGACGGACATGTAGGGCTCGAGGAGGATCGGGTCGGACTTCTTGAGAGCGTCCTTGATAGCCATGGAACCGGCAATCTTGAACGCGGCCTCGGAGGAGTCGACCTCGTGGTAGGAACCGTCGAACAGGGTGACCTTGACGTCGACGACCGGGTAGCCGGCGATGACGCCGGTGTTCAGCGCCTCCTGGATGCCCTTATCGATGGACGGGATGTAGTCCTTGGGTACGACGCCGCCGACGATGGCGTTGACGAACTCGTAGCCGAAGCCCTCTTCCATCTTCTCGAGCTTGATGACGGCGTGGCCGTACTGACCGCGACCACCGGACTGGCGGACGAACTTGCCCTCGGCCTTCTCGACGTCGTGGCCAGGAGCCTCGCGGTAGGCAACCTGGGGCTTACCCACGTTAGCCTCGACCTTGAACTCGCGGAGCAGGCGGTCGACAATGATCTCGAGGTGCAGCTCGCCCATGCCGGCGATGATGGTCTGACCGGTCTCGTGGTTGGTGGACACCTGGAAGGTCGGGTCCTCCTCGGCGAGCTTGGTCAGAGCGATGGACATCTTGTCCTGCTCGGCCTTGGACTTGGGCTCGATGGCGATGTCGATAACGGGCTTGGCGAACTCGATCTGCTCGAGGATGATCTCCTTGCCCTCCTCGCACAGGGTGTCACCGGTGGTGGTGTTCTTGAGGCCCACGGCTGCGAGGATGTCGCCAGCGGAAGCGCCGTCGACGTCAACGCGGTCGTTCGCGTTCATCTCGAGGATGCGGCCAAAACGCTCGCGGCTGCCGGAGGTGGCGTTGGCGACGTAAGAACCGGCATCCACGTGACCGGAGTACACGCGGAAGAAGGTGAGCTTACCAACAAAGGGGTCGGTAGCGATCTTGAAGGCGAGCGCCGAGAACGGAGCGTCAGCGGAAGCCTCGCGGGTCTCGGTCTCACCGGTCTTGGGGTTGGTGCCCTCAACAGCGGGAACATCCAGCGGGCTGGGCAGGTAGTCGACAACAGCGTCGAGAAGCTCCTGAACACCCTTGTTCTTGTAGGCGGAGCCGACCAGAACGGGGTTGAGCTCGTTAGCAAGGGTGCCCTTACGGATGGCGGCCTTGAGCATGTCGACGGGGATCTCCTCGTCCTCAAGAACCATCATCATGAGCTCGTCATCGTAGTTCGCGGCGGCGTCGAGCAGCTCAGCGCGCTTCTCGGCGGCAACGTCGGCGAACTCAGCGGGGATCTCGTCCATGGGCTCGGGGTAGGTCATGCCCTTATCGTCGGGCTTGAAGTCCCAAGCGGTCATGGTGACCAGGTCGATAACGCCCCAGAACTGATCCTCTGCGCCCATGGGAACCTGGATGGCCACGGCGTTGGCGTTGAGGCGATCCTTCATGGTCTGGATGGCGTTGAAGAAGTCGGCGCCCACGCGGTCATACTTGTTGATGAAGGCGATGCGGGGGACGTTGAAGTTGCGGGCCTGGCGCCACACGGTCTCGGACTGGGGCTGAACGCCGGCGACGGCGTCGAACACGGCGACGGCACCGTCGAGAACGCGCAGGGAGCGCTCGACCTCAGCGGTGAAGTCAACGTGGCCCGGGGTGTCGATGATCTGGATGCGGTAGGACTTGTCATCCTTGTGCCAGAAGCAAGTGGTAGCGGCGGACTGAATGGTAACGCCGCGCTCCTGCTCCTGAACCATCCAGTCCATGGTGGCAGCGCCCTCATGGGTCTCACCGATCTTGTGCTTCTTACCGGTGTAGTAAAGAATGCGCTCGGTAGTGGTGGTCTTACCAGCATCGATGTGGGCCATGATGCCGATGTTGCGGGTCTCGGAAAGCTTGTACTTGGGCTTAGCCATGAGTCAGTTCCTTCCTTGGAATTACCAGCGGTAGTGAGAGAACGCGCGGTTGGCCTCGGCCATCTTGAAGACGTCCTCGCGCTTCTTCACGGAAGCGCCAACGCCGTTGGAGGCATCGAGAATCTCGTTAGCGAGACGCTCGGCCATGGTCTTCTCCTTGCGAGCACGCGAGAAGTTGACGATCCAGCGGATGGCGAGCTGGGTGGAGCGACGGGAGTTGACCTCCATCGGCACCTGGTAGGTAGCGCCACCAACACGCTTGGGCTTGACCTCGAGCGTGGGGCGGACGTTGTCCATGGCCTTCTTGAAGACGGCGAGGGCGTCACCCTCGGACTTGGCGGCCACGATGTCGAAGGCACCGTAGACGACGCGCTCGGCGGTAGCCTTCTTGCCGTCCAGAAGGACCTTGTTGATAAGCTGGGTCACGAGGCGGTTGTTGTAAACAGCATCCGGCATAACCTCGCGGCGATTATTCTTTGCTGCACGACGCGGCATATGAAATCTCCTCTATTCGTTGGATCAGGTGTAGTAGCTACTTTGAGACTACTTCGGGCGCTTAGCGCCGTACTTGGAGCGGGACTGCTTACGGTTGTTCACCGGAGCGGAGTCGTAGGCGCCACGGATGACGTGATAACGAACACCGGGGAGGTCGCGAACACGGCCGCCGCGGATGAGGACGATGGAGTGCTCCTGGAGGTTGTGGCCCTCACCAGGAATGTATGCGGTGACCTCGATGCCGTTAACAAGACGGACACGGGCAACCTTACGAAGAGCCGAGTTCGGCTTCTTGGGGGAGGTGGTGAACACGCGGGTGCACACGCCGCGCTTCTGGGAGTTGTGCTGCAGAGCTGCGTTCTTGGACTTCTTGGGAACGGACTTACGGCCCTGGCGAACCAGCTGGTTGATAGTAGGCAAAACGTACTCCTTCTTCGTGATGATTCCAGCTTTTTCCTAAGTGCAACGGCTTGAATCGAGGCGTCAGCATCCGCCTACGAAACACGCAAGTGGATAGATTACGAGGTCAGACGTGGCATGTCAACAGACCACGCGCCCAGGCGTATCCTCATATCCCTCGGATAGCGCGGAATCTCCACAAAGCAAGGGACCCCCGAGCCCCGATGGGCTCGAAGGTCCCTCTCGATCAGGTGGTTCGCCCAGCCTTCATGCTAGCTTAGGGTTAGGCGACGTCCTTGTTGCGGCGACGCAGGGTGATGCCAACGCCGAGCGCGCCGGCACTGGCGCACAGCACGGTGGCGACCATGGCCGGATCGCCCGTCTGCGGCAGCGCACTCGGCTTGGTCGTCGGCTTCTGCTCGGGCTCGGGCTTGGGAGCGGGCTTCTTGACGAGTGCCTTGACCGCTGCCTCGATATCCGCGGCCATCTTGTCGACCTCGGCCTGCTTGTCGATCTTGTAACCGCGCTTGACGGCGGCGACGGCGTCCTTTACGGCCTGGGCGGTCTCGTCGGTGTAGATGGACAGGTCGGCAGGCACGGTCTTGAGCGCGGCATCCACCTTGGAGTAGTCGGCGTCGCGCTTCGCGAGAGCCTTCACGGCTTTCTTGATATCGTCAGCCATCTTGTCGACCTCGGCCTGCTTGTCGGCCTTGTAGCCGCGCTTGACGGCGGCGACGGCGTCCTTTACGGCCTGGGCGGTCTCGTCGGTGTAGATGGACAGGTCGGCAGGCACGGTCTTGAGCGCGGCATCCACCTTGGAGTAGTCGGCGTCGCGCTTCGCGAGAGCCTTCACGGCTTTCTTGATATCGTCAGCCATCTTGTCGACCTCGGCCTGCTTGTCGGCCTTGTAGCCGCGCTTCACGGCGGCAACGGCCTTCCTCACGGCCTGGGCGGTCTCATCCGTGTAGATGGAGAGGTCCTCGGGCACGGTGGCCAGGGCGGCATCGACGGCGGCGTAGTCAGCCGGCTTGGGCATGTACTGCTCGTGCTTGGCCGAGAACTTGTCCATCAGCTCGAAGATGCGGTCCATATCATGCGGCTTGGAGGGCTCGTCGCACCAGACGCACTGCATGCTGCCGATGGTCTTAATGGGGCCGCTCGCGCCCGTCACCTCGTTGAACCCCTTGGAGGCGATGTTCTTCACCGCGTTGTTGAAGTGGTAGCCGCCGGAGTCGATGTGGCCGAGCACCCAGTACCACGCGTCGTTGGTGTTCAGGATGTCGAGGCCCTGCTGCTGCAGGAACTCGGGCTTGGCGACGTTGAAGCCCCACCAGCCGGAGGTCCAGTAGGACACGGTGAGGTCCTGGTCGAACGTCCCGAAGTTCGTCTTGCGGTTGTAGTAGATGCCGTCGTTGAAGCAGACGGGCTTCATGCCGACGGACTTGATGAGGCCGGACACGTGGTTGGCGTACTCGACGAAGTTCCTGTACGCGCCGTTGCTCTGGATCTCGCCCCAGCCGGGGTTGGTGAAGACGTCGTTGGCGAACTCGTCGGCGCCGAAGTTGAAGTACTCCGAGACGCCCTTCTCACCGAAGTAGGAGATGTACTTCTGCAGCACGGCGTACAGGAAGTTCACGGCCTCGTCGTTGGTGATGTCGACGGTGCGCTTGGAGACCTTGCTGCCGTTCGTGTAGGCGGCGTTCTGGATGCCGAGCTCCTTCATGGCGACCAGCAGCGCGTCCATGTGACCCGGGCTGTTGATGACCGGCACGATGCCAATCCCCTTCAACTTTGCGTAGGAGATGATATCGTCCATCTCCGTCTCGGTGAGCGCGTTGCCGTTGGGATCCTTGTAGTACTCGTCGTTGCCGGCGGTGAGGGCGGCCTTGACGGCATCGCTCTCGTAGACCCTACCATCGGTCTCGATCGACATGTCGTCCAGGAAGAAGCGCATGCCGTCGTTTGCGAGGATGAGCTGGACGTCGGTGTAGCCGTTCTTCGCAGCGTGATCGATGATCTGCTTGAGCTGATCGGCAGAGAAATACTTGCGTCCAGCGTCGATCGAGAAGATGCTATGAACGCCCACTGCCGCTCGGGCCTGAACCGGCAAGCTCACGACGCAAGCCATAGCAAGCGCAAGCGCAAAGACACCCCCCCCCAGCGCACGTTTTAGAACCTGCTTTGTATTCATCACATTGACTCCTATCTCCTAGCGAATAAATACATGAAACATTATAGGCAAAACATGAAACATTATAGGCAAACTAATGCAGGGCAACAATGTGCTCGATACCTATCAAGTTTTGCATAGCGAGACGGGAAACGGGTCGCGACCGAGTCCCTGACTAACGCGATGGCTATTTGGACGATTTGCCAGAAGACGCCTTTTTGCGACCAGGGCGACCCGTCAGCGCCTGGACGCGCGTCTTCGACCCGCGGTGGTTGAGCTTGTACATGCCGGCGCCCATGACGCCCGCGATGACGATGACGAAAACCCAGAAAAGCTGCTCTCCCAGTTGCTGCATGACCACGTCCACGGCCGCACTCCCCTACCTCGTGATTTTACGTGGGACATTATACCCACGTACGCAAGAGGACCCGCCGCCCTTTCGGAAAGCGGGTCCTCGCAAGATCGCTATCGCGAACCGGCGTTAATCCTCGAAGGAGTTATGGCCGTTGGGATCATCCGGGTTATCCCCGTCGTCCTGATCGACCAGCTGGTTGAGCAGCTCATCGATGGATGCCATGTCCTCGTTGATGATGCCGCCGTTGCCGTCGTCCTTGCCGGAGGTGCTCGGTGCGCCGCCGATCATCTCCTCGTCGGAGTCATAGTGATGACGCGGAGCGCTCGTGCCCAGAAGGATGTCATCGGGGCCGTCGGGGCTGAAGACCATCTGCAGCAGCTGCGAGAGATCCTCTTCATCAGCCATATCATCGGTGTTGTCGAGGATATACAGGAGGTTGCGCGCCTCCAGGCCGTCGCGCAGCTCCTCGATCGCCTTGGCACCGATGCCGTCGATGCGAAGCAGGTCCTCTTCGGACTTGCCCACGAGGTCGCCGACCGTCTCGATGCCGACCTCGCTGAACTTGTTGGTCCAGCGCTGGCTCACGCCAAGGTCGTCGAAGAGGTACAGGCGGGCGTCCTCGGCAGAGATGGTGCGACCGTTGCGGGTGAACGAACCATCGCCCGCGAAATCGTCGTAACCGCTCCAGTCGAGCTGCTGAGGAAGCTGTTCATCGAGCTCCTTGAGCTCCTCGGGAGCCCAATCGGGCAGAGCCTTGGAGGAACCGGACGTGGCGCCGCCCACGGTAACGTAGCCATCGGACGTGCGATAGGTCAGCGCAGCATCGGAGTAAGGCTTCAAGCCGGTGCCGACCGGAATCTTCTTGCCCACGATGACGTTGGACTTGAGGTCGAGCAGATGGTCGACCTTGCCCTCGATAGCGGCCTCGGTGAGCACGCCCGCGGTACGGATGAACGAGGCGGAGGACAGCCAGGAGTCGATTGAGGACGCGACCTTGAGCGTGCCCAGGATCGCGGGCTCGGCGGTAGGCGCCACGCCGCCGCGGCGGGCGATGCGGTCGACCTCGCCGGCGAACTCGTAACGATCGACGTACTGACCGAGCAGGTAGTTGGAGTCACCGGGGTTGGTGATCTGAACGCGGCGGAGCATCTGACGGGCGATGACCTCGATGTGCTTGTCGTTCAAATCGACGCCCTGGCTGGTATAGACGTCCTTGACGTTCTCGACGAACGTGTGCATGGTGCTCTCGATATCCGTGAGCTTGCGCAGGTTGCGGAAGTTCACGAAGCCCTTGGTAATCTGGTCGCCGGCGCGAACCTCGCAGCCGTCCTCGATGCCGGGCATGAAGCGCACGGATGCGGGGACGCGCTTCTCCTCGAGCACGCGGCTGTGGTCGGAGGAGTCGGTCAGCGTGAGGACGTACTCGGACTTCTCGGGCTTGATGGACAGGTGGCCGGAGAAGGGCGCCAGGTCGGCCTCGCGGCCGAGGATCTTCTCGTTGACGTTGCCGACGACGTCGAACATACGGCCGACGGTCGGCAGACCCTGCGTAATATCGTCGACGCCTGCGACGCCGCCGGAGTGAATCGTACGCATCGTCAGCTGCGTACCGGGCTCGCCGATGGACTGCGCGGCGATGATGCCGACAGCGGTGCCGATGGCGACCGGGCGACGGGTGGAGAGGTCCCAGCCATAGCACTTCTGGCAGACGCCGTACTTGGAATGGCAGGTCAGCAAAGCGCGAAGGGTGACCTTCTTCAGGCCGGCGTCGAGCAGCTTGTTGATGTCGTCGGTGCTCTCGATGTACTCGCCGCGCTTGAACACGACGGAGCCGTCGGACGCCACGGCGTCCTCGGAGAAGCAACGGCCCACCAGGTCGGCGTTGATCGAGTCGGTGCCGGGGATGATGAGGTTGTAGGTGCAGCCCTCGTCCGTACCGCAGTCCTCCTCGCGGACGATGACGTCCTGCGCGACGTCGACCAGACGACGCGTGAGGTAACCGGAGTCGGAGGTGTGGGATGCGGTGTCGACCAGGCCCTTACGAGCGCCGTACGTCGAGATGAAGTACTCGAGCGGGAGCAGGCCCTCGCGGAAGTTCGCCTTAATGGGAAGGTCGATCGTCTCACCGGACATGTCCGCCATGAGGCCGCGCATGCCGCCGAGCTGACGCAGCTGTGTCTTGGAACCACGGGCGCCGGAGTCGGCCATCATGTAGATCGGGTTCTCCTCGTCGAACATGTCGAGCATGAGAGCCGCGACCTTGTCGGTGGCAGCGGTCCACTCGTTAACGACCTCGGTGTGGCGCTCCGTCTCGTTGATGAAGCCCTCCTCGAAGTACTCGTTGATCGAGTCGACGCGGTCCTGCGCCTCGGCCAGGATCTGGGGCTTCTCATCCGGGATGAGAGCGTCCCACAGGGAGATGGTGAGGCCGGCGCGCGTAGCGAAGTGGAAGCCGGCGTACTTGATGGCGTCCAGGATCGGACCCACCTCGGCCTGAGGATAGCGGTCGCAGCAGGCGGCGACGAGCTTGCCCACATCGCCCTTGACCATCTTGTAGTTGATGAACTCGTAGTCGGCCGGCAGGCACTGGCGGTTGAAGATGATGCGGCCGATAGTCGTCTCGAAGCGGCAGGTCTTCGTACCGGTGACGTCGTAGTCGACGAACTCGTTGCGGTCGTTCTTCACGCGGAAGAAGCTCTTCTCGCCCTCGAAGTGGTTGGCGTCGGCGGCGGACACGCGGACCTGGATCTTGGCCTGGAGGTCGACCTCGGTGCGGGCATCATAGGCGTTCAGCGCATCATCGAAGCTCGCGAAGACGTGGCCCTCGCCGGACAGGCCGTCGCGTGCCTGGGTGAGGTAGTACACGCCGATGATCATGTCCTGGGAGGGAACGTTCACGGGCTTGCCCGATGCCGGGGAGCGCAGGTTGTTCGCGGAGAGCATGAGCACGCGGGCCTCGGCCTGGGCCTGAAGGCTCAGCGGCACGTGCACCGACATCTGGTCGCCGTCGAAGTCGGCGTTGAAGGGGGCGCAGACCAGCGGATGCAGGTGGATGGCCTTACCCTCGACCAGAACCGGCTCGAAGGCCTGGATGGAGAGGCGGTGCAGCGTAGGCGCGCGGTTGAGCAGCACCAGGCGGCCGTCGATGACCTCTTCCAGGATGTCCCACACGAAGCTCGCACCGCGCTCGATGGAGCGCTTGGCGCCCTTGATGTTCTCCACCTTGCCGAGCTCGACGAGGCGCTTCATGACGAAGGGCTTGAAGAGCTCCAGCGCCATGGTCTTGGGCAGACCGCACTGGTGCAGCTTGAGGGTGGGGTCGGTAACGATAACGGAACGACCGGAGTAGTCGACGCGCTTGCCCAGCAGGTTCTGGCGGAAGCGGCCCTGCTTGCCCTTGAGGGCCTCGGCCAGCGACTTCAGCGGGCGACCGCCACGGCCGGAAACCGGGCGACCACGACGGCCGTTGTCGAACAGGGCGTCCACGGCCTCCTGCAACATGCGCTTCTCGTTGTTCACGATGATCGCAGGCGCGTCGAGGTCGAGCAGGCGCTTCAGGCGATTGTTACGGTTAATCACGCGACGATACAGGTCGTTGAGGTCGGACGCGGCGAAGCGGCCGCCGTCGAGCTGCACCATCGGGCGCAGATCGGGCGGAATAACCGGGATGACGTCGAGGATCATGTTGGCGGGATCGTTGTGACCCTTCAGGAAGGCGTCGACGACCTCGAGGCGCTTGACGGCCTTCTCGCGCTTCTGCTTCTGGCCGTCCTCGTCGGCGATGATCGCCTTGAGGCGCTCGGACTCGGACTCGAGGTCGATAGCGGCCAGCAGGTCGCGTACGGCCTCGGCGCCCATGTCGCCGGAGAAGTACATGGAGTAGTAGCGCTTCATCTCGCGGAACAGCGGCTCATCGGAGATGAGGTCGCGCTCGGAGAGCTTCATGAAGGCCTGGAAGGCGTCGGAGCGGAGCTGCTTCTCGTCCTTGCATTCCTCTTCGATGTCGATGATGCCGGCGGCGATCTCCTCCTGGGTCAGAGGCTCCTCGTCGGAGAACTCGTCGAAGTTCTCCGGATTGCCCTGCTCCTTCAAGGACTCGATCTGGCGGGCGCACTCGGCATCGATCTCCTCGAGGTCCGCGGCGAGCTCCTCGCGCAGATCCTCGGCGTCGGCCTCGCGCGCCTCGTAATCGACGTGCGTGATGATGTAGCTGGCAAAGTAGAGCACCTTCTCCAGGTCCTTGCTCTTGATGTCGAGCAGGCGGCTCATGGGGAAGCTGGTGGGGCTCTTGAAATACCAGATGTGGCTTACCGGGGCGGCAAGCTCGATGTGGCCCATGCGCTCGCGACGCACCTTGGCCGAGGTGACCTCGACGCCGCAGCGCTCGCAGACGATGCCCTTGAAGCGGATGCCCTTGTACTTGCCGCAAGAGCACTCCCAGTCCTTGGCGGGACCGAAGATCTTCTCGCAGAACAGGCCGTCCTTCTCGGGCTTGAGGGTACGGTAGTTGATGGTCTCCGGCTTCTTGACCTCGCCGTGCGACCAGGAGCGGATCGTATCGGCGCTGGCAAGGGAGATCTTTACCGCGTCAAAATCAGTAGCTTCGAAATCTGCCACAGTGTCTACTCCTTATCAGTGGTAGAAGCGGTGAGCTCGCCGATCAGTGCCTCGGCGGCGTCGGCGGACGTGTCGGCTTCGTCGATGGAGGGCAGGACGTCGGATGCGCCGAGCATCTCCTCGGCATCCTCGACGACCTCGGGCTCGGGCTCGTGCGACCGCAAGGGCTCGATATCGAGGGCGAGCGAGCGGATCTCCTTCACGAGAACCTTGAAAGACTCGGGGATGCCCGCCATGGGAACGTTGTCGCCCTTCACGATGGACTCGTAGGTCTTGACGCGGCCGATGGTATCGTCGGACTTGACGGTGAGGATCTCCTGGAGGACGTTGGATGCGCCGTACGCGTACAGCGCCCAAACCTCCATCTCACCGAAGCGCTGGCCGCCGAACTGAGCCTTACCGCCCAGGGGCTGCTGGGTGACCAAGCTGTAGGGGCCGGTCGAACGAGCATGGATCTTGTCGTCGACCATGTGGCCGAGCTTCAGGATGTAGGACGTACCCACGGTGATGGGCTCGCGGAACTCCTCGCCGGAGCGGCCGTCGAACAGGCGGGTCTTGCCGCGGCCATCGAGCTGCGTCACGAACTCGGGACGCATATGCTCGCCGAAGCGCTTGCTGGCAAGGTTCACCATGTTCTTATTGGCACGGCGAATGACCTCGGCGATCTCATCCTCATGGGCGCCGTCGAAGACCGGCGTCGCCGTGAAGAACGGACCGGGCACGTACTCGTCGGAATCCTCGTTCTCGGGATCCCAACCGCAGGCGGCGGCCCAGCCGAGATGGCACTCGAGGAGCTGGCCGACGTTCATACGGGAGGGAACGCCCAACGGGTTGAGGATGACATCGACCGGGGTACCGTCGGCCATGTAGGGCATATCCTCGACCGGAAGGATCTTGGAGATAACGCCCTTGTTGCCGTGGCGACCGGCGATCTTGTCGCCCTCCTGGATCTTACGGCGCTGCGCGACGTAGACGCGAACCATCTCGTTCACGCCGGGAGCCAGGTCGTCGCCGGCCTCGCGGCTGAAGCGAACGACGTCGATGACGCGACCATAAGAGCCATGCGGCATCTTCAGGGACGTATCGCGGACGTCGTGGGCCTTCGCACCGAAGATGGCGCGCAGCAGGCGCTCCTCGGCGGTCAGCGCGCTCTCGCCCTTCGGGGTGACCTTGCCCACCAGAATATCGCCGGGGCCCACCTCGGCGCCGATGCGGATGACGCCGTCCTCATCGAGGTTGGCGAGCATGT
Organism: uncultured Collinsella sp.; assembly: GCA_963558435.1. Classification (GTDB taxonomy): domain Bacteria; phylum Actinomycetota; class Coriobacteriia; order Coriobacteriales; family Coriobacteriaceae; genus Collinsella. Next base: position 66,418 of record CAUWGM010000010.1, read on the forward strand.
CCTCGGAGAGGTTGGGGATCTCGCGGGTGATCTCCTCGGGACCGAGCTTGGTGTCACGGGCGTCGATCTCGTGACGGGAGATGTTGATGGTGGTCAACAGGTCCTCGGCGACGACGCGCTCGGACACGACGATAGCGTCCTCGTAGTTGTAGCCTTCCCAGCTCATGTAGGCGACGGTGAGGTTCTGACCCAGAGCGAGCTCGCCATGATCGGTCGAAGGACCGTCGGCCAGCGGCTGTCCCTCGACGACCTCGTCGCCCACGCGTACGAGCGGGCGATGGTTGATGCACGTGGACTGGTTGGAGCGCTGGTACTTGGGCAGCTTGTAGGTGTCCATGCCACCGTCGTACTTGACGGTGATCTTGGAGGCGTCGGCGAAGATGACCTCGCCCGCATGACGGGCGAGGGTGACCTCACCGGAGTCGAGGGCGGCGCGGCGCTCCATGCCGGTACCGACGTACGGAGCTGCGGGGTGAACCAAGGGCACGGCCTGACGCTGCATGTTCGCACCCATCAGGGTACGCTTGGCGTCGTCGTGCTCCAGGAACGGAATCAGGGTTGCAGCGACGGAGATCATCTGGCGCGGGGACACGTCCATGTAGTCGACCATCTCGACGGGCACGTCTGCGGGAGCGCCGAAGGAGCCGTCGAAGTCGCGGGTACGGGCGACGATGGTATGGGGACGCATGACGTTGCCCGCGGCATCGGTCGTCACGAACTCGTTCGTATTGGGATCGAGCGGCGTGTTAGCCGGGGCGATGATGTGATTCTCTTCCTCGTCAGCGGTCATCCAGTCGATCTGATCCGTCGCGACGCCGTTCTCGACACGGCGATACGGAGCCTCGATGAAGCCGTACTCGTTCACACGGGCGTACAGCGAAAGGGAGCCGATCAGGCCGATGTTGGGGCCTTCGGGCGTCTCGATGGGGCACATACGGGAGTAGTGCGAGTTGTGGACGTCGCGGACCGCAGTCGGGACGTTCGTACGGCGGCTGGAGCCGGACTTATGACCGGCAAGGCCACCGGGACCCAGCGCGGACAGGCGGCGCTTGTGCGTAAGGCCGGTCAGCGGGTTAGACTGGTCCATGAACTGGGAGAGCTGCGAGGAGCCGAAGAACTCCTTGATGGAAGCCACGATCGGACGAATGTTGATCAGGCTCTGGGGCGTGATCTCATCGATGTCCTGAGAGCTCATGCGCTCGCGCACGACGCGCTCCATACGGCTCATACCGATACGGAACTGGTTGGCAACGAGCTCGCCCACGGTGCGGATGCGACGGTTGCCGAAGTGGTCGATATCGTCCGTCTTGAAGCCAGGGGTTCCGGCAGCGAGCTCGAGGAGATAGCGAAGCGTGGCGACGATATCCTCATCGGTGAGCACGGTGACGTCCTCGGCGGTCTCGAGACCGAGCTTCTTGTTGACCTTGTAGCGACCAACGCGAGCCAGGTCGTAGCGCTGCGGGTTGAACAGCAGCCCCTCGAGCAGGCTGCGGGAAGCATCGACGGTCGGAGGCTCGCCCGGACGCAGGCGACGATAGATCTCGATGAGGGCGTCCTCGCGCGTCAGAGCGGTATCGCGCTCGATGGTGCGCTTCACGACGTCGGAGTCACCGAGCATCTCGATGATCTCATCGTTAGTCGTAGCGATGCCGAGGGCACGCAGGAACATGGTCGCAGACTGCTTGCGCTTGCGGTCGATGGAGACCACGAGCTGATCGCGCTTATCGACCTCGAACTCGAGCCATGCGCCACGCGCAGGGATGACCTGCGCCTTATAAACCTGCTTGCCGCCATCCATCTCGGAGCCGTAGTAAACGCCCGGGGAACGGACCAGCTGCGAGACGACGATGCGCTCGGTACCGTTGATGATAAAGGTGCCCTGATCGGTCATCATGGGGAAATCGCCCATGAAAACCAGCTGCTCCTTGATCTCGCCGGTCTCCTTATTGGTCAGGCGAACATCGGTCAGCAGCGGAGCCTGATAGGTCATATCCTTCTCGCGGCACTCATCAACAGAGTGAGCGGGATCGCCGAACTGGTGATCACCAAAGGTGACCTCCAGGACATGGTTCTGGCTCTGGATAGGGCTGGACTCCTTGAAAGCCTCGCGAAGTCCATCGGTCATGAAGCGCTGAAAGCTCTCCTTCTGAACGGAGATGAGATTCGGCAGCTCCATCACCTCGGAGATCTTTCCGAAGTTGACGCGCGTGCGCTCTGTTGCCGTTACCGGCAGGGTGGCTTTAGCATCACTCACCAGGCGTTCCCTCCTTCTTGGGAAAATGCGGTTTAACTAGACGATCCGGTCAGAATCCAACGGAATCCCGAGGCCGCTACGAGCCACGTGAGTTCACGAAGAACATATCTGCACAAATCGCCTTATATCGCAACCTACTAGTTTAGCAACTACAAACCGTTTAGCAATTAAAGACTTGACTCTTATGAACTTTTGGATTAAACGAAACAATATCGAATAGTTTCCGCAGGTAGAATATAGTATATCGAACACCTGTTCATGTGTTTATAATGAAGGCACATTCGATTGACTCTACATGGGTCCCAACGACGAGACATGATACGAAATCCGAGAGGTTTGATCGGCAGAGCTGATCAGATTCAGTAGAAGCGACGGCGTCTGATGGAGATCGCCAGGACCACAAAACCCATGGCGACCAACGTATAGAGAAGCCCGAGAGAAAGGTGGTGAATCCTATCGATTAGGAGATTTCTCCCGCGCCCCGCCGCGGCACGAAAAAAGGGGGCCTCCCCGAAGGGATGCCCCCTGGCAC
>CAUWGM010000011.1:0-54316 GCA_963558435.1 uncultured Collinsella sp.
GATAGCGCGGTCCCGCGGACCGCGCTATCCATCACCCAAGTTCTTGACTGTTAGAATAAAATTTATTTCGGTACCATATTGTTTGAAGGTGGCTATTATACTTTTCTCAAAACATGAGGGAAGGGAGAGTTCTGTGAACGGTCCGGAATTCGAGGGCAGCGATATGCCTGAAGGCGCGCGTCCGCCCGTCACCAGCCAGGAAGCACCGGCGGCCGGCGGCACCGCGAGCGCTCCGTCCTCGGGCGCGCTCGCCAACAGCGCATCCGAAGCCCCGCACGCCGCGTCCGAGCCCGTGGAAGGACTCGCCGACGCCCCCGCCGCCAGCCCCGCTGCTGCCGCCAGGCACGCCCCGCGTCACCGTGAAGACCCGCCCGAGGCGCCCGACGCCACCGACGACCCCGTCATCGCCCGTGCGGCGCACATCCTCTCCAACCTGGGTTTCTGCGGCCACTACCTGCATTTCCACCGGGGAGGAAGATCCGGCCGCGCGCCCATCCTCTGCCTGCTCGAGAAGAACGGCGGCACGCTCTCCCAGCAGGAGCTCGGCCTGTTCTTCGAGCTCAAGCCCGTCTCGCTCTCGGAGATCCTCTCCAAGATGGAGGCCGCCGGCCTCATCAGCCGCGCGCGCGATCACCAAGATCGCCGCCAGCTCAAGGTGACGCTCACCGAAGCCGGCGCCGCCGCCGCGCGCATGGAGACGGAGATCCGCCAGCGCTTCCGCTCGAGCGCGTTCTCGAACCTTACCCCCGAAGAGCAGGAGACGCTCGCCGACCTGCTCGACCGTGTCCGCAACCGTTGGGAGGAGATCGATGGTTAAAACCCTTGCCGCATCCATCCGCGACTACCTCAAGCCCACCATCGCGACGCCGATCCTCGTCTTGTGCGAGGTCGCGTGCGAGATGACCATCCCGTTCGTCACAGCCAACCTCATCGACACCATCAAAGAGGGCGCGTCCGTCGCCCAGATCCTTCCGACCTCAGGCGTCCTCGTCGCGCTCGCCGTGGTGTCGCTGTTCTTCGGCGCCGCCGCGGGCATCACCTGCAGCCATGCGAGCTGCGGCTTCGCCAAGAACCTGCGGCACGACCTCTTCTACAAGATCCAGACCTTCTCGTTCGCCAACATCGACCGCTTCTCCAGCTCCTCGCTGGTCACGCGCCTCACCACGGATATCACCAACGTGCAGCAAGCGTTCATGCTAATCATCCGCATCGCCGTGCGCGCGCCGCTGGTCCTCATCTTCGCCTTCGCGATGGCCTACGCCATGGGCGGCTCCGTCTCGTTCGTCTACCTGGCGATGATCCCGCTGCTCGGCATCGGTCTCGGCCTCATCATCCACAAGGCGACGCCGATCTTCACCCGCGTCTTCCATAAGTACGATGCGCTCAACGAGTCCGTCGAGGAGAACGTCACCGGCATGCGCGTGGTGAAGAGCTACGTGCGCGAGGACTACGAGAAGCAGAAGTTCGCCACCGCCGCCCAGGACGTCTGCGCCGACTTCACCCGCGCCGAAAAGCTGCTCGCGTTCAACAACCCGATGATGAACTTCTGCGTCAACGGAGCGTTCGTCGTCATCATCTACCTGGGCTCCAAGCTCATCATCACCAGCCAGGCGACCGCGTTCGACGTGGGCCAGCTCTCATCGACCTTCACCTATGGCTTCCAGATCCTCATGAGCCTCATGCAGCTCTCCATGATCTTCGTCATGGTCACCATGGCGGAGGAAAGCGCGCGCCGCATCTGCGAGGTCCTGCAGGCAGAGCCCACCATCGCCAACCCGGCGGAGCCGGTGCGCGAGGTGGCCGACGGCTCGATCGACTTCGACCACGTGAGCTTCAAGTACTCCGCGCACGCCGAGCGCCAGGCCCTCGATGACATCGACCTGCACATCGCCAGCGGCGAGACCATCGGCATCATCGGCGGTACCGGCTCGGCAAAATCTACGCTGGTGAACCTCATCGCCCGCCTCTACGACGCGAGCGAGGGCACCGTGCGCGTGGGCGGCGTGGACGTCCGCGACTACGACCTCGACGCCCTGCGCCACCAGGTCGCCATGGTCCTGCAGAAAAACGTGCTATTCAGCGGCACCATCGCCGACAACCTGCGCTGGGGAGACGCCGACGCCACCGACGAGGAGATCCGCGAGGCCGCCCACCTCGCCTGCGCCGACGAGTTCGTCGACGGGTTCCCGAAGGGTTACGACACCTGGATCGAGCAGGGCGGCTCCAACGTCTCCGGCGGTCAGAAGCAGCGCCTGTGCATCGCGCGCGCCTTGCTGCGCCGGCCCAAGGTGCTGATCCTCGACGACTCCACGAGCGCTGTCGACACCAAGACCGATGCCAAGATCCGCGCCGGCCTCGCATCGTACCTACCCGATACGACCAAGCTCATCATCGCCCAGCGCGTCTCCAGCGTGCAGGATGCCGACCGCATCATCGTGATGGAGGGCGGGCGCATCGCGAGCATCGGCACCCACGAGGAACTGCTCGAGACGTCCGAGATCTACCGCGAGACCTTCACCTCGCAAAACAAGATGACCGAAGAGGCTGAGGCGGTCGAAGCGGCCGCGGCAGCCGCCGCGCGCGAGCTCGAGAGCGCCGACGCCGAAGACCCCGCCGCAGCAACCGCCGCGGATGGCTACGCCCTGAAGGGAGGCGAGGCACATGAGTAAGCCCGCTACCGCGCGCAAGGGGGCGCGCAGGTCCGGCACCCTGGTGCGCCTCATCAAGCTGCTGTTCTCGTTCTATCCCGTCCTGCTGCCGCTGGTCATGGCCGGCGTGCTGCTGTGCGGTCTCATCAACTCCATCGGCTCCGTCTTCCTGCAAAGCGCGCTGCAGGTCATCTCGACCTCGTGGCAGACGGGCGACTGGTCGGCCGCCCAGCCCAAGATCCTGCAGATCGTGCTCACCCTCGGCACCATCTACATCATCGGCAACCTCTCCTCGCTGTTTTGGAACCGCAACATGGCGGTCGTCACCCAGGGCTCGCTTGAGAAGCTGCGCGAGAAGATGTTCAACCGCATGCAGGACCTGCCCATCCGCTACTTCGATACGAACCAGCGCGGCGACATCATGTCGCACTACACCAACGACATCGACACCCTGCGCCAGATGATCTCGCAGTCGCTTCCCAACCTGCTGCAGACCATCATCGTGCTGGGCACGGTGCTCTTCATCATGCTGTACTTCTCCGTCTGGATGTGCCTGGTGATCATCGCCGGCATCGTGTGCATGGTCTTCCTCACCAAGATGCTCGGCTCGAACTCCGCGCGCTTCTTCATCGCGCAGCAGCGCGAGCTCGGCATCGTCGAGGGCCATATCGAGGAGGTCATGAACGGCCAGAAGGTCGTGAAGGCGTTCTGCCACGAAGCGACCGCGGAAGCCGATTTCGACGAGCGCAACGAGAGACTCTTCGAGGTTTCCCAGAAGGCGAACATGTACGCCAACATCCTCATGCCCGTCCTGATGAACCTCGGCAACCTCATCTACGTCGTGGTCGCGCTCGCCGGCGGCATCTTCCTGGCGCTGAACGTTCCCAACCTGTCCATCTCGGGCATGCCGCTCTCGATCGCCGTGGTGGTGCCGTTCCTCAACATGACCAAGCAGTTCTGCGGACAGATCGGCCAGGTCTCCCAGCAGATCAACGCCGTGGTGATGGGCCTCGCCGGCGCCGAGCGAATCTTCGACCTCCTCGACGAGGAACCCGAGGCCGACGAAGGCTACGTCACGCTGGTGAACGCCCGCGTGAACCCGAAGACCTGGGAGCTCGAGGAGACCGATGAGCGCACCGGCCTGTGGGCGTGGAAGCATCCGCATCGCGCCGACGGCACGGTGACCTACGTGCCCCTGCGCGGCGACGTGCGCATGACGGGCGTGGACTTCGGCTACACGCCCGACCACGAGGTGCTGCACGACGTCTCCGTCTACGCAAAGCCCGGTCAGAAGGTCGCCTTCGTGGGCGCGACGGGCGCTGGCAAGACGACGATCACCAACCTCATCAACCGCTTCTACGACATCGCCGACGGCAAGATCCGCTACGACGGCATCAACGTCAACAAGATCCGCAAGGCCGATCTGCGCCGCTCGCTGGGCGTCGTGCTCCAGGATGTGAACCTGTTCACCGGCACCGTGATGGACAACATCCGCTACGGTAAGCTCGATGCGACGGATGAGGAGTGCATCAAGGCCGCCAAGCTCGCCGGCGCGCATGATTTCATCTCGCGCCTGCCGGAGGGCTACAACACCATGCTCACCGGCAACGGCTCGCAGCTCAGCCAAGGTCAGCGCCAGCTGCTCTCCATCGCCCGCGCCGCCGTGGCCGACCCGCCGGCGATGATCCTGGACGAGGCGACCTCGAGCATCGATACCCGCACCGAAGCCATCGTGCAGCGCGGCATGGACGCCCTCATGCAGGGCCGCACCACGTTCGTGATCGCGCACCGGCTCTCCACCGTGCGCAACTCCGACGTGATCATCTGCCTCGACCACGGCCGCGTGATCGAGCGCGGCACGCACGACGAGCTCATCGCCAAGAAGGGGTACTACTACCAGCTCTACACGGGAGCGTTCGAGCTGGAGTAAGTCCGCGCCGCCGCGCCGCGCTGCACCGGACGCGGCGCGGCGCCTCGCTCGTCTCGGCGCGCCATGCCGCGCCGAGCCCCTCGCCGCTCGAAGCCCCGCTGGGGACGGACGCCGCCCACGTGACCTCGCTATGCGATAATGGCAGGCTGAATAAATATGCGCCGCGCGTCTCCGCCGCGGCGCCCTCAAGAAAGGCGGCATCATGAACAGCGCCACCAAGGCGGCACTCACCGGAACCTATCTCGAGTTCTACGCGAGCTGCCCCGAAGGCTTCGAATCAGCGCTCGACGCCGAGCTGCAGCGCATCGGCCTTCACAAGACGCGTCGCCTCAAGGGCCGCGTCACCTTTACCGGCACCGTGCGCGACGCCTACCGCGCCTGCCTGTGGAGCCGGCTGGCCAGCCGCGTCTTCGTGGTGCTGGGCCGCTTCGACTGCTGGGACGCCAACGCCCTCTACGACGGCGTCTATCGGATTCCCTGGGAGCAGATCCTCATCGACCGGGCGAGCATCGCCGTCACCGCGCGCGGCACCAACCGCGAGCTGCGCAACACGCACTACGCCGCCCTGTGCGTCAAAGACGCGATCTGCGACCGGCTCGCCGACGAGGTAGGCGCCCGAGCCGATGTCGACACCGAGCACCCCGACGCGCGCATCGCGCTCTCGATTCGCGACGACCGCGCCAGCATCCACCTCGACCTCTCGGGTGAGCCGCTCTTCAAGCGACTTCCGCGAGAGGCAACCAGGCCGGGCGCTCGCGCCCACGTGCTGCGCCCGGATTACGCCGCGTTGCTGCTCGAGAAGGCCGGCTGGCTGGAGGCCGTCCGCGAGCGTCCGGCCTTCGACGCCGCCGCTGCCGGCCCCGCCACCGCCTCCGACGCTGCCAGTGCCGACGCCGTCGCGGCCTCGGCCGCGCCCGTGCTGCTCGACCTGTGCTGTGCCGGCGGCGGTCTCGAACTCGAGGCGCTCAACATGCTGCAAGACCGCGCGCCCGGCCTGCTGCGCGCGCGCTGGGGATTCGAGGGCTGGCGCCGCCATGATGCCGAGGCCTGGAACGAGCTGCTCGACGAAGCGGACGAACGGGCGGCGAGCGCTCGCGACCGCAAAGCGGTCCTCGTCGCGACCGACGTCGACCCCCAGGCGCGCGCATACGCCGAACGCGTTTTGAAGCGCGCCGGTTTCGGTGGGCGCGTCGCCTTCCCGCCCGCTACCGCCGACCGGCTTTCCGATGCGCTCGCGCAGCGCGCCGCGCTTCCCCCGCTCGCCGCCAACGGGCACGCCGATACCGACGGCGGCTCCGAGCTGCCGGGCGCCTGCATCGTGGTGGCGGATTCGACCGAGGTGCCGTCCACGCATGCCGCAGCGCTCCTCTCGCTGACCGCACGGATGCGCGAAGGCGTGTGCTTCTCGAACCTCGCCATCCTATCGCGCGACAGCCTCCTCGCGCACAGCTTAGGCGTCGCGCCCGCAGCCCGGATCGATGTGAAACCCAATAACGAGGACGCGACGATCTTCCTCTTCGATGGCTCCGACCTGAAGGACGCGGACGCGGCGAGCGGCACCGAACGCACCGTCGACCTGGGCGACGGCCGCGTCGTCCCCGTGCTCGCCGCCGGATCGGACCAGTTCGCCGCGCGCCTCAAGAAGGTCGCCCGCCTGCGTCGCAAGTGGGCGCAGCGCGCAGGCGTGAGCTGCTACCGCGTCTACGACGCCGACCTGCCCGACTACGCGGCAGCCATCGACCTCTACCAAGGCGCTCCCGAAACGCCGGGGCGCTGGCTCGTCATCGCCGAATACGCCGCGCCGAAGTCGATCGACCCCGCCGTCGCCCAGGCGCGCTTCCTCGACATCCTCACCCTCGCCCCGATGATCCTGGACGTCGCCCCCGAATGCGTCCACGCCAAGGCGCGCACCCGCTCGCGCGGCGGCTCGCAATACGCTAACGCGGGGCGCTCCTCGTTCTCCCAGGGCGTGCGCAACGGCGCAGCGACCGAGGCGGGCATCGAGCGCAGGCTCCCCCTTATCCAAGAGGGCGGGCTCACCTTCGCCGTCAACTTCGACGACCACCTGGACACCGGCATCTTCCTCGACCACCGCGTCACGCGCGACCTGGTGCGCCGGCACGCACGCGGATGCCGCCGCTTCCTCAACCTCTTCGCCTACACGGGCACCGCGACCTGCTACGCGGCGGACGGCGGTGCGGAGGAGACGGTCACGGTGGACCTCTCCAACACCTACCTCGCCTGGGCGGAGCGCAACATGCGCCAGAACGGCTTCGCCGGCAGCCGCCATGAATTCATCCGCGCCGACGTACGCCGCTGGATCGCCGAGCAGCGGCTCACGCGCAACCGCTGGGACCTCATCTTCTGCGATCCGCCCACCTTCTCCAACTCGTCGAAAATGGGTTCGCGCACCTTCGACGTCCAACGCGACCATACCGAGCTCATCATCGGGATGTCGCGCCTGCTCACGCGCGAGGGCGAGGCCATCTTCTCGTGCAACCTGCGCACGTTCAAACCCGATCTCGAGAAGCTCGCACGCGCCGGCGTCGTCCTCACCGATATCACGGCCGAGACCATCCCCGAGGACTTCGCCCGCAACCCGCGCATCCACAAGTGCTACCTCGTGAAGCGCTATCCCATCGAGGAAGCGCTCGAACGCGCCGGGTTCGGCCGGCGCGCATAGGGCGTAAGCCGCGCAACCGCTCGCGACGACCCGGGAACGCCGGCTCAGACTGTAACGGAAAGGACTCGAAAGGCGCTTTGGAGTCGCCAATGACGATTTATAGCGCGTTTTATTTACATGGATGACTCCAAGGGAGGAATGGAGCCACGGATGTCGAAAAAGAGGACGAAAAAATGACTCCGGTGGCTCCAACGCGCGACGGCGGCGCGAAAAGGGCCGCAGGCATCGGCCCGGATCGCCCCATACGGGGCACCCGCGGCCACGTCCGCAAGCGCTCCGCCCGTCCGCAAGCACCCGCGGCCACGCCCGCAAGCGCTCCGCCCGCCCGCTAGCGCCCGCGGCCACGCCCGCAAGCGCTCCGCCCGTCCGCTAGCGCTCCGCCCACTCCGCCAAAACGGAGTGGGCGGAGCTGTTTTACACCGCGTTCTTGCAGGCAGATGGGGCATGGCATATGCTGTCCAATAAGGCTATAATTGCGAGCCACCAAGGCGGTCACCTTGGCTTTTGTTCGCCTCGAGCATACGCTCGGGGCCCGTTTCATCAAGGAGCACAGAACCGATGACGCAAACGACCGTCTCCGATTCTCCGGAGCATATGAGCAGCGAGAAAACCGCTGCTCCACGCCCGAAAACCGAGCGCAAACTCAAGCGGAACACCAATAAGGGCCACGAGCCCGATGCAAGCGACGGCGACAAGGGGCACAGCATCCCCATCAGCCTTGCGGCGATGCTTGTAACCCTCGGAGTGGTCTACGGCGACATCGGCACCTCGCCCATGTACGTCACCAAGGCGCTGCTCGCCGGACAGGGCGGCATCATGCAGGTGACCGAGGAATTCATCCTGGGCGCGCTCTCTCTGGTCATTTGGACCGTCACGCTGCTCACCACGGTGAAGTACGTCCTCGTATCCCTCAAGGCCGGCAACCAAGGCGAGGGCGGCATCTTCGCCCTTTACAGTATCGTACGCAAATACGGCAAATGGCTCATCATTCCCGCCATGCTCGGCGGCTCGGCATTGCTTGCAGACGGCATCCTCACGCCGGCGGTTACCATCACGACCGCGGTCGAGGGCCTGCGGACCATCCCCGCAATGCACGATATCATCGGAAACGGGCAAACCAACGTGGTCATCATCACGCTGATAATCATCAGCCTCCTGTTCGCCGTCCAAAAGGCGGGCACGAGCAAGATCGGACGAGCCTTCGGGCCGGTCATGACCTTCTGGTTCCTCTTCTTAGGCGGGAGCGGCTTGGTCTACGTCCTGGGCAACCCCGGCATCCTGCTCGCCTTCAACCCGCTTCGCGGGCTCGCGTTCCTATTCTCCCCGAACAACCACGCCGGTATCATGATCTTGGGAAGCTGTTTTCTCGCAACGACCGGCGCCGAGGCCCTCTACTCCGATATGGGCCATGTGGGACGGGGTAACATCTACGCCACCTGGCCCTTTGTGAAGACCTGCTTGCTCCTGTCCTACCTCGGACAGGGCGCCTGGCTGCTTGCCAACGCCGGCAATCCCGCACTTGCATCCATCCCGGATCTCAACCCGTTCTTCCAGATGCTCGGCGAAGGCATGCGCCCGTTCGCCGTCGGCCTTTCGACCTGTGCCGCCATCATCGCGTCCCAAGCGCTGGTCACCGGCGCCTTCTCCTTGGTCTCCGAAGCGAGCCGCCTGGACCTCATGCCGCATATGCAGGTCTTCTATCCCGCGGAGACCAAAGGACAGCTCTATATTCCCATGGTCAACAACGTCATGTGGATCGGGTGCATCGCCGTCGTCTTGCTATTCAGGTCCTCGGCGCATATGGAGGCAGCGTATGGCCTGGCAATCACCATCACGATGATCTGCACCTCCATCCTCCTGTTCTTCTTCTTGCATAACGTGCGCAAGAAGCCCATCCCGGCATGGATCTTCGTCATCTTCTTCGTTTCCCTGGAGGGTTTCTTCTTCGGGTCGTCGCTCACCAAATTCTTCCATGGTGGCTACTTCACCATCCTCATGGCTGCCTTGATCATGGGCATCATGGTGAGCTGGTACAACGGATCATCGGTCGAACGCCGCCAGGCGACGCTTCTACCCATTCGCAACTACCTCGATCAGCTTGACCGCCTGCGTAAGGACGAAACCTACGAGCTCATGAGCGACAACCTCGTCTATCTCACGAATGAGACGAATACGGATTACCTCGACCGCGATATCCTCTATTCCATCCTCGACAAGCATCCGAAGCGCGCACGTGCATACTGGTTCCTGAACGTCGAGGTCACCGAGGACCCGTACACCTTCTCGTATTCAGTCGAATCCTTCGGAACCGACTTCGTCTTCCGCGTGCATCTGTTCTTGGGATATAAGATCAACCAGCGCGTGAACGCCTATCTGCGCCAGGTTGTCTCCGACCTTTCCGCATCTGGCGAATTGCCCGCTCAAACACATGCCTATTCCGTCTATTCGAAGCCTTCGCCCATCGGTTCGTTCCGCTTCTGCATGCTTAGGAAAACCCTTGCCCCTGAAAGCGACGTGACCGCCCGCGAGCGCTCGGCGATCAGCTTGAAGTACGCACTCAGGCGCGTCGCCGGCTCGCCTGCACGCTGGTTCGGGCTTGAAAGCTCCAGCGTGTTCTATGAGTACGTCCCGCTCTTCATGAAATTCAAGGATGTCGACCGCATGGAGCGCATCGAGGCGAGCGAGCGCCCCTAAGCGTCCCGCATAGGCAGGCAACCAGCCCGCCTACTTACTCGGCGGCCCTTCAGCACCATGTGTGCAGAGGGGCCGCCTTCTTTACCCAGTGAATCAATACGGCTACCGTGCAACCCGTATACCGAGCAAGCACCTCGATCCCGCCTAACGGGATCCGCTGAGGCCACCGCTTCGCCGCGCCGCCGTCAAACGGAGCCGTCCGGCTACCGGTTAGCGGTCTCCATCGGCCGGACCGCGCCAATTCTCGAACCAGCGCTCCATCGAGCGGTTCATCTCCGCCATAAACGCGCTCGTATGCTTACGCGTGTAGATATCGACCACGCGCGCGCCCGCCTCCGTGGCATGGGGCCTGAACATCGCATCCATCTCGGCGATCTGCACGTCCATGGTCGCCGCATCGGCGCGGCGATAGCGCTCGCTCATCACCAGGTTCTCCACGGGATGCGGGGTTGCCGGACGCTCCTTGCGGGGCGTGCCGAACACCAGCATCGTCAGGGGCATGGTGTGCGGCGGCAGGCACAGCAGCTCGCCCACCTCCTCGGCGTTCTCGACGATATCGCCGATATAGCAGCTTCCCAGCCCCACCGCTTCGGCGGTCATCACGGCGTTCTGCGCCGCGATGACCGTATCCTGCGCCGCGATCGCGAAATCACCCAGACCGCAGGTGGCGCGCGTCTCGCAGCCGTGCTCGCGCGCGAACTCTTCCGTCAGGCAGCCGGCGTGCTCGAAAAGGTCGATCCACTTGCAATAGTCGACGACGAACACGAGCGCCCAGCGCGCCTTCGCGATAAACGGCTGGTTGTCGCAAAGGACGGACAGGCGATCGAGGGTCTCCTGGCGCCGGATGTCAATGATGGAGTACATCATCATCGCGCCGGCGGACGGCGCGCGGCTGGCAGCATGCAGCACCGCGGCGCGCTGCTCGTCGGTTACCGCCTTGTCGGAGAACTTGCGCGTCGAAGAGCGTTCGGCGATCAATGCCAGCGTTTCCTCATTCCATCCGTCTCCCCTGGTCACAGCTTCGATCTTCATAGCAAAGGCCCTCCTGCCCGCTCGACAACTATCGAGCATCTTACCGCAGGAGGGCCTGGAGCCGAACGCGCGCTCGCACAGGCGCGCTACTTGATCTTCGTCGTACCCGGAGCAAGATTCGGATCGGTCTCGTTCGCCGCCGCCTGGAAGGTCTTGGCGTAGATGTCCTTGCCGTCCCGGAACATCATGAAGTACTGCATCTTCGCCAGATCCGAACGGGCATCGATGGCCTCGGCCGCAGCACTGCCCGCCGGATAGTCCTCGGGCTTGGTCGCCGCGCTCGAGAGATACCAGTGCAGGCTCTTATCCTCGAAGCCCGTGGCGTTGATCGCCGGAAGCGCCTCCCGCAACGTGATATGCGCCTTCTCCCAATTGGTCATCGGCGCACCGATGAGGTCCATCATCGAGCTGCCCAGATAGTTGATCGAAAGGTCATCGACCTTGCTCTCCTGGTCGCGCCCCGCGACATCGTAGTTCGCCCACACGATGTAGTCCGTCTGCCACAGGCGCTGGGCATGCACGGCCTCGTCCTCGTTTTGGAACCACGACTCGTTGTACTGGTCGGGGAAGAACGGCTGGTGATCGCCGAAGAATACCACCACGACCTTGCGGTCGAGCTTGCGAAGGCTGGCGATGAACTCCTTAAGCGCGCGGTCGGACTCCTCGATCAGCGCCAGGTACTCGTTCGCCTCCGGATCGCTGACGCCGTCGATCAGGTAGTGAACCTGCTTGTCATAGGGAATCAGGCCGGTCTCGTATCCAGAGTGGTTCTGCATCGTGACGTCGAAGATGAACTGCGGCGCGGCGTCGGACTCGAGCATCGCCAGGATCGCGTCATACGTCGCGGCGTCCGTCACCATGCCGCGCAGTTTCTCGGCGTTCTGGAAGTCCTCGATGGTGAGGAACCGGTCGAAGCCGAGCGTCGTGTAGACGTTCTCGCGATTCCAGTTGGTGCCGTGGTTGGGATGGATCGCGGTCGTCTTGTAGCCCATGTCGCGAAACTGGGCCGGTAGCGACTCGGTACGCGATAGGTCGTAGATGGTATACGGGTACGTACCCGATCCCAGAAACGCCATGGAGTTCCCCGTGAGGTACTCGAACTCCGTGTTGCACGTGCCGCCGCCGTAGGCGGACACGTACAGGACGCCGCGCTGCAGCGCGTCGGGGATGCTCTTGAAGAACTGCGGGCCCTCGTAGCCGGCATGGAGGTTCTGGTAGATCGAAAGGTCGGAGAACGTCTCGTTCATGATGGTGATGACGGTGGGTTTCTCCTCATCGAACTGCGCGACGGCCTGCTGACGCTCGATGGTCGCGCCCTCGCCCTCGTCGTAGCGCTCGGCATGCTCCTTGATGAGATCCTGCGCGGTGCCGATGTTGTACCCCTCGGGAACCGGAGGCTTGATGGTCTGGGCGCCGGAAATGAAGCTCGGCAGGAATCCCTGGCGGTAATAGCTCTCGAGCGGGCGCCAGGTGTACACCTGGATGTAGAGCTGGTTGTAGTAGTCCACCAGGGTCACATGGGCGCCGACGCCCGCGAAGCACAGCACGCCGACGAGCGCGTTGATGGCGACCGCCCGTGCTCCCGCGCGGCGCTCCGGCGCGATGAGCGCGGCGACGCGCAGCGTATACACGGCAAGCGCCGCGAAGGCCATGCCGTAGAGGCAGAACGGATTGAGGATGTAGGAGTAGCCCGTGCCCGCGACCGCCATGGCGGTGGACAGGGCCGAGAGGTCGCCCGGCGCGATGGGCATCGACTTGAACGTGATGACGAAATGCTCCGCCAGGCCCAGGACGTAGAACAAGGACGCCAGCACGCCCGGGGCGCCGGCGCGCCGCTGGAAGATGAAGAACAAGCCCGCGATGAGCGCCGTGATGAGCGACCATTCGAGCAACAAGCAGAGCGGATACATCCACAGCAGGTTGTGGTTGCTCGGAATCTCCAGCGCAAGCGTGGCGAAGACGCCGGCGAGCAACACGAATGCAACGGAGGCGACCAGCGGATGGGCGAAGCGCCCGTCCGCGCCGACGAGGCGCTCCAGCCGCGCGCGGATCCGAGGTGCCTGGCAGCTCGCCAGGGCGCAGCCGCTCAACGCGATGTTGAGCACCAGGGCGGACAGGATGTCGTTCTCCACCATGCCGATCGCCGCGTAGCCGCCTGTAAACGCCTGCAGCGCCAAGAAGAACGCTGCGGAGAGCAAGCGGCGCCCAACGGACCTTCCGTCCGCCTCCGCGCGGCGGGCATCGCGCACGATGGCGTACAAGGTGGCCGCAAGCGCGGCAAACGAGATGAGGGCTACAAACATACCGACCTTTTCCTTGCGTATGCGTAGGGAATACGAGCACGGGGCGCCCCGGCGGCGATGCCGCCGAAAGCGTTACGCACCCTTGCGTTGCAGCCCACAATACTAACGCGCGATTATCGATTTTTTGTCAAAGGCGAACACGGGACGGAAGCCCGCGTCCGCTTTACAACGAATGTACACAATGGCGAACTCTTGCCCCCGCACGCGGCCGGCGGCGCTACTCGGCCTCCCACTGGCTGTTGTACAGCTCGGCGTAGAAGCCGTCCGCCGCCAGCAGCTGCTCATGAGTCCCGCGCTCCACGATGCGCCCGTCCCGCATCACCAGGATGCAGTCGGCCTCGCGGATGGTCGAGAGCCGGTGGGCGACCACGAAGCTCGTGCGGCCGCGCATGAGCTCGTCGAACGCCGTCTGCACCTGGATCTCGGTGCGCGTGTCGATGGAGCTCGTCGCCTCGTCGAGCAGCAGGATCGCCGGATTCGCCAACAGCACGCGCGCGATGCACAGCAGCTGGCGCTGGCCCTGCGACAGGGTGCCGCCGCCCTCGCCCAGCACCGTATCGTATCCGCGCGGCAGAGCATCGATGAAGCCGTCGGCGTGCGCCCGGCGCGCCGCCTCCCGCACCTGCTCCCGCGTGGCGCCGTCGCATCCGTACGCGATGTTATCGTGCACCGTCCCCTCGAACAGCCAGGTATCCTGCAGAACCATGCCGAAGCGCGAGCGCAGGTCGGGACGCGGGATATCGAGGATGTTCGCACCGTCCAGCTCGATGCTCCCCTGCTGCACGTCGTAGAAGCGCAGCAAGAGGTTGATGAGCGTCGTCTTCCCGCACCCGGTCGGCCCCACCAGGGCGATCCGCTCGCCCGGGGCCGCATGGATGCAGATATCCTGCAGCAACGGGCGATCCGGCACGTAGCTGAAGTACACGTGATCGAAGACCACGTCGCCGCGCACGCCCCCGAAGGCGTCCGAACCCGTCGCCGCGGGAGCCCGGAGCGCGGAGTCGGCTGCCGCGGATCCCGGAAACGCGCGGGCCGGGGCCGCGTCGGGAGCCTCCTCGCGCTCCTCGCGCGCATCGAGGAGCGCGAACAGCCGGCGCGCGGACGCATAGGCGGTCTGGACCTGCGTGATGACGCCGGTGATCTCGTTGAACGGCTTGGTGTACTGGTTCGCATAGCTCAAGAACACCTGCACGCCGCCCACCGTGAGCGGGGCCGGCCTGCCGGTGATCACGCAGAAGCACCCCATCACCGCGACGGCGGCGTAGATGAGGTTGTTGATGAAGCGCGTGCCCGGATTTGAAAGCGAGCCCATGAACTGCGCATGCTCGCCGGCGGTATAGAGCTCGGCGTTCATCGCATCGAAGCGCTCCTGGGCGCGCTCGCCGTAGCAGAACGTGCTCACCAGGCGCTGGCTGCCCACGTACTCCTCGATATGGGCGCCCAGCTGGCCCTGGATCCGCTGCTGGGCGACGAAGCTCTTGTTGGACACGCGCGCGATCAAGGCGGCGGCCGCGATGGAGAGCGGCGTCGCCAGCACCACCGCGATCGCCATGGGGACCGAGACCGAAAGCATGAACACCAACGTCCCCGCGATGGTCACGATGCCGCTGAACAGCTGGTTGAGGCCTTGGAGCAGGCCGTCGCCGATCTGGTCCACGTCGTTCACCACGCGCGAGATGAGGTCCCCGTGCGGATGGGCGTCGATGAAGGAGATGGGCATCCGGCTGATCTTATCGCTGGCGGCGACGCGCATGTCGCGCACGCATCGGTACGTGAGCCGGTTCACGCAGTAGCCCTGCACCCACTGGAGCGCGGAGGCGGCGAGCGTCGCCGTCGCGAGCTGCAGCACCAACGGGGCGAGAGCCTCGAAGGAGACCAGGCCGGGGCCCAGCATGGTATCGATCGCGCGACCGGTCAGGATCGGCACGTAGAGCTGCAGGACGACCGAGGCGGCCGACGCTATGAACGAGATGCAGAACGAGGCGCCGTGCGGCTTCACAAAGCCCATGAGCCTCCGCGTGACCTGTCCGGTGCCGAGCGGCACCGCAGGCTCCAGGTCGTCGGCGAACGCGCCGGTGCGCCTCCCCGGGCCGCCTCCCGCCAGGTTCGACGTGACCGTCGAGACCGAACCGGTCGAAACATACGGATTCATCCTACGCCACCTCCCCGGGCGCCAGCTGCGAGGCGCAGACCTCGCGATAGACCTCGCACGTGGCCAACAGGTCGTCGTGGGTCCCCACCCCCACCGCGCGACCGCGCCTCATCACGCAGATGAGGTCGGCATCGCGCACCGCCGAGACGCGTTGGGAGACGATGACGGTGGTGAGGGGCAGCGCCGAGCTCGAGGCGGCGCGGGGAGACGCATCCAGGGCGGCACCCGGCAGAGCGGGGGCGGCGCCCCGGGCGAATGCGCGCAACGCATGGCGAAGCGCCGCGTCGGTGCGCATGTCCAGCGCGGAGGAGGCATCGTCCAGCACCAGCAGCTTCGGGTCCCCCACCAGGGCGCGCGCGATGGTGAGGCGCTGCCGCTGGCCTCCGGAGAAGTTCTTGCCCCCTGCCCCGACCGGCGCGTCGAGCCCCGCCGGCAGCGCGCGCACGAATTCCGCTGCCTGCGCGATCTCGAGAGCGCGCCACAGCTCCTCGTCCGTCGCCTCGGCATCGCGCCAGCGCAGGTTGGACGCCACGGTGCCGGAAACCAGCTGGGCGGTCTGGGGCACCATGCCCACCACGGAGCGCAGCTGGGACAAGGGCCAGCGGCGCACGTCGGTGCCGAACACCTCGACGGCGCCGTCGCCGGCATCGTACAGCCGCGCGATGAGGGCCGCCAGGGTCGACTTGCCCGAGCCCGTGCCGCCGATGACGCCGAGCGTTCCGCCAACGGGCAGCTCGAACGACACGTCGTGCAGCGCGTCGGCAGACGCCGAGGGATACCGGAAGGACGCGTTGCGGAAGCGCAGCGCAGGGGCCGATGCGGCGCCCGCGGCCGGCGGCAGCTCGACCGCATGCGCGGACGTGTTCACGAGCGACGGCTCGCAATCGAGCACCTCGTTGATGCGGCTCGCGCTCGCCGACGCCTTCGTGAACACCACCACCATGTTGGCGACGTACACGATGGACAGCAGCGTCTGCGTCATGTAGTTCACGAACGCGATGACCTCGCCCTGCGTGAGGCCGCCCACCTGGACCGCCGCGCCGCCGCTCCACAGGATCGCGCAGATACCGAGGTTCATCACGAGGAAGGTCACCGGGTTGAGCACGCTCGACAGCTTGCCCACGGCGATCGCGACATCCGCTTGCTCGGTCGCCGCGCGGTCGAAGCGCTCGCGCTCGCGCTGTTCGCGGGAGAACGCGCGGATCACGCGTGCGCCGGAAAGCGCCTCGCGCTGCACGAGGCCCACGTGGTCGAGCTTCGCCTGGATGGCCTTGAAATACGGGACGCTTCTAGCCATGACGAACCAGAAGACGAGGCCGATCAGCGGCGTACAGACCAGGAACACCGTGCCGAGGCGCACATCGATGAGGAGCGCCGCGACCATGGACCCCACCGCGAGGAACGGCCAGCGGATGACCATGCGCACCGCGAGCGCGATCGCGAGCTGCATCTGGTTAACATCGTTGGTGATGCGCGTGATGAGCGACGGGGTTCCGAAGAGATCGAGCTCGGCAAACGAGAGGGCATTGATATGGCGATACAGGTCGCGGCGCATGTCGGTACCCATGCCCTGCGACGCGAGCGCCGCCATCTTCTGGCACACCAGCGTGGCGGAGATGCCGACGACCGCCATGACCACCAGCACGATTCCGTGGCGGACGACGGCGTCGACATCGCGTGCGGCGATGCCGGTGTCGATCATGCTCGCCACCACGAGCGGCGTGATGAGGTCGAAGCATGCCTCGACCAGCTTGGCGAGCGGTCCCAAGATGAAATAGCGACGGTAGGCGCCGGCGAAACGCCTGATAAGCCTGAGCATGCACGCGCTCCATACCCCGAATCAATATGAAAAAACGCCCCGTGAGCTCGATGGGAACGGGTGCCCGGCAGAGGCTCCTTATGGCTGCTTCCTTCCGGACCTGACCAGATTCGGAACATATCGTCACCCGAACCCATCGAACGCGCGAGGCGTGCAGGGGACATTCTACCGCAAAGCAGGCGCGTCTGTCGAGAGCCGTCCCCCCTCATATTAGGCGCCCCTCTCAGATTGGGGACAGGCACTAAATTGAGACGTGGCGCGGAACCTCAGATAAGGGACAGGCACCGATCTGAGGCGCGGCGACGAACCTCAGATAAGGGACAGGCACCGATCTGAGGCGCGGCGACGAACCATCCCCGCGTACCGCCGCATGCCATCCCCGCCCCCTTCGCCATATCGAGAATTCCTAGCTCACGGACGTATATAAAGCCTTTTGGCAACCCGCTTTGGCCCTTCGACGGCAGCGGTGATGAACGCGATCGCGTTTTTGCTGCTCGAGATCTGGGCACCTTCCAGTACGAAGGATGGGGCGGGCACGCGATCCCCACGGTGGTGTTCGCGCTCGCAGCGCTGTTCGTCATGCTGATCGCGTTCGCCAATCTCGAGCGCCTGAAGAAGCAGCACGACCTGGTCGCCTACCGCGAGGTGCTGGCATTCAGCTGCAGGGAGCACGTGGAACGCGACGCGCTCGCCGGACAGCACGCGCGCGAGATGCAGCCGTGGAGAAGGGGCGTGCCCAACAGCCTGAAGATCATCCTCGACGCCGCCGTTGGCGGGGCGGTCGGCATCGGAATCGGCATGCTCATCAAGATGCTCGCATAACAGCGGGGTCGGCGCACTTCGAAGGCGGCGAGGGGCACGGGTCACCTCGTCGCTTCGGTGCGACTCGACGCCTTGAATCAATACCCATCGGATTCACAAATCCTCAGAAAAGTGCCTGTCCCCTATTTGAGATTCTCCGGCCTAGAGCGCCAGCACGTCCGCGATGCGCTCGCATGCCTCCAGCAGCACCGAACGAGGGCTCGGCACGCACATGCGCTGGAAGAAAGCGCCTGCGACGGGATCGAACTTCACGCCGTCCTGCAAGATGACCTTAGCCTCCTCGTAGACGCGGCGATGCAGCTCGTCGGCATCGATGCCCAGCGCACGGCAGCGGTCTTCGAAATCGATCCACAGCACGTACGTGCCTTCGGGACGACGGACGCGCACATCGGGCAGGCGCTCGGCGAAGAATTCGATGACCGCGTCGATGTTGCCGTCGAGATACGCGCGGCACTGCTCAAGCCACTCCTCTCCCTGCTCGTACGCCGCGATGACCGCGCTGATGGCGAAGGGGCTCGGCTCGGCGAACCCCATGACGCGCTCGAAGCGAACGCGATCGCGCGCGTCGCTGAACACCAGGTTGGTCGCAGCGAGCCCCGCCAGGTTGAACGTCTTGTTCACCGCGGTGCACATCATCACGCGCGCATACGGGGCGACCTGCGCCAGGTGGCACATCGTCGCATCCGGGCGCAGCAGGTCGCCGTGGATCTCGTCGGCGACGATCATCACGCCGTTGCGCGTGCAGATATCCGCAACGCGGCGCAGCTCGTCCTCGGACCACACGCGGCCCACGGGGTTGTGGGGGTTGCACAGGATGAGCATGGTCGCCTCGGGGCGCGCCGCCAGCTGCTCCAGCCCGTCGAAATCCATCGTATAGTACAGATCCCCCTGCTCATCCCCCTCGACATGACGCATCAGCTGGTTGTTCAGCACCGTGCGCCCCGCATCCTCCACGCTGCTGGTAAACGGCGGGTACACCGGACGCTGGATGATCACGCCGTCCCCCGGACTGGTGAACGCCTCGACCGCATACTGCAGCGCGCGCACGGTTCCCGAGCAGTACAGCATAAGGTCGGGATTGATCCTCCAACCATCACGGCGGGCAAACCAACCCTTCACCGCCTCGCTGTAGCGCTCGCTCGCGTCGAGCGTGGAATAGCCGAAGATGCCGTGGTCCACCGTCGCGCGCAGCGCGTCCAGGATGGGCTGGGCGCAGCGGAAGTCCATATCGGCTGTGAACAGGGCGATATGGTCGTCGGTGATCTCGGACACCCCGCAATGCTCGGCCGTATGATGGCTCGTGCTCCACTTGCTCGAATAGCTGAAGGGGTCATGACGACGGTCGATGACCTCGTCGAAGTTATAGCTGATGGCTGCATGGCCCATGGCGTTCTCCATCCGTTCCAACCGTTGCTAGCAATTCGGCCCCGCTATCGCCGCTACCCGCGAAGGCGCAGCATCCGGGCGACCGTCTCCCCCGCGCACACGAGATTTCGCCGCGTCTCCTGAGCAGACAGGGCGCGATCCATGGACATGGGGGCGCGCACCACCGGCAGCACGGCGTCGATACCGGCGCGGTATACCTCGTCCAACCCCATCACGCGGCCTCCGGCAACCGCGAGAACGGGCTTCCCCGCCTTCTTGGCGCGACGAGCGACGATCGACGGACCTTTCCCGCCGGCCGTTTGCTCGTCGATCTGGCCCTCGCCGGTGACGACGGCGTCGGCGTCGGCGAGCAGGCTGTCGAAATGGGCGAGGTCCAGCAGGGCCTCCGCGCCGGAGGCAAGCCTGGCCCCGCAGGCCAGCATGGCCGCCCCCAGACCGCCCGCCGCCCCCGCGCCGGGTACGCCCAGCACGGTGCGGAAGCGGCGCTCGGACGGCGCCTCCGAGACCGCGGCGCCCCCGTCATCCAAGGCGGCGCGAGCGCGGTCGAGCAGCGTGGCGTACGCGATCATGTCCCGGTCAAGCTGGTCGAACAGCGTGGCGCACGCACCGCGCGGCGTCGGGTGGTCGGCCAGCCCCTTTTGAGGGCCGAAGACGCGGATGGCGCCGCGCTTGCCGACCAGGGGGTTGTCGACATCCGCCAGCGCGACGAGCTCGACATCCGCCAGCAAGTCGAGGGCGGCCGTCAGATCGACGGTGCGCACCGAAGCCAACCCCTCGACCCCAGGCGGGACCTGCTCCCCCGACTCATCCAGGATGCGCGCGCCCAGCGCCTGGAGAAAACCCGCGCCGCCATCGCTCGTCGCGCTGCCCCCCAGCCCCACGTAGATGCGGCGAGCACCGGACCGCACGGCATCGCGGACGAGCTCGCCCACCCCGTAGGATGACGCGCGCAGGGCCTCATCGTGCGTACAACCGGAAAACTCGATACCGTTGACCGCGGATGCCTCGACAACCGCGTCCCCGTCGTATGTCACGAGATACTCCGCCTCGACGCTCCCGCCGAAGGGGTCGTGCGCGGACACGGCGCGCATCGTTCCGTCGAGCGCCCGCGAGGCCGCGGCGACGGTGCCCTCGCCGCCATCGGCGAGAAGCACGCGCTCGATGCGGGCGTCGGGACACGCACGGCGAACGCCCTCCTCGAACCAGCATTCGACCTGATCGCTGGTAGCGGAGCCCTTGAAGGAATCGATCGCGAGCACCAGGGAAAGCGGCGCGCCGACCGGCGCGGCACCGGCAAGGGGCGCCGGCGCACGTCGCACCACATCCCGCTCGTCGTCTCGTTTCCGCAGGTGGAGACGCTCGGCCTCCTCGTATTCATCCGTGTGGCGCGGCAGACCGGCCCCCTCCGCGGCGCCCTCCCGGGGCTCTGACCCCTTGCGCGACGCGCGGATGGTTGCGAAGAAATCCTTCAGCTCCCGCGTGCACTCCTCGGCAAGTACCCCAGGCACCACATCGAACCGATGGTTGAGGCGCGAATCGGCATGGACGGCATACAAGCTGCCCAGCGCTCCTCCCTTGGGATCCGCCGCTCCGTACACGCACGCGCCCACGCGCGCGTTCACCATGAGGCCGGCGCACATGAGGCAGGGCTCGAGCGTCACGTAGACGATGCAGTCGCTGAGACGCCAGCGCCCCAGCTTCTTCGAAGCCTCCAGGATGGCGTTGAACTCGGCATGGGAGGACGGGTCGTCGTCCCGCTCGCGAACGTTGTGAGCGCGGGCGATGACCTCCCCGCCCCGGACCACCACGGCCCCGATGGGCACCTCCCCCGCCGAAGCCGCCTCGCGCGCCTCGGCCAGCGCCTCCCGCATGAAGCGCTCGTGAGATGTGGTCTCCTCCTGCTCGCTCAACTGCATCGCGTTCCCTTCTGTTCTCCATGTGCCATTCGATGCTATCATTACCAAGCATGGAGAGATGGCAGAGCGGTTGAATGCGGCGGTCTTGAAAACCGTTGGGCGCGCAAGCGTTCCGGGGGTTCGAATCCCCCTCTCTCCGCCAGGTTAGATGCTGCAGCGAGTCCGATGGGCTCGCTTTTTTCGTGGAACGCGCGGGGATTCGAACCCGCAAGGGCGCGAAGCCGAGCAAATGCGCTGAGCATTTGCCGGCGCAGCGCGCAAGGCCGGCGGCAGCCGGCCGAAGCCGCAGACGACGGGGCCGAACGCGACCCCCCCTGCTACGCGTCGAGGATGCGCGCCGCGAGCCCCGCCGACGTCTCAACGAAGTCGTCCCGGCGCTCGGCGCGGTTCTTTTCATCCCACCAGCGCATCATCACGCGCACCACGCCGCCCGCAGCGAACTCCGCCCGGTCGACCAGGTCGCTGGGAGCCGTCGTCTCCTTGGGGGCGGTGCACCGGGCGCGGTCGTAGAACGACTCCGCGATCTTGTCGCAGATAACCGCTATCAACACGCCCGACATCGAGCTCGAGAAGATGTTGTCCATCAGGCCCTCGTGCTCCAACAGGTAGTCTGCGAACTCGCGCAGGATCGCGCGGCGCTCCAGCGCATCGTCCTCGAACACGCCCTCGTCATCGGCCAGGCGCCTGCCACGTTCGACCATGTCGATGCGCAGGTTTTCAACGTAGAACGCGAAGAACTCCGCTTTATCGGCGAAATGCTTGTAAAACGTCGTACGGCGAATCAGCGCCTCGTCGCACAACATCGCTACCGACATATCTTCGAATCGGTTTTCGCTCAGCAATTTGGTGCACGCAGCGATCAGCGCGCCATACGTCTTCTTCACGCGAAGATCCATAGTTCGTCCCCCGACGTCCGTTTTCACATATCGCTCATTCTTGTAAGCGCTTGAACCTCATTGTGTCGCTTAGCGTACGCCTGTCAACAAACTGCATCGGTAGGGATTCCCAGATTCCCTCCGGTGCGCTCGTGAGCATCGATACCCAATCCTCCAACAAGGACGGGATCGCACGCAGGCGGGGCGTCATCATGGCCGTCACCCCCGAAGTGAGTGGATTTTTACAGCGGTAAATATACACTCCATCGTGATAGAGCACTCAACAGGGAAAATGACGCGGAGAACGAACTGATCGGAGAGGGCTCGAACCGCGGTCGAAAAAAATCCACTCACTTCGAGGGTGAGAGGATGATATGGCCCTCAGAAACGCCATTGCACCTCTTTTGCGCATCGCCAGACGACGCTTGCGCGTCACAGCGGCTCCGTCCCCTCGCGCGCTCAAGTGCCCGCGCCGCGCCCAGCGCCCGACTCCCCGCACCGCGCCGCGCCCAGCGCCCGGCTCCCCGCGTCATGCCTGCGCAGGCCCGCATCCCTCGCGTTGCTCCCAATCCCCCTTCGACGGCCCGAATTCCCGCTCCGTTCCCCTTTCCCCTACCGCTCGGCAAGGTCGCTTGAAAGGCTCGACATCGAGCGGGGTATACTGAACCGTGTATGCGCCGACGCTTTGAAGGCACTCAGAAGAGACAGGGGTTTATCCATGCTTCCCGTGATTATCGGCATCGTCATCATCGTGGCCATCGTCAGCACCATCGCAGGCATCTACAACAACATGGTCACGCTGCGCAACCGCATCGACAACGCGTGGCAGAACATCGATACGCAGCTGCAGCGTCGCAACGACCTCATTCCCAACCTGGTCGAGACCGTCAAGGGCTATGCCTCCCACGAAAGGGAGACCCTCGATGCCGTGACATCCGCACGCAACGCCGCCGTCTCCGCCACGACGCCGGACGAGAAGATCGCAGCCGACAACGTTCTCACCGGCGCCCTGCGCCAGCTGCTCGCTGTGGCAGAGGCCTACCCCGACCTCAAGGCGAACACCAATTTCAGCCAGCTCCAGAGCACGCTCGAGGACACCGAGAACAAGATCTCCTACGCGCGCCAGAGCTACAACGACTGCGTGCTGAAGTACAACAACTCCATCCAGACGTTCCCCGGAAACATCTTCGCCGGCATCTTCCAGTTCAAAGAGCGCTCCGGATTCGAGGCTGCGCCCGAATCGCGCGACGTCCCCCAGGTGAAGTTCTAGCTTCCCATAAACCTTCATCTTCCTCGAAGCGCCTCGCAGCCCTGCGCTGCGGGGCGCTTTTCCTATGCTCGCGGTATCACCCTGCGGGCGCTCCGGGTAAATCGATACAATGAAGCCGCATACCTTTACGAACCAGAATCGAAGCACCATCGAGGTATCCATGACAACGCACCCGTCAACTGTTCCGCCCAGCCGCGCGGAGCACGTCGTCACAAAGACATCCGGCCCCTCGACCGGCGACTCCGGCACCCCCGCGCCGACAAGTGCGGCGTCCTCGGCCGACGCCCACGGACCGGTGTCCGCACGCATCCACGCCTCCCGCGCGTCTGCCGCGCCGGCGCAGCAGCGACGCTACATACCCGCACTCGACGGCATTCGCACGCTCGCCGTTATCGCCGTCGTGCTCTACCACCTGCATCTCCCCTGGATGTCCGGCGGCTTGCTGGGCGTCACGATGTTCTTCGTCATCTCGGGCTTCATCATCACCCGCCTGCTGCTACGCGAATACGATGCGAACGGGCGCATCGACCTCAGGCAATTCTGGATCCGTCGCGCGCGGCGTCTGCTGCCCGCGATCGTCGCGCTGATCGTGGTCGTCATCGTCCTCTGCGCCATCTTCAACCGCGTGATGCTCGCGAAGATGCGCCCCGACATCCTGCCGTCGTTGCTATTCATCAACAACTGGTGGCAGATTTCCCAGGACGCCTCCTATTTCGCCGCGCTCGGCGACCCCTCCCCCTTGACGCACTTCTGGTCGCTTGCCATCGAGGAGCAGTTCTACCTCATCTGGCCCCCTTTGCTCATGGCCATGCTCAGCCTGCACGTGAAACGCCCGGCGGTCCGCCGAACCGTCCTGGTGCTCGCCGCGGCGTCGGCGATCGCTATGACGGCGCGCTACGTCCCCGGCGCCGACCCCAGCCGCATCTACTACGGTACGGACACGCGGGCGTTCTCCTTGCTCCTGGGCGTGTGGCTGGCTTTCATCCCCGATGCCGCGCTCTCGCCGCGGCGCATGCTCGCATACTGCCTGCACGGCACGCTTCCGCCAGCGGTGCCTTCTACCGAGGCGGAAAAGCCCTCGCGCGGGCTCGATCTCGTCGGCTGCCTCGGATTCATTGGCCTGGTCGCCCTGTTCGTGTTCACGAACGGGTACTCCGCCTTCCCCTATCGCGGCGGCATGCTGCTGTGCTCCCTTTTCACCCTCATGCTCATCGCCGCCTGCATGCAGCCCGAGGGCCTGCTCGCCAAGGCGTTCTCGCTCGAGCCGCTCGTCTGGCTCGGTAAGCGCTCCTATAGCATCTACCTCTGGCATTTCCCCTTGCTCGCGCTGATGAACCCCGTCGCCGACATCACCGCCGACCCCTGGTGGGAAACGGCCGTCCAGCTCGCCGTCGTCCTGGCAGCAGCAGAGATCTCCTACCGCTTCATCGAGACGCCCTTCCGCCACGGTCTGGTCGGCAACATAGCAAAGCAGCTGAAAAGCGGATCGACGCCCCGCGCGCTCGCTCGACGTCACCCGGTTCCCCTGGCAATCGCCGGCGTCCTGACGATAGCAGCCGTCGGCGCGCTGGCATTCGTCCCCGGGACCTCCGCATTGAGCGAGGAGGGCGCTGCGCTGCTCGCCCAAGGAGACGACGACCAGGGCGGTTCCCCGGCAACCGCCCAGCCCAGCTCGGACGAGGCGTCCGGCGAGGAACCCGCGACCCAGTTTTCCGAAAACGTATACGACGTCCTCATGGTCGGCGACTCCGTCTCGCTGCGCACCATTCCGGATTTCGAGGCGACCTTCCCGCACGGCCTGATCGACGCCAAGAAGAACAGGCAATTCAGCACGGGGATCGATTTGATTTCAACCTACCTGGCAAACGGGCAGCTCGGCAAGATCGTCGTCATCGCGCTCGGCACGAACGGACTGGTGACCGACAGCGATATCGATACGATCATGAACCTCATCGGCCCGGATCGCATCGCGGTTTTCGTCACCACCCGCAGCCCGCAGCCTTGGGTGGCGCCCACCAACGAGGCCATAGCCCGGGCGGCCGACCGCTATGGCAACGTGCGCGTCATCGATTGGTACGCGCTCAGCGAGGGGCGAGGCGAGCTGTTCGACGGCGACGGCACGCATCTGTCATCCGACGGCGCCGCCTACTATATCCAGCTCATCTACCAGGCTGTAGAAAAGGATCTCCCCATCCATCCCGAGGATCACGTGGACCAGCAGGTCATCGCCCTCGTCGACCAGCTTGCCAACGCCTGGGCGTCGAACGCCGGGGCGCAGCTCTTCAAAAGCGACGCGGCCGCCGAGTCCCGGTAGGCACCCTGCCCGCAACGGCGACCCACCGGGACACCCCGCCAGCAGCACCCCGCCCGCAGCACCCGCTAGTAGCCGAGTGCCTGCAGGCCGAACATCACCGCGGTGAGCACGGTGATCAACACGATCGTGCCCCAGGTGAGGACGTTCCACGCACGGCCGTTGCGATGCTTGCCCATGATGTGCTTGTCCTGGGCGATGAACACCAGGAAAACCAAGAGCACGGGCAGCAGAACGCCGTTGATGACCTGCGCGCTCATCATGATCTGGAACAGGTCGACGCCGGGCATGATGACCAGCAGCGCGGAGGCCACGATGACCGCGGTGATGATGCCGCGGTACACGGGCGCCTCATCCCAGCTGCGGTCGGCCCCGCGCTCCCACCCGAACGCCTCGCAGATGGCGCTCGAGGTCACGCCGGGCAGTACGCAGGCCGCCAGGAAGCTCGCCGCCACCAGGCCGGAAGCGAACAGGATCGTGGAGAACTCGCCGGCGATGGGCTCGAGCGCGAGCGCCGCGTCGGCCGCGTCGGCTACCTCGATGCCCGCGGGATGCAGGACGGCGCCGGTGGTCACGATGATGAACCACGCGATGGCGCAGGCGATGATGGAGCCGGTGGCGGTATCGATGCGCTGGAGCACGATGCCGTCCTCGTCGATGTTCTTATCGACCACGTTGTTCTGCGCCAGGAAGATCATCCATGGCGCGATGGTGGTGCCGATGGTCGCGACGAGCAGCGAGACGTACTGCGGCTCGTTCACCAGATGCGGCGTCACGGTCGCGACGGCCACCTGCCCCCAATCCGGACCGGCGAGGAACGCGGCCACGATATAGGTGACGAAGACGCAGCTCACGAGCAGCAGGATCTTCTCGATGCGGCGGAAGCTCCCGGACATGGTGAGCATCCACACGAGCAGCGCCACCAGCGGGACGGACACGGTCTTGGGCACCCCGAAGAGCGCCAGGCCGCTCGCGATGCCCGCGAACTCGGAGATGGTCACGGCGGTGTTCGCGATGAGCAGCGCGCCCATCGCCAGGGCGCTCTTGCGCACGCCGAACTTCTCGCGGATGAGCGAGGCGAAGCCCTTGCCCGTGACGCAGCCGCACCTCGCCGCGGTCTCCTGCACCACGATGAGCAGCAGCGCCATCACGGGCAGCATCCACAGCGTGCCGTAGCCGTAGCTCGCGCCCGCGCTGGAATAGGTGGCGATGCCGCCGGCGTCGTTTCCGGAGAGCGCCGCGAGCAGGCCGGGGCCCATGGCGCCCAGCACGGCGGCGACGGTCAGCTTCTGCTTTGTCTCAGGTTGCATACCGTATCAGCCGCCTTACAGCAACGGCACGGCGCCGAGCACCGTGTACGCCAGGGCCGACAGAAGCACCGCGGCGAACGTGAGCGAGGTTCCCGAGGTGCCCCGGTCGTGCTCCTCGCCCCGCACCAGAACGGCGAAGTAGGCGACGGCGCTCGCGTAGGTCGCCGCGATCACGACGGCGGCGGCGCGGAAGCACTCGAGGTACGTCGAGATCGCCAGAGGATCGCCCCCGGCGAATATGGTGGTCGCCATGAGCTCGCCGCACAGGTAGACCACGGCGGCAAGAACCACGCCGATGAACGTGGACTTGAGGAAGAATCCCAGGTAGGGCTTTGGCTCGTCGTCACGCTCATCGTACTCGAGGAAGGTGTTCTTCACGAACGCCGTCATGCGCATGGCGGCGAGCAGCACCACCGGCATGATCGAGATGGGCATGAGCGCGTAGAGGCCCTCGCTGGTGATGACGCGCGAGGCGTCCATGCCGGCATCGATGGCGTCCGGGGACGTGACCGCGATCGCGGCGATGGCGCACGCGGCGATGGCCCAGACGGCGATCCAGTACTGACGCTGCGCGAACCACACGAAGGAGTGCGCGGACTCGCCCGTGGTGGACTCGCCGGTGGAGAGGCCGGCGATCTGCAGGTCCTCCTGATGCTCCTCGGCGATGACGTCCATGGCGTCATCGAAGGTGACGATACCCAGGATGTGGCGGCTCTCGTCGCAAACGGGGATGGCGACCAGGTCGTACTTGGTCATCTCCTCGGTCACCTGCTCCTGATCAAGGTCGGGCTCGACCCATACCACGTCGCGGTAGGCAAGATCGGACAGGCGGTCCTCGCGCTCCGCCACGATCAGGGTGCGCAGGGACAGAACGCCGGTGAGGACGCCCGCGGGATCGGTGGTATAGACGTAGTAGACGCTCTCGAAATCCTCATCGAGCTTGCGGATGGCGTCGATCGCGTCCTGCACGGTCGCGGTGGAGGGCAGCGCGACGAACTCGCTCGTCATGATGCGACCCGCGGTGTCCTCCTCGTACCCAAGCAGGTTGCGGATGGCCTTCTCCTCCTTCACGCCCATGAGGCGCAAGAGCTTCTCGGCCTTCTCGTTGCCGAGCTCCTCGATGAGCTCGACGGCGTCGTCGGGATCCATGAGGGCGAGCATCGAGGACGCGTCGCGGTCGGTCATGCCCTCGATCATCTCGGCCACGAGCTCGTCGTCGTCGAGCTCGGCGATGGCCTCGGCGGCCTGGGCGGTGTCGAGCTGGGCAAACACCTGGCTGCGCAGGCGCGGATCGAGCTGCTCGATGATGTCGGCGATATCGGCCGGGTGCAGTTCGTCGAGCGTCTTATGGGAGACGGAGAGCTTGATGTTCTGCGTGGAGCGCTCGAGCAGGTCCATATAGGACCACGCGATGATGTCCTCGCCGAGCGGCTTTCCGATCGCCTTCGCGGCCCGCTCGACGGCGTGCTCCAGCGCGGGATGGATGGCGCGCAGCAAACCGCGCACACCCACCTCGGCACCGAGCAGGCGCAGCTGCAGCTGGTTCTCGCCGGAGACGGAGAACTTGATGTCGTTCACGCGGACGACCTTCATGCCCTGCGTGTCCACGATCTGCTTGTTCAAGATGTCGCGCGCCAGCAGCACCTCGTCGGGCTGCAGATACGAGAAGCGGATGTCGGTGTCGGGGCAGTTGAGGTAGACGCCGGTGTCGTCCACGTGGTCGACGTACTTGCGCCAGCTGATCATGAAGGGCGTCTTGCCCGGACCCTGGAACGCCAAGGACGTCACATGCGGAAAGACCTCGCCCGTAGCGATGCCGAAATCGTTGACGATGCCGAGCTTCTCGCCGTTCACATCCAGAACGGGCAGTCTGAGCATCTCAGATAGATAGTTCATGGTTCTCCTTCGCCGATACGCGTGTCATACGGTATGGGGCGCGCGACCCCGCGCGAGCCGCAGCGAAGGGCGGCGCAGGGTCAGCAGCTACTGTGTGGTCGGGGTTTCGATTTCACCTGAGGCCTTTCTCGTGACCCTGATTCCAAAACAAAAAGCGGTCGCAGACAAGCCGCAACCGCCCTTTACTATAACATCCATGCGCGCGCATCGACCGGGTTTTACGCAAACCTTGCACGCACGTCCTGCGCGGTCGCGCCCGCGCGGCATCCCTCGACGCCTCCAGCCGTAAACCACCCCGCTTGGTGCAGAGACCCGGCTCGAACGCCGCGCAAGAGCCGGATCCCTCGAACCGGCCCGTCGTCCGCATAGCAAAGGGGCCCGGCTCGAAAGCCGGACCCCGTATGCTACCTCACAGGTAGGAGACGAGAGCCTCCGTCCCGGTATGGCACCGAGATGACGCTACTTCACCAGGCCCTTCTGGTCCATGCGATGCAGGAACGCGGCCATGTCGGCGCGGGTGATCTGGGCGTAGGGGCGGAACTCGGCGGTGCCGTCCTCGTGCTCCCAGCCGGTCGAGATGCCCTCGGTAGCCAACCACAGGATCGCGTCGCTGTGCGCGGTACCCTCGTCCACGTCGGTGAAGCCGCCGAGCTCGGGGCCCTCAACCTTGGGCTTCCCCGCCATGCGGTAGAGGAACGCGGCCATGTCGGCGCGGGTGATCTGGGCGTAGGGGCGGAACTCGGCGGTGCCGTCCGCGTTCTCCCAGCCGGTCGAGATGCCCTCGGCCGCCAGCCACAGAATCGCCTTGTAGTGCGGCGTATCCTTGTCAACATCGGTGAAGGACGGAGCCTTCTCGGCATCGACCTCGGGCTCCCCTGCCATACGGTAGAGGAACGCGGCCATGTCGGCGCGCGCCACGTTCTCGTACGGACGGAAGCTGAAGGTGCCGTCCGCGTTCTCCCAGCCCTTCGAGATGCCGTTGGCAGCAAGCCAGACGATGTCGTCCTGGTGGGAGACCGTCGCGTCCACATCGGAGAAGGAGACCTTCTCGGCAGGCTGCAGACCCGCGTGCGCCTCGACGAGCGCCGTCGTGGCGTCGTCGATCTGCGCCTGCGTGGCATCGTCCGCGTCGAGCACGCCCTGGGCGGCCTTCAGCGCGGCGGCGTACGCCTTCCAGCTGTCGGCGGTATACCGAGACTCGTCCAAGCCCTCGGACGCGAAGTTCGCGACGACCTTCCGCAGATAGCCCTTATAGGGCGCCGCGGGGGCCTGCTTGAACTCCAGGCCCTTGAACGCGCTCGTCAGCGCATCGGTGCAGGCGTTGACCTGCTCCTGGGTCGCATCGTCCCTGGCCAGGACGTCCTTCGCTGCAGCCAGCGCGTCGGCGTACGCCTTCCAGCTGTCGGCGGTGAAGTCCGCAGAGGCCATGCCGAGCGAGTCGAACATGTTCACGAAGCCCTGGAGGGCCGCCGTATCGACCTCGGCCTCATCGGCCAAGCCGTCGTAAGCGGCCTTGAGCTCGTCGTAGAGCGCCTTCCAGTTGCCCTCGCCGGCCTTGAGCGCCTGTTGGGCAGCCTTGAGCGCGTCGCCGAACCGCTTTGCCGTAGCCTCGGTCTTGCCATCCAGATCGGTATCCTTCACCAGATCGACGACAGCCTGCAGCTTCTCCTTGTCGGCATTGACCACCGGCGGGATCTCGGTCTTCTTGAGGCCCGCGAACGCCGTGTCGAGGCGCTCGCCCACCGCGGCGATCTGCTCGGCCGTCAAGCCGTCGCCCTCGATAGCGCTCTTGGCATCAGCCAGCGCGTTGGCATAGGGCAGCCAGGTGCTCGCGGTGTAATCGTCGGCGTTCAGGCCCTTGGCCTCGTACTCGGCGACCTTCGTCGAAAGTTCCGCCTTGGCGTCACCGATGGGATCGGTGTGCTTCTCGCCGTAGAAGCGGGTCTCGGCGATGCTGCAGTAGCGGTTGCCGGCGCCGTCGGAGCTGCCGGACTCGATCACGTTGATCTTGACGTAGCGCGTCGTGGTCGCGCCGAACGCCATCTGCTGGTACTCGTTGCGGTTCGTGAGCGTCTTGCCGTTGTTATCGAACGAGAACGTTCCCACCAGCGTGCCGCTGTCGGCGGCAGCTGTGAGCTCGTCGACGGAATCGGCGACGTAGACCTGCGCCTTGAAAATGTCGCCGTTGAGCGAGCCATTCTGGCGCGGCAGGAAGGTCACGTCCGTGAGGTCGTACTCAGCGCCCAGGTCGTACACGATGTATTGGGGCAGCCTCATGCTCGAACCGTAGTTGGAATGCCACAGGGTGTCCTCGTCGTAGTCGAGCGCGAGCTCCATGGGGGACTCGCCGGCATACGAGGAGACGCCCGCCACGCTCATGCCGCTCGAAGCATCCTTGTTGAGGAGCTTCGCCTCGTCGACCGGACGCATCTTGAGCCCCTTGATGGCGTTCTCGATATCCATGCTCTTCTGAGCCACATCATTCTTGGTGAACGAGCCCTGGCCCTGGGCGAGCATGTCCTCGGCGGCCTTCAGCGCCGCCTCGAGCCTGGCGAAGCTCGAGGCGGTATACGCCTCGCTGTCGTAGATGCGACCCTCGTCGATGATGGCCTGGAGACCGGAGACGTCGACGCCGGCACGCACGGTCACCTCGTAGGTCGCCGTCTTAGACGGGTCGGCCTTGGCCGCCACGGTGATCGTCGCGGTGCCCTCAGCGTTGCCGCGGACATACCAATCGACGCCCTCGCCGGATTGGACGGCGGTCACGCTGGCGACCTCGGGCTTATCGCTCGAGACCTCGAAGTAGGGGTAGTCGTCACAGTCGACCGTCGCGAAGACCTGCGCCAGGTCGCCCTGGTAGAGCTCTGTCTGGGTCTTGTCGTCGATCGTCACGCCGGCAACCTGGGCACCGGGCGTGGCATGGGTGAAGTCGATCTCGCGCAGCGTGAGCATGTTGATGCCGGTCGTGGTGTTCTTCGGGGTGATGTCGACGCGCGCGACCTTCTTGCTGGCGTTCTCCTGAGAGACGGCAAGCTCGAAGGTGTTCTGCTTCGCACCGAAGGTGAAGTCCTGCGTGGTGCCGTCCTCGAACACGATGGAGGCATCGAGCTCGGTGACGCAGCCGTTGCCGGACGTGCGGTTGTAGACCACCACGTTCCCGAGCGCCGAGGGCTTCTTGAACTCGAAGCGCAGCGTCGCCGGCAGCTTATGGAAGCTGGCGTCGAAGTCGCTCGCATTCTGCCATTCCATCTCGAAGTCGTTGCCGTTGACGTCGCCGTTGAAGAGACCGTTGAAATTCTCCTGATGGATGTACTTCGAGACGTCGACCGCCTCGCCGTTCTCGTTCAGGATACTGCAGTTGAACGCGGACTGCGCGTACTCCTCCTCGTGCTCGCCGGGGACCTCGGGCCAGTCGATCGCACCGTCGGAGGCGACGTCGACGCTGTCGTTGGTCGGACCGATGAGCCATGCCGTGGAGTCGAGGTTCACGTCGCCGGCTGCCACCGCCTTGAGCTTGAAGCTCGCCACGACACCGGAGCCGTCATACAGCTCCTTGTCGCCCTTGTTCGCGAAGGCGAGGTTCACCGACTGGATGCCGTCGTCGAACTCGGTCTTGGCGATGGAGAGGTTCTCCATGGTCGAGGTGTAGGGGCTCTGCTCGATGCTGTCCTTCACGAACTCGAACTGATCGCTCCTGAAGTGCACGAGGGCGCCCAAAGCATTGACGTTCTTCGCGTCGCTCGCATAGACATCGACGGTGATGGTGTCGCCTGCCTCCGCGTGCGCCGCACTCGGGATGACGGCGATGGCGCCGGAGACCTTCCCGGTCTTGGTGGCGCCGCCGTCGAGCTTGCTCATGGTGAAGGCCATGTCGTAGGCGTCGTACGCGCCGTTCTGGTTGAAGTCGGCGCCGTTCTTGGCAACGTGCGTCTGGAACGACTGAGCCTCGGGCTCGCGGTTCTCGCGCCCCAGGCAGTTGCCCGTAAGGTGCTGGTAGTCGGCGTTGTCGACCACGGCATCGCCGTTGATGGAGCCGAGCTCGGCCCCATCCGTCCCATCCGCCTTGTAGAAGGCGATCTCCGTCGCGTTCCAGTAGCTCTTGCACTTCACGGCGGTCATGCGGATATAGCGCGCCGCAACCGGCTCGCCGAATTCCACGGTGTTGAGCTTGTCATACGAACCAGAAAGGTCATGCGTGCCGCGGTCGGTCCAGTGGACGCCGTCCAAGCTCGTCTCGATCTTCATCTGCTCGACGCCGCCGCCGTATTGAGAACCGCGGTACTCAAGCTTCTCGAATTGGTAGACCTTGCCGTAGTCGAGGTCGAGCGCGAGTCCGGTGCCGTTCGCCTCCTTGGACACGAACGAACTCGCATCCGCACCGATGATGTGGTCGAACGCGAACCTGACGCCGTATCCCGGGCCGAACTCCGAGCCCTCGAAATCCCAATCCACGGGTACGGGTACGTTGCGCCACGGATCGAGCGCGGTCTTCGTGGTGAGCGGATCGCTCCACGCGGAATATCCGTCGGCGTTGACGGCGCGCACGCGGTAGGTATGGCTGCTGTTGTAGGCCAGGTTGGCATGCGTGAACGTGGTCGCATCGCCCACGCTGCTCAGCACGCCGTCGAGCTCGAGCTCGTAGCCGGTGGCTCCTGCGACGGCATCCCAGGTGAGCTTGATGCTCGTGGGCGTGATGCCGTCCTCGGGCGCGGCCAGGTTCGCAGGGGCGGCCAGGTTCTCGTTCAGGCTGTTCGCGGGCAGGTCGCCCTTGTTCTCGAAGCCCTTGAGCGTGAGCGTCTGGGCATCCTTCGTCACATCGGTCTTGGCGAACTTGACGTAGAGCTTCGGCGTCGTCGTGATCGCGGTCTTTGAAAACGCCTCGTTGCGAACCGCCTCATCCGCCGCCGTCGCGTTGTAGTTGAGGTTCGGCGCCTCGTTGTAGAAGTAGACGTTGCCCTCGGACTGGTCGAACGCCTCTTTCGAGGTGACCTCCGTGAGCTCGAGCGTCTTGTCGCCGTTCTTGGCGACGAGCTCGCTGGGCTTGGCGGAGACGTTCACCACGAAGGTGGTGGTGCGGCTCGCATCGTAGCCGTCGTAGCCGCCCGTGGACTTCGCCGCGGTGAACGTCGCTGTACCGTCCTTGACCGCGGACGTGATCTTGGTCGACACGTGGTCTCCATAGGAGATCGTGGACTCGCGGCCATATGCCTCGTCGGATTCGTCGATAGCGTTCTCGACATACGAGCCATCATCCTCGAACAGCGTGTACTCGCTCTCGCCATCGATCGCGAAGAACTCGATGTCGCGCTGGGTGCGATCGATATCGCTCGGGTTATCGTTGGGCTTGTACATCGGGATGATGGCGTTCGCCTTCACGAAGACCGGGGTCTTCCACAGCGGAACCGCGAAGTTGTTGAGCACCTGGCCGCCGCGGTACTGGTCGCCGGTCCAGTAGTCGATCCAGATATCCTCGGGGGTTCCGGGCAGGTAGATATCGTTGCGGATATCGTTGCCGTCGCCCAGCCCGCCGTTGGCGGAATCACCGTCGGTATTCTGGTATACGGGCGCGATCAGAAGGTCCTCGCCGAGGGTGTACTCGTACTGCGTCGCGGTGCTGTTCGCAATGTCCGAGTTATCGGAAAGCGCGATGGCGCGCACGATCGGCAGGCCCTCGTCGCCGTTACCCGTATCGATGTTGGCAGCGCTCGCCGCCGTCGTGTAGATGTAGGGCAGCAAGGAGCTCTTGAGCTTGAGGTACATGCGGTTGATACCGGTGTAGGGATCGCCGTACGCATAGGGCATCTTGGCATAGGAGCCCCAGCCGTCCATGTCGAGCATGAGCGAGGAGAAGGACTTCCACTGGTAGTCGCGGCATGCGATGAGCGGATGGCCGCCGAAGATGCCGTCCATGTCGGAGCCGATGTTAGGGTTGCCCGACAGGCCCGAGCCGATGAACGTCGGGATGTGGAAGCGGATGTACTCCCAGTTGCCGCCCGTCTGGTCGCCCGACCACAGGCCGGCGAAGCGCTGCGAGCCTGCCCAGCCATCGAGGGAGACGATGTTGGGACGCGCACCGGTGCCGTCGCCGTTCTTGGTAGTGACGATATCGTAGGCGGTCTTGGTACCGTTCAACTGGAAGGAATAGCCGGAACCGACCCACGCGACGTCCGTCTTGAGGGTGGTCACGCCGCCCTTCTTGACCTCGGACTCGAAGTCGCGCAACGTCTGCCACTGGGTGTTGGCGTTGCTATCGGGCGAGAGGTTTGACTGGGTCCACAGGCCCGTCGCGACGCCCTTGCTCTTCGCGTAGTCGGAGAACTCCTTCAGGTTCTGAACGTTGTTCGCCACCGCCTGCAGGCGCTCTGCAGAGCTGGAGCCGTCCTCGTTCACGCCGCCGGTCCTTTGGTAGCCGTTCTGACCGTAGCCGCAGCCGTAGCCGTCGTTCGGCAGGATATAGCCGAACGGCATATCCATGCCCTGGTACTCGTCGACGATGGCGCGGGCGGAGAAGTCCTTGCTCCATTGAACGCCCTCGGGGATGTTCTCGTTGGTTGCAGCATCCTTGGGAGCGGTGCCGTTCAGCGATTCGACATAGGAGTTGGCGAGCATCGTCTGGCCGGTGCCGCCCTTCTCATAGCGCTTGGACGGAGCCGGCTGGTTTGCAGGCTCGTGGCCGTGAATCGACCATTCCTTATAACCGTTCTTGGCCTCGGGAGACCAGGCGTCGCGATTATAAGCGTTGTAGTTGCCGACGTAGAACGCGTACTCGGGAAGCAGAAGCGGATTGCCCGTAACCTTGTAGTACTCCTGGAGCACGTCCTGGGCGACAGACGCCGTGGTCTTCGCATCGTCGCTCACGAAGTAGTAGGCGTCGAACTCGCCGTCCTTGTGCAGGGCGTCCACCGAGCCCGCCACGGCGCTGCCGAAATCGTACTTGCCCTCGGCGAACGTGTTGCGCATGACGCCGTAGCCCGCCGTGGACCAGTAAAACGGGTTGGGGCTGGACACGCCACCGTCAACCCAATTGCTTTCATTCTTGATGTTGATGGCCTTGCCGGTGTGGATGAAGCGACCGTTCTGGGTACCGCCGCCGAAGTAATCGGCGTCCGCATCGGCGATGCTCTGGGTGGTTGCGCCCTTCGTGATGGTAAGCGGCTCGTCCTCGGCGAACACCACGCGGTCGCCGCGTTTGAGCGTCATCTTGCCCGTAGCCTTCTCGAAGGACAACGTCACGGTGCCATCGGACACCTCGAAGGCGTCTGCGGTCTCGTGGACCGTCGCCGCGGGCTTGCTGTACTTGTCGGACGTATCGGGCTGCGCCTGGATCTTGGCCGTGTGGCTTTTAGCGCGCGGCGTGGCATAGGCGGAGAAGTTACCCGAAAGGTCGACGTTGTACCTGAAGATGCCCGGCTCGAGGAAGGTGATCTTCGCCGTCACGTTGTCGTTGAACGTGACGTAGGCGATGTTATCGCTGTTCGCATCCTTCTTGGCCGCCGTCGCACTCGTCAGCGTGCCCTGATAGTCCGAAGCCATCGCCTCATCGGCGAAAGCCGGCGTTGCAAGCGCGGGGTTGAGCGCCCATCCCGCCGCAAGCGACGTGGCGAGTACGAAGCCAACCCCCCCTATCTTCCAATGCTTGGGAATGCTGCTTCCCATGGTTCTCCCCTTTCTTTCGGTCTGAT
Organism: uncultured Collinsella sp.; assembly: GCA_963558435.1. Lineage (GTDB taxonomy): Bacteria > Actinomycetota > Coriobacteriia > Coriobacteriales > Coriobacteriaceae > Collinsella. Next base: position 36,730 of record CAUWGM010000011.1, read on the forward strand.
CGGATTCGATCGGCTCATGTGCCGCGTTATCGCCGGACAAAGAGATCCTTACGAGCCATATGGCGTTCGCGATGGCACGCGCGACGGGACCGGGCCGGCAACCGCTCCTCCCTTCTTTATAGATTCGCCCAATCGACCAACGCGGGTACAGACGTCGACCGTGGTTAAAATGTTAGACATCGCGCAAATTGGATGCCCATCTGATTCCGTCAGAGGCGATACGCCGCCGACGAACGGATTGATCGTTCATCACGCAGAACGACGTGATCGGATAGGTCGATTATGGGTACCGCGTGTGGAGAATCCGGTTTTCATGGGTGGCCCGCCGACGCTCGGAGCATCAAGGCTCCCGTCAAGGACGGGCGGCATGGAAGCGCCCCGGTTCGAAAGCCTGATCCGTTATGCTACCTTGCAACTGTTAGATAAAAACCACCGCCTGCAAAACGATGCTACGGCAGCTCGGCATCCTCGGGCATCTTCACGGTGCCGTCGACCACCTCCGCCGGAAAACGATCGTCCTTGGCAAGCAGCTCGCTTACCGTTACCAGCTCGTATCCCGCAGCGCGCAGCCCATCGATGATCCCGGGCAGCGCCTCCACATCCTGCGAGCGGTCGCCGCCGCCATCGTGCATGAGGACGATCGCGCCGTTGAACGCGTTGTCGAGCACCATCGAGGTGATGGCGGCCGCACCGGGGCGCTTCCAGTCGAGCGTGTCGATGTTCCACAGCACGTTGCAGCTGATCAGATCCCCCGCCCGAGCCCAGTCGTTCTCCGTGAAGGCGCCGTAGGGCGCGCGGATCATCTGGGGCCGCACGCCGGCAGCGGCTTCCAAGGCGTCCGCGGACGCCGTGATCTCGGCCCTGAGGGCGTCGGCATCCAGGTCGGGCAGGTATTGATGGGCATTCGTATGGCTCGCCAGCTCCTGGCCCTCGTCCACCAGCTGCTTCGCATGGGCGCCGTAGCGCCCCTCGCTGTTTCCCAGGTTGAAGAAGGTCGCCTTCGCGCCCTTGTCTGCCAGGATCTTCAAAATGTCCGGCGTATACCCGCTCGGGCCGTCGTCAAAGGTGAGCGCGATATACTTGCCCGCGCCCTGGGGCCGCACGTTGAGGGAGGACACCACCATGTCGACGGGAGCCTCCACGACCTCCTTGTCGATCGTCTCGCCCGAACGGTCGCCCACCGTGACGACCTTCTTGCCGGGAGCGCCCCATTGCGACACGAACTGCACGGCCCCGCCCGACTCCATCTGGATTTCGGGCGCCATCGCGACGGTCTTCTCCGAAGAGCCCTCCGTGCGGTCCGCTCCCTGCGAGACCTCGATGCTAGACCCCTCGCGCACCTCCGTCTCAGGCAGCTTCACCATGTCGAGGGGCTCGCCGTCCATCGTGACGGAGCAGCGGTCGCCGCCGTCCTCCGCGAGCACTGCGCCGCCGATGGAGAGCAGGCGCCCCGGAGCGGCACCGAAGTACCCGTTATCCTCAAGCAGGGTTTCCAGAGGGGTGCCGACTCGCGCCGCGCACTCCTTGCCGTTGACCGTGAACGGCACCGATCGCCACATCGACCAGTAGCAGATGAACAGCACCGAGCATGCCATGACGGCCAGCACGGCCAACGGGATGAACCGCGTGCTGCCGCCTCGACCGCGCGCACCGCCGCGCTTCCTCGGTTGGGGGATGGGGCGAGAAGGACGGGCAGACCCCCGCCCGCCAGCGTCGTGCGTCGCGGGCCGCTGCGTCTCCGTATGCGGCGGACGCCTCGAAGCCGTTTCACGATGCGGCGACAAAGCAGCGCTCGACGTGTCTCGTTTTGGCTGTTCCACCCTAAACCCCAATCGAATGGTGACGGCTATCGTCTTCGATGATGGCACTTCATGCAGACGAAAAGCTGCGAGCAGACAAGGATGACGAATGCGTCAGATTCGGTGGCATCCGAGCAGCCCCTACTCCTCCTCTTTTGCGACCGTCGGCAAAACGGCGTCCTCGGGCATGGACACCGTGCTCGCCGAGGGCAGCTCGTCGGCAAGATCGGGATCGGTCGCGATGAGCTCGGATAGCCCCACGACTTCGTACCCGGCGGCGCGCAGCTCGTCGATGAGCGAGGGCAGCGCTTCCACAGCCTGCTTCCCCGTCGACGCGCCATCCGTGAGCAGCACGATGCTGCCATCGGAGACCGAGTTCAGCACCGACTGCACCACGGCATCGGCGCCCGGCACCAACCAGTCGCCCGAATCGACGTTCCAGGAGACCACGGCACCCACCATATCCATGGCGTCCGCCCAATTCTGCTCGCTAAACGCCGCAAAGGGCGCCCGCAGCAGCGCGGTCCGCACGTCGGTCGCCTTCTCGATCGCGCTGAACCCGTCCTCGAGCTGCTTGCGCGCCTCGGGCGCCGTCAGCTCGGCGAGGCTCTTGTCCTCATACGAGTTGGATCCGATCTCGAACCCCGCGTCGGCGATCGCCTTCGCGGCCGCGGGATGCGCCTCGACCGCGTCCCCCGAGAGGAAGAACGTCGCGGACGCCTTCTTCTCCTTCAGGATGCGCACGATCTGCTCGGTGTATTCGCTCGGCCCCTCATCGAACGTCAGGGCGACGTACTGCTTGCCCTTCACATCGGGAGAGACGGAGCGGCGCGTCACCACGCAGTCCACAGCCTCCTTGAGGACGCCGCGGTCTTGGGTCTTGCCCGACGTCTTGCCCGTCCAGACCTCGCTGCGGCCGGGGACGCCCCAGGTCGTCACGTATTCGATCGCACCGCTTCCTTTGACGACCAACTGAGGCGCGATCGTGGTCGCCTGCACCTCATGGGGCTCGTATTCATCGCGGCCGTTCGCCACCTCGACCTCGTCGTGCTCCTGCAGCCTCGTGTCGATGAGCTTGTCGTCGTCGACCTGCTTCCCGTTCAGCTTGACGGAAACCCGCTCGCCCCCGCGCTTGTCCAGCACGGAATCATCGACCGCCAGCAGCTTGCCCGGCGTGGGCTCGAGGCCCTGGTCGGTAATGAGCTGCTCCAACGAGGAATTGATGCGCGCCTTGACGGTATCGCCGTTCAGCGTGATATCGACGCTGCGGTTGGCATACCAGATGAGGCTCGCGATAAAGAACAGCAGCGCGCAGCCCACGGCGATGAAGGCATAAGGCCGGCGCGAGTTCGCAGGACGGCGCTTATTCATCTGGCGCGAGCTCCGACGCCCGAATCCCTGCGAATGGCGCAGGTACTGGGCACCGGGCTTGCGCGGGCGGCGTTTATGGGCGCTGGGAAGATGGTCCGACGGTCCCTTGCGATACGTCGGCCGCTTCTTTGTGGAGTGGGAGGTGGTGTAGTAAGGCAACGGTTCTCCTTATCCCCCGCCGCCGCACGCGGCGGTCGATCCGATTCGGGAGTCTCGCGCTACTTCTTACCCGACGACCCCGACGCTTTCTTGAACTCGCTCGCAAACGCCTGGAACATGCCCGTCGTCTTTCCGAGCTGCTTGCCAACCGCGCGGGCGGCCGAGCCCTGCGCCGGAGCGGTCTTCTTCTTGGCGCCGGCGCCTGAGCCCGATGTCTTCGCGGTAGCGCCCTTCTTCTTGGCCGGCGTGCCCGCGGCCTTGTGGTACTCATCGGAGAAGCCCTTGAAGGCCTCGCCGGTTTTCCCGATGCGCTCGCCGAGCGCGCGGCTCCCCTTGGTCACGGCTTCGGAACCCTTCTCGTCGAGCGTCTTGGCACCCTTCTTGACGCCCTCGCTCACCTTGACGGACGCCTCGGCCGCCTTGGCCGCCGCGCCGCCCGAGAACTCCAGCGCCGCCGCCTCGTCGGCGACGACCATGGCTCCGCGCTTATAGCCGACCAGCATGTCGACCGGCATGGTTATGTGGCCGATCAGGGCGCTCGACGCCGCTCCCGGCGTGATGAGGAACTCCTGCACGGCGCCGGTGCGAGGATGACAGGTCACATCGGCGCAGTAGCCGAGCTTCTCGCCCGCCTTGGTCACGACGTCCATGCCCGTCCAGATGATGCATGCATCCAGATCGACGCCCAGCCGCTTCGCCGCCGGGGCATCATAGGATTCGCGCATATCGGCGACGACCAGCTGCCCGTCGCGCACGTCGAGCGCATCGAGCGCGACGAAGCGGTCTTCCTGCTTGATCATGCCGGCGATATCGGGGAGCTTCACCATGAAGCCCACCACGGTGCGGCCGTCCGGCGTGAACACGGGAAGATGGACCTTGCCGAGCCTCTTGGGATCCTTCGGGGTTCCGTCCTTCTTCGTCCGCTGGCCCTCGGGCAGCAGGCGATAGACGCGAGCGCCTTGGAAATCTGCTACGCGCATCTATGCCTCGACGGGACCCTCGGCAACGGAGCTCTCGACCACGACATCGGCGGCGGGCGTCACGTTGCCGCCTGCGATCGCATCGTTGAGGGACTCGCGAAGCTGGTCCATGCGCTCGCGCGCGAGGTCGACCTTGGCGCGGAGCTCATCGGTCTTGGCATCCATCATGGGGCCGAAATCGGTCGCTGCGGCGCGGGCCTGGTCGACGCCCTGCTCATACATATCACGCGCGGAATCCCAGGCATCGTTCACCATGTCCGCTGCCATGGCGCGCGTCTCGGCGCCCGAGCGCGGAGCGACCAGCAAACCGATGATCGTCCCCGCGGCGGCTCCCAGAGCGGCACCCGTTACAAAAGCAAGACCTTTACCCATATCGATATCCTTCCACAAGTCATGATTCGACCTTGTTGATGAACCATTATACCCAGCTGGACGCAAAACACCCGCTATCAAACGTTTCGGAGCGCGCGTCCTCGAGCGCCCGCCGCGCGTTGCGGCGCAACCGCCAGCGGACATGCACATCCCGGCTCCCACGGCAGTGGCGGGGACGACGCGCGTTGCGGCGACGGCGGTCTAGTCGTTGATCGGAGGCATCATCATGGTCGCGCCCGGATCGTCCGATGCGTCCGCTTCAGAATCGCCATATTCGACGCCATCGGCGGCAGCGCCTCCGAACAGCACGCTCGCACCCATCTCGTTCATGGTGGCGCGCGCCTGCCCCTCTTCATACGCGGTATCGAGCATCTGCGGGTCGGGCGCGTGCCGCCCCGTCTCCTCGTCCTCGCCGCGCAGCTTCAGCATGAGATGACGCAGGGCCGCCACGGTGCCGGGAAAGTCGGGCGCGGGCCGGTCGCCATACAGAAACGCCCAGTCCATCATGAACGTGGCGGACGACAGCGATCCCACGGTGAGCGCGTCATCGGGGCAGGACAGGTCGATGTCGAAGAGCCGGTCGTCACCGGGGACCGCGTGCGTGCGGCCGCTCACGATGTCGCCGGCGAGCCCCGTCTCGTTCATGATCTCGACCGTGAGATGCTCGAGCAGGTGCGCGACCTCGGTATCGCTCATGCAATCCTGGAAGTGCTCGCCGGCATCGCCCAGGCACGTATGCATGGCGATGGCGGGAGCGAGGTAGTACACGCGCGCCGTGGCCTCGATAGCCTCGCAGGTGCGCACCGGCATGCCGGGGTTCACCTGAACGCGAGCGGTGAGCTTGTCTGCTCCAACCGAGATCTTGATGATGTTGAACAGCTCTGCCATGGCCGTTGTCCCCTTCCTGCTCGCAGCGCCTCAGCCTGCAAGAAGTCTACTCGTCCTCGTGCTTCCCCATGCGCAACGACGGATGCTTCGCATCCTCTTCGTCCGCGGGTTCCTCGGGCGCCTTCGTTTCCACCGGCGCCGTCACGCGAATCAGCGAGATGCGCTGGCCCCGCATGGACTGCACCTTGAACTTGTACCCATCAACCTCGAACACCTCGCCGATATCGGGCACGGAGTCGCACAGATCGAGGATCCAGCCGGCGATCGTCTCGTAATCGTCGCTTTCCTCGATGGGCCAGCCCAGCTCCACCGCATCATCGCACGAGAAGCGGCCGTCGACCAGCCACTCGCGCTTCGACAGGCGCGTGAGGTACTTGTTATCGGGATCGAATTCGTCCTCGATCTCGCCCACGATCTCCTCGACGATGTCCTCGACCGTGATGATGCCGGCGGTCCCGCCGTACTCGTCCACGACCACCACGATCTGGTCGTGAGCGGTCTGCATCTCGGAAAGCAACGGCAGGATGTCCTTGGTGTCGGGCACGAACGCGGCGTCGCGCAGGTTCTCGGAGGCCATCTCATCGGCCTTGCCGTCCAGTGCCAGGCCGATGAAGTCCTTGATATGCGCGATGCCGATGATGTTATCGGGATCCTCGTGGTAGACGGGCATGCGCGAGATACCCGTCTGGCGCATGAGGGCCAGCACCTCGGCAACCGTCTGGTCGTCCTCGACCATCGTCACGTCGACGCGCGGCACCATGACCTCGCGGGCCACCGCGTCGCCCAGGTCCATCACCTCGTGGATGATGCGCTTCTCCTCGTCGAGCAGCGTCTCCTGCTCGTTGATCATGTACTTGATCTCCTCTTCGGAGACGTTCTGGCGGTCATCGCCGCTCTTGATGCGCATGAGGCGGGCCAGACCGTTCGCAGAGGCCTGGGTAAACCACACGAGCGGGCGCGCGATCTTCTGGAACACCGTGAGCGGCTGCGCCACGCGCTTCGCCATGCCCTCGGCGTCGGCCAGCGCGATGCGCTTGGGCACGAGCTCGCCCACCACGATGGAGAGGTAGGACACCGCGAGCGTGATGAGCACGGGGGCGAGGGCCGGCGCGATCATCGACAGCGGCTCGATGCCGAAGCTCGACAGCCACGACGCCAGCGGGTCGGACAGGTTCGTCGATGCCACGGCGGACGACGCGAAGCCGACGAGCGTGATGGCGACCTGGATGGTTGCCAGGAAGTTGCCCGAATCGGACGCGAGCTCGGACGCACGCCTCGCGCGGCGGTCGCCCTCCTCCGCCTCATGGTCGAGGACCGCGCGCTTGGCGGTGGTGAGCGCCATCTCCGACATCGAGAAGAAGCCGTTGACGACGGTGAGGACGACCGTGGTGATGATGCTGATGGTTATGTCCATGGGGACGCGTTAAACCTCCAAGATGGATGGGTGGAACCAAAGTGCGATGTCACAGGCGACGAGAACTAGATCACGAAGAGGATCACCGCCATGAACTGGCACACGCTGCCCGCCAGCACCCACAGGTGCCAGACGCTGTGCATGTAGCGGATGCCCTTCGCCGCATAGAACGCGGTGCCTACCGTGTAGCACAGGCCGCCGGCGAGCAGCAAGCCGATGCCGACGGGGTCGAGCGCTCCCAGCAGCTGCGGCAGGCGGAAGACCACCATCCACCCCATGACGAGGTAGATGAGGATGGTCACCCAGCGCGGCTGGCGCTCCTGGCCGATGAGCTCGAACAGGATGCCGGCGGCGGCGAGGACCCACATGACGACGCACAGGGCGAACCCGTCGTAATCGGCGAGCGTCACCAGCAGAAACGGCGTATAGGTGCCAGCGATGAGCAGGTAGATGCAGCTATGGTCGAAGATGCGGAACACGCGCTTGGCTCCGCGTGCGGGAATCGCATGGTACAGCGTGGAAAACAGGTATTCCAAGATGATGGTCACGCCGTAGATGATGCCCGCGGCGAGCGCGGCGGGGTGCCCGCCGGATACCGCGGCCTTCACGATGAGCAGCACCAGCGCGGCGATGCCCAGCAGCACGCCCACGCCGTGGCTCACGGCGTTGAAGATCTCTTCACCCAGGGTGTAGCGGGGAATGGAGTCGGCGGCCCTCGCCTTCTCGAGGGCGCGCTGCGCGGCGCGCTTGGCGGCTTTGGCCGCCGCCGCGGCGGCGGCGCGCTCCGCAGCTGCAAGCGCCTCGTCGGCGGCACCGCCCTCGCGGGCCGCGTCGATCAGGGCGCGCGCGTCCCCCAGGACGTCATCCGCGGGGCGCGACAGGACAGGCGCGCTCGCATGCTGCGCCTCGACGACGTTCGCCCGCGCATCCTCCGATATAGATGAAGTTGTGACATGCTCTTGTGAATCTATGCAGCCATCAGGACAGACCGCGTCCGCATCAACGGACCCGGAAGGGGCTTCGTGGGGCGCCGCGGACGCTTTCCGCGGCTTCGAACTGTCACTCGTGTCTGGCATGTATGCTGAGATTCCTCCAAAAACGTTTTTGCATACTATAGCAGAATTGGATAAAAACGCAGAAAGGTGCACCGTTTCTGCGCCTACGCTTCCACGTTCGCTACCGGGTCCTTATACGCTTGAAGCCCGAAGGCAACTCCATGCGCCGCGTTCCGCGCAACTCGCTTGAAGAAAAAGACGGAAATGCACGATTTAACGCCGAGGGGTCGAGTACACAGCACTTTTCTCGTGAAAAACACCAGGTAGAGCACGTGCCATTTTAGCGCTACTTGACGTGCTGGGGAAAAACCGTGTATTTCCGTGTTTTCGAGCCAGGGGACGGCTGCGTTTTCTATCCAAGGAACGCGGAATGCTTGAAAACGACGGCCCGCAGCGCGCTCCAACAAGCCGTGGGCCGCACGAACCGCCTATTTGACTTCGATCAGCTCGTACTCGTTGGTACCCAGGCCGATCTTCACGCCGTGCTCGATCATCGAGCGCCAGTTGGTGTCCGGATGCGTCATGTTGAAGTGATCGTGCTCGCAGCGCTCCGGCACACCGTCGCCCGCCTCGAGCTTGGCGCGCATCTCGGTGAGCTCGGTGTTCGGCATCGCCGGCATGGCAAGCGCCGCATCGATGCACGCCTGGTCGATGGCGACCGGGTCGAAGCTCGCGAACATGCCGATATCGGGCACGATGGGCGTGTCGTTCTCCGCGTGGCAGTCGCAGTTGGGGCTCACATCGATGGCGAGCGAGATGTGAAAGCTCGGGCGGTCCTGCACGATAGCCTGCGTGTACTCGGCGATCTTATAGTTGAGCACGTCGGCGGCGGCATCGTAATCGGGCTCGATGGCGTCTTGGTTGCACGCGCCGATGCAGCGGCCGCAGCCCAGGCAGCGCTCATGGTCGATGCGCGCCACGGGCGACTCGACCACGCGGCCGTTCTTGAGCGTGCGCTCGCGCGTGCTCGGGAAGCTCACCGCACCGTGCGCGCAGATGCGCTCGCAAGCGCGGCATCCGATGCATCTTGCCTCGTCGACGCTCGGCTTGCCTGCCGCATGCTGTTCCATCTTGCCCGCACGGCTGCCGCCGCCCATGCCGAGGTTCTTCATGCAGCCACCGAAGCCGGCCTGCTCATGCCCCTTGAAATGGGTGAGCGAGATCACGATGTCGGCATCCATGAGCGCGTGGCCGATCTTGGCCTCCTGCACGTACTCGCCGCCCTTCACCGGGACGAGCGTCTCGTCCGTGCCCTTGAGGCCGTCGGCGATGATGACCTGGCAGCCGGTCGCATAGGGTGTGAAGCCGTTCTGGTAGGCGCAGTCGATGTGCTCGAGCGCGTTCTTGCGGCTGCCCACGTACAGCGTGTTGCAGTCGGTGAGGAAGGGCATACCGCCCAGCTCCTTCACCACGTCGGCGACGGCGCGCGCGTAGTTGGGACGCAGGAAGGATAGGTTGCCCAGCTCGCCGAAGTGAATCTTGATGGCGACGAACTTGTTCTCGAAATCGATCTGCTCGATGCCGGCGCGGCGGATGAGTCGCTTGAGTTTGTCGAGCTGGCTCTCGCGACCATGTGAGCGCAGATTGGTGAAGTACACCTTGGCGGGAGCGGCGGTATCGGCCATGGGCCCTCTTCCTTTCAGACGAGCGTCATATTCGAATCCTCATCGTACGACCTGGAGCGCGCTCCAATGCAAGCAACTGGTACGGAAACAAGGCACCGCCGCCCATCGCCGCAGGGTAGGTTCTAGCGGTCGCCCGCCCCCGCGGGCTTCGGCTCGGTCTCCTTATGCACGACGACCGTCTCCACCTTGGCGCTCGCCGTCGGGCGCTCCGTCGACATCGAGAGGCAGTCCTTCGGGCACTCGCTCACGCAATACGCGCATTGGATGCAGCGGTACGGATTGATCGACCACGTGCCCTCCTTGCGGTTCACCGCCAGCGCCTGCACGGGACAGGAGCGGGCGCACAAACCGCATAGGATGCATTCGTCGATGTCGTTCAACACGTGGCCGCGCAGCGCCGGATAGCTTTCCGGCTGCTCGACGGGATATTGGACGGTCGCCGGCTTGCGGAACAGCGAACGCAGGGTCAGCCTGCCCAGTTTGAATCCACCCATTGCTACCTACCTTTCCGTGCAGCTGATGCAAGGGTCGATGGTGAGGATGATCATGGGCACGTCGGCCAGCTCCACGCCCTGCAGCGCGCGCACCATGCCGCCCAGATTCTGGGACGTCGGCGTGCGCAGGCGGAACCGCTCGAGATACTTGGTGCCGTTGCCGGCGACGTAGTAGAACGCCTCGCCGCGCGGCTGCTCGATCAGCACGTGGGCGCGCGACCCCTCGCCCGGCTTCACCTTCGCAAGCGGCGCCTCGCCGACGCCGTCATGCGGAATCTTCGCCACGAGCTCCTTGACGATGTCGATGGACTGGTAGACCTCCTCGCAGCGCACCTTGCAGCGCGCATAGCAATCCCCTTCGGTGGCGATGATGGGTTCGAAGTGCTCCAGGTCGCCATACGCGCCGAAACCAGTCGTGCGCATGTCGTGCTCGACGCCGGACCCCTTCGCGAAGGGACCTACCATCGAGAGGTCGAGCGCATCCTCGAAACTGATGCAGCCCACGCCGCACAGGCGGCTGCGCACCGAATCGTCATGCAGCATGGTGTTCACCACGTCGCGGTACTCCACCTTGAGCTCGTCGAGCTTCTCGCACACGCGACGCAGCAGCGCGTCGTCGATGTCATGCGACATGCCGCCCACCATGCAGATGGACAGGATGATGCGCCCTCCGCAGGTCTCCTGGAAGATATCGAGGATGGTCTCGCGCAGGCGCCAGCAATGGTTGAACAGGCTCTCGAAGCCGAAGGCATCGGCAAGCAGGCCGAGCCACAGCAGATGCGAGTGGATGCGGGAAAGCTCCTGCAGGATGGATCGCAGATACTCGGCGCGTCGCGGGATCTCGATGCCCAGCAGGCGCTCGGTCGCGCTCGCGTAGCCGTAGCCGTGACCGAAGCTGCAGATGCCGCATACGCGCTCCGCGACGTAGATGAACTGGTTGTAGTCGCGCTTCTCAACGAGCTTCTCCAACCCGCGGTGCACGAAGCCGATCTGCGGAATCGCCTCGACGACGTGCTCGTCCTCCACCACCAGGTCGAGGTGAACGGGCTCGGGCAGCACAGGGTGCTGGGGTCCAAAGGGAAGAATGGTGCGGGTCGCCATGCCTACTCGCCCTCCTTGATCGTCTTATCGGCCGAATCGCCAGCAGCCGGGGCACCCGCCGCCGCGGTCTTCACGCCCTTTGCCGCAAGCGCCGCGCGGATCTTCGCGGCCTTCTCGGGATCCATGGCGGCGAGCTTCGCCTCCATCTTCGCAGCGCGGTCCTCAGCCGTTGCGGACGCGGGCTTCGCCGGGGCATCGCCCTGCACGGACGCCGGGGCAGCCGCCCTCGCCGCCGGGGCCGCCGCGTTCACCGCCGCCACGGCGGCGGCATCGGCTTCGGCCGCGGACGTGTTCAGAGCGCGATCCGCGGCAGCGGCCTCCGCGGCCTCGCGACGGGCGGCGGCAGCCTTCGCGGCCTTCGCCTCCTGGGCCGCTTTGAGCTTCGCAGCCTTCTCGCGCGCCGCCCGCTGCTCGGGCGAGATCACCGTCATGGGCGCGGTTTCGGCCAGATTGAAGAAGTGCCCACCGAAGTCGAGCTTCATGTTCGCGAAGCGCACCCCGTACAGGTCGTGCGTCTCGTTCTCATATGAGAACGCGGCGAAATACAGCTCCTGGATGGACGGTACCTTGTCGCCGGGGGCGATGGGCACGATCAGGTTCACCGCCGCCTCGATATTCTCGTCATAGAAGGTGTAGACCAGGTCGATATCGTCCTGCGCGTTCTTCTCCGCGCACATCTGCACGAACCGGACGCCGTCGTGCTTGAGCGTCTGCACGCGCATCAGCAGCTCGGAAAGAGCGATCTCTACGAAGCTCGTGGTGTACATCTAGGCATCCTTCCTCTGTGCGGCGGCGCCGGCGCCCGCGGGCTCCCCCGGCGCGGCGCTCGTCGCGGTTGCCGGCGCATCCTCGGCGCCCGGCGCGGGCGCCTCCTCGGGCGGCACCGGCGGCAGGCCGCGGCGCATCCGCTCGGCCTTCTCATCCAAGATCGCCACGCCCTGGAGCACGGCATCGATGATGGTCTCGGGGCGCACGGCGCATCCGGGCGCGTAGACATCGACCGGGATGGCCTTATCCACCCCGCCCAGCACGTTGTAGCACTCGCGGAACACGCCGCCGGTGCACGCGCACGCGCCGCACGCCACCACGACCTTGGGTTCGAGCATCTGGTCGTAGATGTGCTTCACCACGTTGATGTTCTGATGGTTCACCGATCCCGTCACCAGAAAGATGTCGGCATGCTTCGGGTTGCCGGTATTGATGATGCCGAAGCGCTCGATGTCATAGCGCGGCGTGAGAGAGTCCAGCACCTCGATATCGCAGCCGTTGCAGCTCGAACCGTCATAGTGAATCAGCCATGGCGACTTGGATGAATATCCCATATTGCGCCTCCCTTAGATAAACGGCGTGATGAGCACGTAGAAGAGGTTCACCACGCCCATGACCAGCGCGACCAGCCAGGCGGACTTCAAGCAGGCCTGCCATTTGACGCGCGCGAAGTTGTTGTCGATCCACACCTCGAAAAACCAGGTTAGTGCCACCATGGCGAGCGCGAGCAGCCCCGAGAGCGGAGCATCCCATACGAAGAACATTCCCACCCACATGAGGAAGAGCACGCTCTCGCACCAATGCAGGATCTCGATCTTCGCCAGCGTCCGCCCGCTCATCTCGGTCGCGATGCCCTTCACGAGCTCCTGGTGCGCATGGTGGCTGTAGGACAGGTCGAACGGCGACTTGCGCAGCTTGATGGTGAGGATGAACAGCAGGCCGAGGAAGATGGGGACGAGCGAGACGATGATGGGCGCATCCAGGTGGGACAGCTGGGCCACGTCGAAGCTCTGGGTGGCGGTGAAGAAGCCCACGGTCATGATGAGCAGCATGGGCTCGTAGCTCATCACCTGCAGGCACTCGCGGTCGGCGCCGGTATCGGCGTACGGAGAGCGCGCGGAGTAGCCCGCGATGATGACGAAGAGCGTCGCCAGCGTGACGAGGAACACGCACATCAATAGATTCGAGCCGGAGACGAACATGCCGCCCGCGATCGCGCAGAACACGAGCGCGCAGGTCACGTAGGCCTCATCGACCGCGTTCACGCTCGCCTGCTCCTTCATCAGCAGCTTGCGGACATCATAGTAGGGTTGCAGCAGGCGCGGCCCCACGCGTCCCTGCATGCGGGCGGACACCTTGCGGTCGAGACCGTCCAGCAGGCAGCCCGCAACGGGTGCCAGCACCGAAAACGCCGCAATGCCCAGCAGGATGCCCGGCAGACCGGGGCCGACCAGCAGGACCTCGCGGTCGTTGTAGAACGACCCGCCCGTGAGGAAGTTCAGGTCGAAGATGAAGCAGGCGGCGAAGCACATCAGCATGAGCGACGCGCACACCACGATGCCCACGGGCGAGAGACGGCGCTCGCCGAATATGCCTTCGAGATACCAATTGCGCTTCGACGACGTCATCGTGCGGCCCATGGAGCCATGGTACTGGCGTCCATCCGGATCGGTGCAGGTTCCGCCCAGGTAGACGGCTACGCGCTTCTTCTTGGTGGCGCGACCCCACGGCGTGAACAGGACGATCGCGATGAAGAGCACGATGGCGACCATGATGACCAGGTTATCGACATCGATGAGCCGCGGCACCATACCGTAGGCACCCTGGAGATACGGGCCAATCACGGTCTGCGAGATCACCGGGAGCAGCACGCAGCATGCGATGAGCAGTCCCGCGATGGTCCCCACGGCCGCCCATTCGGTTCGATGCACGCCGCCCTCGGCGTTGCTCGCCTTCTGCGGAACGCCCGAGAGCTTGCCGAGCCACTTCGCCCAGAAGAAGAACGTCGCCGCCGAGCCGAACGCCAGGAAGATCAAGAAGACCACGTTGCCCGTCTCGGCAAACGAGACGAGCGTCGCCCATTTGGAGATGAGCATGCCGAACGGCGCCACGAACATGCCCATGATGCCCAGCATCATCAGGCGAGTGAGCCGTGGCAGGCGCGCGAAGAGGCCGTCCATATCCTCGATGTTGCGGCTGCCGATACGGTGCTCCACCGTTCCCACGCACAGGAACAGCAGCGACTTCGACACCGTGTGGAAGATGATGAGGAAGATGGCCGCCCATACCGCCTCGGAGGTTCCAACGCCGGCGCACGCCGAGATGAGCCCCAGGTTGGCGATGGTGGAATAGGCCAGCACGCGCTTGGCGTTGCTCTGGGAGATGGCCATGAAGCTGCAAAGCACGAACGTGATGCCGCCGACGCCCACCACCATGAACGACGCCACGGGATAGACCAGGTATAGCGGCGCCAGCTTGACCAGCAGGAACACACCGGCCTTCACCATGGTGGACGAATGCAGCAGGGCGCTGGTGGGCGTCGGAGCGACCATGGCGCCGAGTAGCCATTTGTGGAACGGCATCTGCGCAGCCTTGGTGAGACCCGCCACCGAGAGAAGCATGAGCGGGATCACGAGCGCCCACGAGTCGACGCTCTGGGCGATATGGGGCATGAGGTTGAGCGACAGCGGGATGTGCAACTCATGCAGGTAGATGACGGCGAAGTGGAAGGCAAGGCCGCCCACCATGTTGAGATTGATTTGCAGCAGCGCGCTCTTCCTCGCCTCGGGCGTGCGCGTGTAGCCGATCATGAGGAAGGAGCAGACCGTGGTGATCTCCCAGCCGGCCAAGATCCAGTCCATGTTGTCGGACAAGACGATGACGAACATCGCGGCGAGAAACAGGAACATGAGCGCCAGGAACTGATGACGGCGATCGACCGGCTCGCGGCCCTCGCGGCGCGCCGCCTCGTCCTCATGGTGCTGGAAATCCTTCATGTACCCCAGCGCGTATACGCAGATCACGCTGCCCACGATGCCTACGATGAGCACCATGATCACGGAGAGGTTGTCGATGTAGAGTGGAGCAGCGAAGGCATCCCCGGGCGACAGGGCAAGCGATCCGCACCACACGGAGGCGATCATCTGCACCGTGCCCAAGGCCATCGCGAAGCCGTTGCGCCATCGCACGGCGTAGAGGAGCACCACGACGCACAGCAACAGGTCGATGAACACGGCCAGATAGTTGCCCGTCACGGAGAGCACATGCGGTATCTCGAAGAACTGCGGCGCGTTCATGTAGGTCGCACCCACCGCTACCGACGCGAGCGCCGTAGTCGCCGCTCCCGCGATCGCGATGGGATCGCGCTGCCTATCCTTGCGAAATACCAGCATGAGCACGGAAATTGCGAGCGGAATCGCAAATAAGATGCCTAACAAAGCCATAGGGACCCCTCAATCACCCGGTCTTTGTGCCATTCTGAACAATAATACATCCATCCATGCAAAACGCCAGCCTATGTTTCCTATAGGGCTATATTTTTCGCCGAGCGGTAGCGCGCCTCCCCGGGCATGCCCCCGCGCGCGCTTCGCGGAGCACGGCGGGGGCATGCCCGGGGAGGCGCTGCAGAGGCGACAATCCGGCGTGCGGCGGGGCGTGCCGCCAAGCAGATAAGTTTGCACAACAACGCGCTGACATGTATTATCTTGCAAATCGCGCGAAAGAAACGAGACTCCGGTGGATCAGAGGAAAACATGAAAAGCGCTTCTCATCGCAGCATGCCCAACGCCCTGGTGGGCCTTGCGGCCATCTTCTTGGTCGTCCTCGCCGTCCGCCCCCTAGGCCTCATCGCGGACCTTCATCCCCTAGAAGCGTACACGGACACGGGCGTGCACAGCTTCGTCCCCTACGATATCGAGAGCGAGACGGACAGGGAGCATTTCCGCTATAGCGGACGCACACGCACGTTCACTAAGTACATGGTGGTCTATAAATCTGACGATGAAAGCGAATACAAATGGACGGACAAACAAAAATACTCGTCTCATAGCGACGCGGAAGAGGTTGTTCTCCGTGCAGCCCCGGTTGATAAGAAGGTGTTTACCGTTGCCGACGGTTCGTATGTCGTCGATGATGCGGACCACACCCCCGCGGACTACATCAAGCACACCATCGTAACCAATGGCGCGATTTCCCTTGCTGCCTCTGGACTCCTACTCATCGTTTTACGGCCATGGATTAAGCGCAACTTCCTCGCACCCGACGCACCCGTCTGGACGGCCGAGCGGATCAAGCAAGGCGTCGCCACACCATTCATGATGGCGGGCATCGTGGTCGCAGCATTCGGCATCCTCGACTTGACCTACGCCTTCGACGCGCTCCTCGGGCCGTTTCTGCCCGCAAGCCTGCGCTCTATGCTGTTCCAATCGCCCGCGGCAAGAGCGCTCGTCATCGCCGCGGGAATCGGCCTGTTCGCCCTCGGCGCACGGTGGAACAACCGATATGGAGCCAGCGAGGGCGCCGAGAACGCCTAAGGTCGCGCCTTACTATTCGCCAGCGTCCTCGTCCAGAGACCCCGCAGCGGCATCCGAAGGGTCCCCCTGGCCGAACAGCCATCCGGTGAGCAGCCCCACGAGCGGCATGATCCATCTGGCAAGCGCTGGATAGGCTACCGCCAGCAGCAGGAACACGAGGATGTTGCCGCTCAGCAGGACAAAAACCATGGGCAGGGTGAAGATGAAAATTGCGGCACGGCCTGCGGTGCTTTTCCACATGTGGCGCAGATAGATGACGCCGGAGTGCCAGACGAACGCAAGCATGAGCATCGCCCAGCCGCCAAAGAGCGATAGGCCGATCGACGCAAGCAAACCGTCTGTCTCGATGAACGGCGGGGTCACGTTACCCCAATCGTCGACGCGGGGCTCCATGCAAAACGAACAGGTCCAAGCGAAGCCCATGACACCGAACGCGACATCGATGAGGCGCCCGATCTTGCCGGCGCCGCGCCGCAACGACCTGCCGAAAGAATAGTCGAACTTTGTCGGCATACCCATACTCATACCCATCCCCCCCCGGTCATCTCTGCATGCGGCAGAACTCCGCGCATGGCGGACGACAGCATCGTTGGCAGCAACGAAATGCGCAGCCGCCTTCTAGGGACGGGCTGGATCCTGAATCTGCCTGAAATCCTAGTATCGCATGCATCGGCGCCATCGGCATCCGGAGCTATCAGGCAGCGCGAGGGCTGCGGTCACCATCGTCCCGCGGCGGTGACCCGGGGCACGCAAACGCGGGGACTAGCGGGGCTGCGGTCACCATCGTCCCGCGGCGGTGACCCGGGGCACGCGCAAGCATCTCCGCACGCGCCTTCGCGCCATGACCGGCGAGCCGCCGCACCCACCATGAGATAGCAAATCGAGCAGGGCCATTTGTCGCTTGACGTTGTTCGGCTTATGCGAGAAGCGCCGGTCTGAAATCCAGGCCTCAGGAGCGCCAGCCCACAGACCAAAAAATCAGAACCACCCCTAAAAGGGGTGGTTTGCTCTTAGGGTGTAACCCTCGGG
>CAUWGM010000012.1:0-48603 GCA_963558435.1 uncultured Collinsella sp.
CATCAAAGCATCCGGTATTCGGCTCTCAGATGCAACGACCTAAAGATAGGAGACCTGATGGCTATGACCACCGCATCCGCATGCCCGCAGGGCGCGCCCGTCCCGAGCAACGCCCCTCGAACCGCTACCGTCGCCCGCACCACCGGCGAGACCGATATCGCCATCACGATCGACTTGGACGGCACGGGTTCCTGCTCCATCGATACCGGCGTGCCGTTCTTCGACCACATGCTCGACGCCTTCGGCCGCCACGGTCTATTCGACCTCGCCGTCTCGGCGACGGGCGACGTCGAGGTCGATGCGCATCACACGGTCGAGGACACCGGCATCGTGCTGGGCCGCGCCTTCGCGCGCGCCCTGGGTAACAAGTCGGGCATCACGCGCTTCGCCGATGCCTGCGTCCCCATGGACGAGACGCTCGTGCAGGCCGCCGTGGATATCTCGGGGCGCGGCCAGGCATACTGCGATCTGCCGCTGCCGACCGAACGCGTGGGCTCGTTCGACACCGAGCTCGCCGTCGAGTTCCTCTACGCCTTCGCGCGCGATGCGGGCGTCACCCTGCACGTGCGCGAACTCGCCGGAGCGAATTCGCACCACATTATCGAGGCGGCGTTCAAGGCGACGGGTCGCGCGATGCGCCGCGCCTGCGAGATCGATCCACGCGTGAGCGGCGTGCCCTCCACCAAGGGCTCCTTGTAGGAGAGACGCATGAGAAAGCCGAGCATCGTGGTAGTCGACTACCACAAGGGAAACCTCTCCAGCGTGGTGCGCGGGCTCGCGCGCGCGGGCGCCGACGCGTTCGCCTCCGATGACCCCATGCAGATCCTGAACGCCGACGGCATCGTGCTCCCAGGCGTGGGATCGTTTTACGATGCGATCGCCTACATGGCCGAAAGCGGCCAGGCGGCCGCGGTGGCCCGGGCGGTCGCCGACGGTGCGGGCACGCCGTTTCTAGGCATCTGCCTGGGGCTGCAGCTGCTCTGCGAGCGCGGTGAGGAGGGCATCGCCGAGGATATCCCGGTGCTGCCTGCCACCGAAGCGCACGGCGACGGCCTGAAAGCAGGCGACGTCTTCGAGGCGGACGGAGCGCGCTGGGTGCGTGGCCTCGGCATCCTCCCCGGCAGCTGCACGCGCCTGGCATCGACGCGTCTCAAGATTCCTCATGTGGGCTGGGACCAGGTGCATCTCACCGAACGCGGTCGCGCCTGCCCCCTGCTCGAGAACTTCGCCGAAGGCGCCAACGTCTACTTCACCCACTCCTATGCGCTCGAGCGCGACGTGGAGGCACGCGACATCGCCGGCGTCACGCACTACGCGCGCAACTTCGCCTCCGTGGTGGCGCGCGGCAACGCATTCGGATGCCAGTTCCACCCCGAGAAGTCTTCGGGGCACGGTCAGACGATTCTGCGCAACTTCGTCCGCATCTGCTCGTAAGGCCCCCGGGTGGCGGCGCGGGGCCACGCGTCGCACCGCGCCGCGCCCGCGCGACCGCCGGTCCACGCCGACGCCGCCGCGCTCTCCTCTGCTTCATCCGCATTCCACCGTGGAGGTTTCCCGTGATCTTATTTCCCGCTATCGACCTCATCGATGGCAAGGTCGTTCGCCTCGAGCGGGGCGACCGCAACCGCATGACGGTCTATTCGGACGACCCCGTCGCCGTCGCGCATTCGTTTTCCGAGGCCGGGGCGCGCTGGGTCCATGTCGTCGACCTCTCCGCCGCGTTCGAAGAGGACGAAGACGCCCGCAGCGCCAACCTGAAGGCGATTCGATCGATCTGCGCTATAGACGGGCTCTCGGTCGACGTCGGCGGCGGCGTGCGCACGCTCGCCCGCATCGACGAGCTCGGCAGCGCCGGTGCCGCCCGCATCGCCCTCGGCACCGTACTGGTTACCGAGCCCGGGTTTGCCGAGGAGGCGGTACGCGGATTCGGCGAGCTGCTCGTAGCCGACGTCGCGGCGCGCGACGGACAGGTCAAGGTAAACGGCTGGCGCGACGGCATCGGGCGCAGCACGGCCGACGTCGTCTCCGAGCTTGCCGCGCTGGGCTTCAGGCACCTCGTGTTCACCGACATCGCCCGCGACGGCATGCAGACGGGCATCGACGTCGATGCCTACCGCGCCATCGCCCGCATCGCCGGATTTCCCGTGGTCGCCTCGGGGGGCATCTCGACGCTCGATGATGTACGCAGCCTCGCCGCAGCGGGCGACGGCGTCATCGAGGGCGCCATCACCGGGCGTGCTCTGTACGAAGGGGCCTTCGCCCTCGACCAGGCGCTTGCCGCCGCGAGCGGGAGGTAGCCCATGCTTACCAAGCGCGTGATCCCCTGCCTCGACGTACGCGACGGCCGCGTGGTGAAGGGTGTGAACTTCGTCTCGCTGCGCGACGCCGGCGACCCCATCGACCTCGCCGCAGCCTACGACCGAGAGGGCGCCGACGAGGTCGTGTTCCTCGACATCACGGCCACGAGCGACAACCGCGCCACCACCATCGACATGGCGGCGCAGGCGGCTGCCGAGCTCGCCATCCCCTACACCGTGGGCGGCGGTTTCCGCGACCTGACGGGCATGCGCGCCATGGTCGCGGCGGGAGCCGATAAGGTCTCGATCAACTCTGCAGCCGTGCGCGACCCCGGCCTCATCACGCAAGCCGCCACCGCCTTCGGCAGCCAGGCCGTCGTGGTGGCAATCGACGCCAAGCGCACGGGCGCGCCCGGTGCCCCCGGAGCCGACCGCTGGGAGGTCTACCTCGCCGGCGGCCGCACGCCGACGGGCATCGACGCGGTCGCCTGGGCGGAAGAGGCGGCGCGGCGCGGCGCAGGCGAGATCCTACTCACCAGCATGGACCGAGACGGCACGAAAGAAGGGTTCGACCTCGCGCTCACTCGCGCGGTCGCACGCGCGGTGCCCATCCCCGTCATCGCATCGGGCGGCGTGGGGTCACTCGAGCATTTCGCTGCAGGCGTGCTCGAAGGCGAGGCCGATGCCGTACTCGCCGCAAGCGTCTTCCACTTCGGCACCTATTCGATACGCGAGGTCAAGGAATACATGGCCTCCCAGGGCATTCCCGTGAGATTGGACTTCTGATGAACATCGATGATCTGCACTTCGACGACCGCGGCCTCATCACCTGCGTGGTGCAGCAGCATGATACGGGCGAGGTCCTCATGGTCGCCTGGATGAACCGCGAGTCGGTGCGACTCACCCTCGAGACGGGAACCACCTGGTTTTGGAGCCGCAGCCGGCAAGAGCTTTGGAACAAGGGAGCGACCAGCGGCAATACGCAGCGCGTGTTCGAACTGCGCGCCGACTGCGACGCCGACGCGCTGCTCGCCCTCGTGGACTCGCCCGGCCCCGCCTGCCACACCGGCAATCGCACCTGTTTTTTCACCACGCTCGCATAGGAGGATCCCATGGGCATCAGAACGTCAGACGTCCAACCCGGAGACATCGGCAAAACGCTCGAGAAGCTCGCCGCGACCATCCACGGTCGCCGCGACGCCTCGCCACAGGAAAGCTACACCGCGCGGCTGCTTGCCGACGTCGAAGACGAGCTGCTCAAGAAGCTCGCCGAAGAGGCGAGCGAGGTCATCATGGCATGCAAGGACCGCGACCGGGAGCACATCCGCTACGAGGCGGGCGACCTGGTCTACCACCTGCTCGTCACCCTGGAACGCTACGACATCCCCCTCGAGGAGCTCGCCGGCGAGCTGGATGCCCGCATGAAGTAGCGACGCGATGGCGACCACGATGCCCGCGACGATATAGCGCGGAACCGAAGGCGAATGTGCCGCGTTCGCGCGTCAGCCCTCGTATCGCTCCAATATCCCCCGCAGGTACCCGGCGTACGCATCGCGCACGCGGCGCGGCCCCTCGATCTCCACCTGGCTTCCCAGCGTCGCCAGCCATCCGTAGAACGTCGGCGCCTCCATGACGCGGACGCTCACGCGCGCCGTCCCGTCATCCTGCGCGTCGACCGGCACGTCCTTGCCGAAGCGGTCGATCACCGTACTCATCGCCGCGCCCGCCACCCGCAAGGTGACGTCGACCGTCTTGCCCGCGTACATGCCGAACGCCCGCTGCCGGTACTCATCGACCTTGAACGAGGCGATGCGCTCGTTTCGCGTCGCCTCCTCCTCGGACACGCGGATCGACTTCATGCGGTCGACGCGGTACGTCGCGAAATCCCCGTGCTTGTCGTTCCAGACCACCAGGTAGTACTCATCGTCGACGTAGATCAGCTGCACGGGCGTCTCGATATAGAATTCCCCACCGTGCTGCCACACCTTCTCCTTGCGCTCGTTGTACTTGAAATACTTGAACTCGACCTTTCGCTTGGCGTCGATGGCGTCCTGGATGCCGTCGATGTTGTAGTACACCGACTCGTTCTGCGATTTGATGCGCCCCTCCACGTGCAGGCGGCGCTTGAGCGCGTGGGCCATATGGGAGCTGCCGAGCCTTCCCACGGCCTTGACCAGCGCATCGCTTTTCTTCTTGGTGAGAAAGCGCGACGATTGCACCGCATCGGCCAGGAGCATGAGCTCGGCCTCCTGGAACTCGCGCGTCGCCAGCCCGTACTCGACCGGCCGGCGGTTGTACTTGATGATGTTGTAGCCGAACGCCCGCAGGCACTCGATATCCCGATAGAGCGTCTTGCGCTCGACATCGATGCCCTTCTCGGCCATCTTCGAGATGATCTGCGGGCCGGTGAGCCCGTGCTCGTCGTCGGTCTCCTCTTCGAACAACCGGGCGAGATAGAGCAGCTTGAGCTTGCTCGCGACAACTACCGCCATGGCGCGTCCCTTCGCTGGGTACCAAGATGTACACCATTATAGGGTGCCCGGGCGGAGCGGGACGGGCGCTACGGCAGAAGGTCCTCGAAATCGTGGCGATAGGGGCCGAACAGGCCGATCGCGTCGAGGTCCGCCATGCTGCAGAGGCCGAAGCTGCCCAAAAAGCTCCGCACGCGGTCGGCCGCCCCGGCCCGATCGCCCAAGTCTCCCGCGCTGTACAGCTCGCCCACCGCGACGGCGGCGCCCATCCTGAAATAATCGTTGTCGCTCAGCTGGCCGGAGATTCCCCAACGACCCGCGCAACCACCGTCGCCCCACTCGCATCGGGTCGAATCCCGATCGCATGCGAGCCGGCCCCGACCGCGTCCGCCGCCGTCTCCACCGTGCAAGGCGTCCTCGAACATCGTACCTCCCTCGTCTTCGTCTGCATCCAGCCTACCTTCGCGTCCCGACACGGGCGTACCACGAGATGGACAGCGGCAATGATGAAGACACTGTCCACCGCAGCGTACTCATGCCGATCCGACGACCGCTACGATGGTGTCATGCGAGGAATAATCGGCGATGCGTGCGCATCGCGCCATGAGAGGAGACCGCATGATACCCCAGGCCACATCGAGCTGTGATCAGTCCGCACCCGGCGGCGCAACCGAATCCATAGAGCAGCGCATCGTTTCCACCTACCTCACCGACTTCGGCATCGACCAGGCGCTCGCCTCCGCGCGGACCATAAGCGGCGCCGATCCCCGCGCCGACCTCGGTGACCGCACCCTGCGAATCGCCATCTCGCTCTCCTGGCAGGACCTCCTCATGGAATGCCCGTCCTGGGTCAAGCGCCTGCACAATCCTCGGGTGGATTTCGGCGACCTCGCACATCTGTGCGCCCGGCGCGTATGCGAGCAGGCGGCGCGGCTGTAGCCCCCGATCGGCTAGAATCGTGCGCGCTATCCCTGAGCCATCGGCCGCCCTGCGATACCCGAGCATTTCTCCACGAACCAATCGCCGTGCTCCCACCACAGCTCGCGCCGGCACCCGGCGATGCAGACCGTCCAGCGAATGCACAGGTTTCCAAACGATCGCCTGCCGAACTCCCTGTGCTCGTAGATGCTGGTGATGATCCACGATCTCCCATCCGCCCAATGGATGCGCTGCGGCCTCACCGACCGCTCGGTCACCAATCCGCCCTCGATGCTGTAGTCCACGCGCACGCGCACGCGGTCCTCCTCGTTCGGAATGCCGCACGTGCCCGCTAACGACGCCCGTTGCTGGTACGCCACCGCCATATCATGCCCTCCCCGGTTGATCCGTCGCTTACGGCTCAAACCATAGGGGCCCGTTCGGACACGCGTGCCGAACACGCAACAAAGCCGCGGAGGCTCGCTCGCGGACCGCGTGCCAACCGCTACATCCATGCCCGTATGCACCCCGGCTTCGGCTTCGACCACGTAGAACGCACGCGACGGCGATAATCTTTTTGTTAGATTAAACCTGGTTTGCACGTGAGCTTATTAGGCACCTTGCCAATGTTGTACACTCTCACCGTCAAAGCTTGCGGCGTTACATATGAAAGGACTACCGCCATGACCCAGGAACTCGTGTATTCCGGCAAGACCAAGGACGTTTTCGCCCTTGACAACGGCAATTACCTGCTCAAGTTCAAGGACGATTGCACTGGCAAGGACGGCGTCTTCGATCCGGGCGAGAACTCCGTCGGCCTCACCATCGAGGGCGTGGGCGACGTCAACCTGCGCATGTCCATCTACTTCTTCGAGAAGATCAACGCCGCCGGCATCAAGACCCACTACGTGTCCGCCAATCTCGACGACACCACCATGGAGGTCCTGCCCGCCAAGGTCTTCGGCGAGGGCCTCGAGGTCATCTGCCGCAACAAGGCCGTGGGTTCCTTCTACCGCCGCTATAAGCAGTACTGTAACGAGGGCGACGACCTGCCGTCCTACGTCGAGACCACCTTCAAGAACGACGAGCTGGGCGACCCGCTGGTCACCAAGGACGGCCTCGTCGACCTGGGCGTCATGACCGCCGAGCAGTACGACTCCCTCAAGGAGATGACCAAGCAGATCACCAAGATCGTCGCCGACGACCTGGCCGAGAAGGGCCTCGTCCTCTACGACATCAAGTTCGAGTTCGGCTACGACGCCGACGGCAACGTCATCCTGATCGACGAGATCGCCTCCGGCAACATGCGCGTCTACAAGGACGGCGAGTACGTCGACCCGATGACCCTCTCCGAGCTGTTCTTCGCCTAAGAGGCGCTTCTCGCCATCTGAGATTATAGGCTCCATACGGCGCCCTACAGGTTCACTGACCTGCAGGGCGCCTTTTCATGCAGAAACATCGAGCGGCAAGGAGTCCACGCAATACCGGCCTATAGGACAAAAAGGTGTAGCTTTCAGCCATATTCCCACAGGTAAAGCCATGGAAATATGCCCTTGAAGTTGGGGTCGCCGAACTTCAAGGGTGGACAGAATGTGTGTATGGAGCGCCCCCGTCTCCGCAGGTGGGGCATGCTTTTCGCGTCCCGAAAACCACCCGGGCCTGCGAGGTTTTCACATGACTTCACCGAAGTGCCCAGTCTGCGGCAGGAAGATGGCAAGGAACGGCAAGACGAGCTCGCGCCGCGCCCGATGGAGGAGCGGAAAGGGGTGGAGGGGACCATCCTGCGCCGGGGCGCCCCTTCACCCGTCCACCTCGATGGACAGCAAGCTCGGCATACAGGGGTACACTGCAAGCAAAGTCGGCTTGCCCGCCTCGGCGTCCACGCGGGCAAACGCAACGGAAGGAGACACCATGGAATGCAAGAAGCTTACCGCGCAAGAGATCGACCGCTGGAGTGAGCTCATCGCAGACTCCTATGACACCTCGCCCCTGCACGACCGCATCGTCGTCCACGAGTGGAAGACCATCTACCTGGCCTTCATCAACGCCATAGAAGAAGATTTCGACGAGATGTGCGAAAGCTTCTTCGAAAACATACCGGCATACGAGCGCCTTAAGGACGATCCACTGCTGCGCGAATTCATCATGCGCATGTACGAACACGGTGTGGCATGCGGGCACGCCGGCTGTTGCTGCAACCTTGCGAACTTCTACCACGACGCGCCGAACGACGGGTCGCCCGAAGACTACGCCATCGCTATCGATCTCTACGAGCTCGGCAAGGCGCGCGGGGATGCACAGTCGGCCATCAACCTCGGCTACATCTACTACTACGGTCGCGGCACGAATCGCGACTACGCCCGCGCGTACGAATGCTATGCCTTCGGCGCCCTTATGGCGAATAACCCCGAGGGCTACTGGAAGCTCGGTGACCTCTACGCCAGCGGCAAGGGCGTGCGCAAAAGCGAGTTCACCGCCTGGCGCATGTACGTCAACGCGTACAAGCATGCCGGCGAGCCGCCCCTCACGGCGCGCGCAGCGCACCACATGGCCGACTACCTCCTGCACGGCATCGAGGGCAAACTCGAACCCAACCCCGAAGCCGCGCTCTCGCTATACACCGAAGCCGAGCTCGGCTACTACACGCTCATCGACGATGGCCTCACCTACTACAGCCGCCAGCTCGAGCAGGCAATCGAGGGCCAGCAGGCTGCGCGCATCGCCGTGCGGGAGCACCATCGCCGCATCCGGGCCGGCGAGGAATAGGAGGGGGACCCAAATGCTTAAATTGAATCAGGCTGTGTTAACCCGCCTATGACATGGAAATCTCCAGGTGGAACGGGTACGGCTGCCGCCAGGGCCCGCGCCAGCTCGTCCGGTATGTCCCCGACCCCATCTGCGCCCGCAGCAGCGAGGCGGCGTCCCCGCCCCGGCGCGCCTCGCGCGCCCAGTAGAACCACGCGAGGTAGTTGGGAAGGCGCCTGGTGGACACGCCCCTGAAGCGGGCGAGGAACGCCTTGAGCGCGGAGTGCAGGGCGTTGACGCGGTTGAGCGGGGCGCGCGGGCCGGAGGAGGCGAACCTCTCGTGGGCCGCCACGCCCATCTCGGCCAGGGCGCGCACATAGCCGCGCTGGCGGTCGGTGGAGACCACCGCCCCCTCCAGCGCGCAGCCCGCCATGGCGCGCCGGGCGTCGGCGACCCCCATCTTGCCGCGGCAGGCCGCCACGGCCATCGCGTCGCCCCTCGCGTTGACCATGGTGAGCACGCTGACCTTGTCCGAGCTCACGCCGGCAGCGGCCCCGTCGCCCCCGCGCCGGCGTGCGGGGCGGAGCATGGAAAACCCGCCGACCTCGAGTGGTTGCCCGAAAGCGAGTCGGGCACGGGCGTCTCGTCGGCCTCCACCGGGCAGCCCGGGCCCGCCTCGAAGGCCGGCAGCATCGACGCCATCACCTCGCAGAGGCGGTGGCGCATCGAGAATCTCGCAGCGCTCGGCCAGACCGGCGGCCACCACGTTCTTGGCCACCCAACGGGCGGCGTACGTGGCGGAACGGTCGACCTTGGTGCAGTCCTTGCCAAAGAAAGCGCCGCCGCCGTGGCGACCCATGCCGCCGTAGGTGTCGACGATGATCCTGCGGCCGGTGAGGCCGGTGTCACCCATGGGGCCGCCCACCACGAAGCGGCCAGTGGGGTTCACGTAGAGGGTCGCACCCTCCCACGGAATGCCAGCGGCCTCCATAACGGGTGAGATCACGTGCTCGCGCATGTCGGCCTCGATGACGGACATGTCCTCGATCTCGGGTGCATGCTGCGTGGAGATGACGATGGTCTCCACCGCGACGGGACGCCCGCCTTCATAACGAACGGCGACCGTTACCATTCCGCCGGGTGTGCTGGGTAATTGTAGCGCCCGGCGCGGTGCCGGGGCGGGCGTGCGCGCAGGCTCTGCCAAAGCTGCACATGCACCGATGGGACGCGCGCGGCAAAACGGGTACAAGCGTCACAGGACGACAGGGAGGACGGCAGGACATGGACACGACGCACCGCGACCTCGAGCGGGACATCGAGCGCATCGACGCGATGCTGCATGCGGACGAGGCACCGCGCGGGCGGCGGGCCGCGAAGAGCGGCGGCTCCGAGGACGAAAGCGGGCGCAAGGGCGGACGCAGAAGCGGACGCGAGGCCGCCGCGGCGCGCATCGAGGTCATCGACTTGGGCGAGGTCGACGGCCTCGGCATCGAGGACAAGGACGTCCTGCGCACCCTGCGCGAGCTCGCCACGAGCCACTCGACGTTCGCCGAGGCGTACGCGGGGTGCTTCGCCGGCTCCGTCTACCTGCCCGAGGCCCCGGGCGCCACGCGCAAGCGCGTGCACTTCGGCTTTTGCCTCGACGCCGCCCGCCTCGCGCTGCTCGACATCGACGGCGCGTACTCCGGCACGGCCGAGGGCGCCCTCACCGACGACCTCTCGTCGTACCCGTCGGCCCCGCGCGCCCTCTACGAGCTGCTGCGCCATCTCATCCGCGAGGACTTCCTGCGCCTCGTCGACGTCGAGGGCGAGCTGTCCGACATCGAGGAGCGCATCATCGCCGCGCCGAGCCGCCTGCGCGGCGAGGACGGCCGCATCCTGCGCCGCCGCAGGGAGCTCATGCGCCTGAACGGCGCCTACCAGCAGCTCGACGAGCTTGCCAGCACCATCGCGCAGGACGACGACGGGCTGCTCCCCCGCACCGATCGGCGGCTGTTCAACACGCTGTCCCAGCGGGCGCAGCGCCTGTCCGCGAAAGCCCAGTACCTGCGCGAATACTGCGTGCAGCTCATCGAGCTCAAGGACGCGCGGGCCGACGCCCGCCGCGACGCCACGAATCTCTACCTCACCGTCGTGGCGTCCATCTTCGTGCCCATCACCACCATCACGGGGTGGTACGGCATGAACTTCTCGAACATGCCCGAGCTGAGCTGGGAGTACGGGTACGCCACGGTCATCGCGCTGAGCCTCGTCATCATCGCGGCCGAGCTGGCGTTCTTCAAGTGGAAGAAATGGCTGTGAGATAGGCGCGCCCGGGTGGGGCGAGACGAGGACGCATGCGGTGTGCGCCCGGACGGTGCGCGACACCGGTCGCCGGTCCTTCCCGTCCAGCGCGCGAGCCCTCATAAATGCGCGGCGCCCGCACGCGCAGCCGCTAGCAGCGTAGGATGGATTTGGTCCAGGATCACCACCGCAGTCCCAATCGGTGAATCTCAGATTAGCGTTAACACCATTACGGAATCGGGGCAGATTAGACTCGAGAATGGAGAGGAGTTCAAATCGCCCCCCAAGGCCGCAGGTCGCATCTTGAAGCTCCATGGCTTTCAAAGCAGTTCCCGAAACGGATGGGATTTCTGGAGGATAAGCGGCGGCCCGCTACTAAATGACCTTAGGAAACAATTCCTTGCCGCTGACCGCAGTTAAACCCAATCTGACTATCCAAACGAATGGCCCCATGAAAAACCAGCAACTCATGCACCATGCCATTTAAACAAGCAAAGGGGCTCAGAGTTTCCGGAGCCGCTGGCTTGCTTCGAGCGCTCTGGGCCCATTCTAAACAGTGCAAGGCCACAGCGGTGAAATCGCCGACACAGCACGCTGAAAAACCGCTGTCCCACGGATACCTTATCAAATCTCGTACTACATGGCCTTGAAGTTGAACGCGGGCTTGAGGATGTCGACGACCTCGACCGTCTCGTCCAGGTTGCCCAGGATGTCGTCGATCGACTTGTACGCCATGGGCGCCTCGTCGAGCGTGCGCTCGCCCACGCAGGTGGTGTAGACGCCCTTCATCTGGCGTGCGAATTCCGACACGCTCAGTCGCTCGCGCGCATCGGTACGTGACATCAGTCGCCCCGCACCGTGAGGCGCGCTCTCGTTCCACTCGGCGTTGCCCTTGCCGCGCGCCAGAATGCTGCCGTCGCGCATATTGATGGGAATGAGCACCAGCTCGCCGGCATGCGCGGCGATCGCGCCCTTGCGCAGCACCATCTCATCCACATCGATGTAATTGTGGACGGTGTGGAACGCGCTGAGCGCCTCGCGCCCCAAGCCTGCAAGGATGATCTCTGCCATCACCTCTCGGTTGCGCGCGGCATATGCCTGGCACACCGCGACATCATGCAGGTAATCGTCCATATACGAACCGTAGAGCCAGCAGAGGTCCTCCGGTGCATCGGGCTCGTGAGCGCTCCATGCCAGCTCTTTCAGCGCCTCATGGATCTCGGAACGCCGTCCTTGAGCCTTATACTCGGCGATAAGCGCGTCCCTACGCTCGAAGTACTCCTCCTTGCCCTGATGCAGCTCTATCGCAAGACGCTGGTAGTAGGTAGCGATTTGCGTTCCCAGATTGCGGCTACCGCTGTGAATGACCAGGTACTGCACACCGTTCGGCGAGACGTCCACCTCGATGAAATGATTTCCGCCACCCAGCGTTCCCAAACTCCTATGGATGCGTTTCGCATCCTTGAGATGGCGATAGGCGCGCAGCTGCTCGAGATCGAACTTCTCCTTGCGACCGTCCCATACGCGCGCGCCATACGGGATGTGATGGCACACGTCATCAAGCTGGGCCAAATCGACCGGATCGGCACCCAGCTCGACCACGTACATGCCGCAACCGATATCGACACCCACGATGTTTGGCACGATCTTATCGGTCACGCGCATCGTGGTGCCGATGGTGCAACCCTTTCCCGCGTGAACGTCCGGCATGATGCGCACATGGGCGTCCCGTGCGAAAGGCTGGTCGCACATCGCGCGCACCTGCTCGATCGCCTCGTCCTCGATAACGCTCGCGAACGCGACGGCGGTCTCATATGCTCCCGTTATTTCCAACATCTTGCATCCAACCCCTTTGCCCCATTGCGAATAGGCCGTATCACGCGATAAGCAACTAACGAGCGGCGTTCCGGCCCCGTCCGCAATACACGGTAGGCTGCCGGCCCATTCAAACCGGCAGCCGCCAACCACCGCACCGCGCGCTCCACGTTAGCCGAAATGCTCGCTCACGTAGTCTGCGACGCGGGCATTGCACGCGCCCGAGAGCTGCCCGAAATTCACCGTCGGCTTCTTGAACTTCTTTACCCAGTTGGCGCATTCATCGAGCAGGTCTCGCCAGCACATGCTCTGCAACATGCCCATCATCTTACGGCTCGTCGCATCGAACGCATCCGCCGAGCAGGCGACGCATACCTTCGCCACGCTCTTCGCCATCTCGGCATCGGTCATAAACTGAACTACGATCTCGCGCTCCACATCGACCGACTCGCGCGCGGGCTTGCGCTGGCGCTTGAACTCATCGAGCACGATCTTGCCGTACGCCTGGCGACCATATGCGTTGCGCCAGCCGGGGGCCTTGCATACGACGCCCTCCCCGACCATGCCCGTCCCCTCGAGCAGGAAATCGTTCTCCCTGCCGATGCGCGCCACGTCATCGACCGTTGGATGGTCGAGGATCGCCAGCACCCGGACGAACCAGCGCTCCAGCCCGGCCTCCGCCAGCATCGGGCGCCAGCATGCATCGGGCAGGTACTCGTCGAGATTTCTGTCGAACACGTCGAAGATCACAAGCGCGCCCAGGGCGCGTGCATCATAGCCCTTGAACGCACCGGTGAAGACGCGTTGCCCCATCCATTCGCCGAACACCACCAGATGGGGATGCTGTTCGCAAAACGCCATCAAGCGATCGCGCTCGTCGCCGGGTGTCGCGCACCAGGCGCAGAATCCCGCGTTGTCCTCATCGAGATCGAGCACGTTGTTGCGCGATGCACAGGCAAGGCGATGCGCATCGCCGTCCCACCAGACGCTGCCGTTCGATCCGTCCACCTTTGCGGTCACATAGACGCCGTCGTTCTCCAACAGCCCGGCGCACTCATCGGAATCAAGGCGCTCGACATGAATGTAACGCTTAAACGGGCTCATGGCTCTCCCTTCTCCTAACGATGCATCCATGCTAGATCGGAAGAGAGCGAACGGGAGTACCGTACAGTGGACAGCGAAAGAAGCATCGTACGGCGGGCAGCGGCCCCTGGCCCCTACTTGTGATATGGCTCGCCGCGCATGATCTTGAACGCGCGGTACACCTGCTCGAGCAGCACCACGCGCGCCAGGTTGTGCGGCAGCGTGATACGGCCGAACGACAGGCGTTCGTTCGCACGGGCGCGCACGTCGTCGGATACGCCGCACGAGCCGCCGATCACGAACGCGATATTGCTCGTCCCGCGGGTCATGAGTTCGTCGAGGCGGCCGGCGATCTCCTCGCTCGAACGCTCGGTGCCGCCGATATCCAGCAAGATCACATGCGAGCGCTCGGGAATCGCCGCTAAAACGCCCTTGCCCTCGAGGGCGCGGGCGGCATCCTCGCCGCCGAATTTAGCAGGATCGCGATCGGTTACCTCGACCAGCTTCACCGTCGCGAACGCCTGCAGGCGCTTCGCATACTCGGCGCAGGCATCCGACCAGAAACGCTCCTTGAGCTTGCCCACGGCAACGACGGTGATCTTCACGACGGCCCCCTCCTCGCCCGGCGCCCGTTCGAACCATCGGGCGCCCTCCCAGCGCATCCCCGCCCAACCAAGGGGATGCTATCTTGCCGGCGCCCGAAACCCCGCCGAGCACCTGTTACGTCACAATAGTGTATACCAGGCAGAAAGCAGAGCGACCAGCAAATCCGGACGACCCCGGGGCGCCCCGCGTCCGAACGGGCCCCGCAACCAGAAGCGCTCCTGGCCCAGGCGAGCACGTCCCTCGATGCGACGCACCGAAGCCCCCTCGATTCCCGGCGCCCCTAGCGGCACGACCGCAGGTACTCCTTCATCTCAGCGCCCACGCGCCTGCTCTCCAGCGCTTTCTGGATCGCGCGGCGCCGCGTCCACTCATCCAGCAGGGCATCGGGATCGCGACGCTCCATATAGGGCAGCGCCGCCTCCCGCTGACGGACCAGCGCCTCGGCGAAGTACCATGCGCGCATCATATCGACGTAGTACGCTTCGGATTCCCTCCGGGGTCGATCCGGCGCGCCGGGCAGGCGCGCGGCGGCGACCAGGGCGAGATGGCGCTGGTCGAACCGCTCATCGAGATAGAGCCGCATCAGGACGCCGATGCCGAAGCGCACGATGTAGCACGATCCCGACGCCAGCCAGCGCTCCACATGTCCCAGGGTTTCCCGCGGCCTCTCCCCTAGAACCCCCATCGGTATCTGGTCGCATGTTGCCCAGTTGTCGACATGCGGCAAGAACCGCTCGTACCTTGCGAGCGCGCGGCCGTAATCTCGTTCGAACCCCAACAGGAACGCATGCAGCTGGTTCTCCTCGAACAACGCATGCGGCAGCGCCCGCATGAACAGTTCCGCATCGTCGCGTCCCGCGAGCTCCTTCGCCAGCGCCCGCAGCGCCGGCGTCCGCACACCCGCCACGCGGTTGCGCGGAAGCGTCGGTATCAACCTCGCCATGAACGCGCCGTACTCGGGATCGACCTGGGAAGCGAGGCTCCTGCACGCGAACTCCCTGGCGTCCTCGCCGCCGAACCCGGGCAGCTCGCGCGCGAGGACGACTTCGAACGGCTCGCCCTCGGCCTTGACCAGCAGGGCGTCCTTCCGGCTGCGCGGCAATCGCTTGAACAGCGCTTCCGCGCGCATCGCGCGCGCCTTGCTGTAGAACCGAGCCTGCGCGACGAGGCGCAGGGGCGCATGGGACCGCGTATAGCGAGCTCCCCGACCAGATCGATGCGCGTCAAGGCGAGCTGCGACATCGGTCGCATAGCCGGTGTAGAAGCTGCCATCCCCGCATTCCAAGACGTATAGATAATGCTCGAACGCTGACGCCATCCCCGCCTCCCTCCCGACTTCTTCTTGCAGTCCCCATGATAGCAAGGACGCGACACCGGGCGGCAGCGAAGCCCCTTTCGATTCGCCAGCGGCGAACAATATCGGAGCACCAGATACTACATATCTTATATGCATAGGATTATATATTACATATTATTTTTGCGTATTATAAGACACACTTTTCACACCGATGCCGAACAGCCTGCATTAAAATATTCACATGTGTTAGCCAAATGACACATATGGCTCTTATGTCCATCATAATGGACATAGGACTCCCATTGAGTGGAGTAGGCTACCGATTACCGGATACGCGTTGTGCCACGTACCGCCGCAGACCTTGAGAGTGAAAGGCGAACAGATGAAGTGCACTAAATTCACGCCCGAAGAAGCGAGCCGGTGGGAACGGGTCTTCACAGACGAATACGAGACCTCGCCGCTCAGCAAGAAAATGGGCCGCGAGCTATGGTGGACGCTCAACCTCGCATTCCATGCAGCACTCGACGAGGACTTCCCCTCCCTGCGCGCCGCGCTCGGAAGCGACCCCGTCGGCATCGAGAGGATCATGCACGACGACGACCTGCGGGGCTTCATGATGCGCCTATACGAACATGGCGTCGCATGCGGCGACGGCGGATGCTGCTGCGACCTGGGCAACATGTACCACGACGCGGCAGGCGGCGGGGCATCGGCGGATTATGCCGCCGCCATCGAGCTGTACGAGATGGGCAAGGAGCTCGGCAACGCGCAGGCGGCCATCAACCTGGGCTACATCTACTACTACGGCCGAGGCGTGGAACGCGACTACGCCCGCGCGTACGAGTGCTTCGCCTTCGGCGCGCTCATCGAAGGCAATCCCGAAGGGTTCTGGAAGCTCGGCGACCTCTACGCCAGCGGCAAGGGCGTCGCTAAAAGCGATTTCACCGCCTGGACGATGTATCGCGAGGCCTACCTTCACGCAAGCGATACGCCCCTGTCTGCGCGGGCGGCGCATCATGTAGCAGATTATCTGCTTTCCGGCATCGAGGGCAGGCTCGACCCCGATCCCGATGCGGCGCTCAAGCTCTATATGGAGGCAGAGCTTGGCTACTACACGCTGATCGACGAAGGGCTCACCTATTACGAACGCCAGCTGCAGCAGGTGATCGAGGGGCAGGCCGCAGCGCGCCGCGCGACGCAGGAGCACCATCGCCGCATCCGCGCCGGGGTGCAACGCTAGCGCCCGTCGGTGCGCGCCCGCCCACCGCGTTCGCGTACCTCCTCTCAACTCGACGCTCGCCTCTTCGCGCCTACGCGCTCCTACTCCTCCGAGAGGGACTCGAGCAGCGTCTTCACGGTCTCGTCGCCGGTCAGGGCGTACAAGCGCAGCGCGCACTCGCGGGCCGTCGGCACGTCGTCGTTCGCGCGTGCTATCTGGATCGACGTGGCGAGCGCCTGCAGCGCGGCCTCGTTGGGGCCCATGGGAACGTTGTGCTCCTTCAGCGTCTCCACCACGGCCGCAGGATCCATATCCGCAAGATCCCGGTCGAAGGTCGTCTTCATGTACTCGAGTTCGGACCCGACGACCGGCGACTGCTCGAACGCGGTGCTGAAGAGGAACTCGGCGGCAGCGAGCTCGAGCTCCCTGCGCCCGACGGCGCAGAAGCCCTTGGCACGATACCAGCGGGCCAGCTCAGCGGGACCGGCGCACAGCACGTATGCCCTGTCGATCCATGCCTCGGCCTGGTCGAGCTGGTCCATCCGCTTGAAAGCCTCGGCGATCTCGAAATACAGGTGCGGCTGCACGGGATTCCATACCAGCGCGCGCTGCAACCACATGACGGCATCCTCGTAGCGACCCGCCTCATGCAGCGCGTACGCGAGCAGGGAGTAGACGCGCACGAACGGCAGCAACGCGGGCTTGAGCGGCTGCTCGGGCTTCATCGTATCGACCAGCAGCACCTGCTCGACGATGTTCTCCAAATCGAAGTAGCACGGCTGCCCGTCATCCGACGCCGCGCCGGCACCCACCTTGAACAGGCGGTCGCACAGCGGAAGCAGGACGTCGACGGCACCCTCGGCGTCGCCCTTGGCAAGGCAGGCCTGCGCCCGCTCGAGCACCTGGGGGCCGGACTCTTCGCCCTGTGCCATCAAGAGCTCGACTTGGTCCTTCAGCTCCTGCGGGACGACGTCGAAGAGCATCTCGCCGCACGCGCGCATGATCTCCTCGCCGTGCTCATGATCCTGATAGCGTCCCATCGCCGTCATGATCGTCCGACCGTCGGCGTCGAAGTTGCCGGTCAGCATATCGCGGATCGACTGAATGATCTCCTCGCATCCGTTGTCCATGCCTGTCTCCTCCTCAAAGTGCAGCGCGCCTGATCGCCGGCGCGCAGTCGAACCATAGCGGGCGCCGTCTTCGAACGCGACACCATAGTGAAGTATACGCGGGCATCGCGGGCAAACCCGCGACTACGATTCCTTTTTGGAGGCAGGCAGCGCCCTCCTCCCGTCCGGCTACGAGCAGGGCTCGCCGCGCGTACGGCCTCATCCCGCGAAAAAGCTCGCATCCGCCTCGCGCCACGGACGCAGGCGATCCGGATCGATCTCGACATGAGCGTACGCCGGCACCTCGTCCCACGGCACGTTGTAGCCCGCGCCGTGGCTGCAGAACACGGAATCCGGCGTGCTGGGGAGGTCCGACACGGGATCGTAACCCGTCGCCGCGACGACTTCCCCGGCGTTGTGGCACGCGCGATACCCGGCGTATTCGAGATACAGCCCGCCGCGCCCACCGGAATAGGAACTCACCTCGAGCGCATAGGACCCCATCTCGGATACCGGCGCCTCCCCCTCGATGCGCGCGCGATCGCCCGCGAGCTCCGGGGGCTCGAACGACGCGCTCATCCGCTGCAGGTCCGCCAGCGCCCGGCCCACCTTGTCCGCCGGAACCACCAACCGGAATCGATACCACGGCTCCAGCAGCACGCAAGCGCCCTGGGCGCGGGCCTCCATCAGCGCCTGACGGATCGCGCGATACGTTGCCTGGCGAAAATCGCCGCCCTCCGTATGCTTGAGATGGGCGCGACCGCCCAGCAGCGTGATGCGGACGTCGGTGAGCGGCGCGCCCGTCAGCACGCCCGGATGGTCGCGCTCCAGCACATGCGTGAGGATCAGGCGCTGCCAATTGCGGTCGAGGTCGTCCTCGGAAACGCGCGTCCCCGCCACGATGCCCTCGCCGCGCCCGGCCGGCTCGACCAGCAGATGGGCCTCGGCATAGTGGCGGAGCGGCTCGAAGTGGCCCACGCCGCGCACGGGGGCGGAAACGGTCTCGCGGTACAGGATCCCTCCCGGGCCGAACGCCGCGTCCAAGCCGAACCGATCGGCAAGCTGGCGCGCGACCACCTCCCGCTGGACTTCGCCCATCAGCTGGACGTGCACCTCCTGCAGCTGCTCGTGCCATGTAACCCCCAGCAGCGGGTCCTCGTCGGCGAGCACGCGAAGCGCCTGGACGAGCGTCGTCGCATCGGCGCCCGCGGCGGTCACGCTATAGGACAGGACCGGGACGAGCGCCGGTGCCGCCGAACGCTCCCCGGCGCCCAGCACGCTGCCGGGCAGGACGTGCGACAAGCCGGTCACCGCGCACACGCACCCGGCCGGGACCGTGCGCTCGATCTGAAACGAATCCGCATCGTACACACGCACCTGGTCGATTTTCTCGGTCCACGCCACACCACGGTCGAACCCGGATTGCACCTCCTTGGCGCGCAGGACGCCACCCGTCACCTTGAGCCAGGCGAGGCGCTCGCCGTGCGGCCCCCTGCTCACCCGGTATACGCGGGCCGAGAACTCATCGGGCCACGCCCTATCCGCCGCAAGGGCCACCATGCCGTCGAGCAGGTCCTCGACACCTTGAGAGCGCAGGGCCGAGCCCGTGAAGCAGGGGAAGACCGCGCGCTCGGCGACAAGTCGGCGAATCGTTCCGGCGCACAGCGCGCCCGTCTCGAGGTACTCGTCGAGCGCGTGCTCGTCGGCAGCGGCGACATCCTCGAGCACGGCGGCGACATCGACAGCGCCCGCCGCCCCGCCGGCTCCATGGGCGCCCGCCGCAATCCCGTCGGGATCGCCGGCGTCCAGCAACGCGCGGGCACTGGCGACATCACCGTCCGCACGTGCCAGCGCCGCGAGCGCGCGGCCGTCCACCATCGCGGGCGACAGCCGTTCCCGCAGCTCCGCCATCGCCGGCGCCGTCTCCCCGTCGACCAGGTCGACCTTGTTCACGAACACGAACGCCGGGACGCGATAGCGCGCCAGCAGGTTCCACAGCGTCTCGGTATGCCCCTCGACGCCGTCGTTCGCGCCCACGACGAGCACCGTGTAGTCGAGGGCCTGCAGCGTGCGCTCCGCCTCAGCGGAGAAATCGACATGGCCGGGCGTATCGAGCATCATGAAATGCATGCCCGACCAGTCGAAATGCGTCTGTTTGGAAAAGATCGTGATACCGCGCTCGCGCTCCATGGCGTCGGTATCGAGATGGGCGTCGCCCTTGTCCACGCGCCCTTGCCGACGGATGGCGCCCGCACGGTAGAGCATGGCTTCCGCCAACGTGGTCTTGCCCGCGTCGACGTGGGCGACGAGACCGATGACGGCATGGGACATGGCGACTCCACTTCTCTAGGAAAGCCTTGAAAACAGCCCTCCCATTGTACTCGACGCCGCTTGACCCCGCTCAGCGCCGCATCGGAAACAGCGGGGCGCGATGCCTCGCGTTCGCGGCGCTATGCCGAATGCCCGCTCGATCCCGCACCCAGCGCCGCCGCACCGGCCAGCGCCGCGGCGGACGAGGTCACCGCGCGAAGTACGCGCGGGCGACGTCCATGAACTCGGCCATAGGGGGCGCGATCCGCTTTCGTTCGCGCCACAGCAGCTGAGACTCCATCTCCAACGCCGGAAGATCGCACGGCACCTCTGCGAGCGTCCCGTGCTCCAACGCGCGGCGCGCACCGCATGATCGACAGCGGCTACGCCGGCGTGTTCACCACCGAGCTGAACGGCCACAAGGCGCTGTGCATCTGCGCGATCCATCCGCAGGGATCCGAACAGGACATGCGACAGGCCGTGCAGCGCCTCGGCTCGATCTGCCGCGACGAGCTCGGGCTCGCGGAGGCGTAGCGGCGGGAGGCGGCGGCGCCCCCGGCCGCGGCGGGACCCATCCCCGTCCGCAACGCAGCTCGCCCTCGGAAGGCGGACCGCACCTCAGCCCTGGAAGCGCGCGATGTTCGCGAACTGCTCGCTCGCGAACACGCGCGCGACCGCCGCCTCGTACTCGTCGATGCGACGGACCTTGCGCACGAGGCGGTGCACCGCCATGGGGTTCTCGAACGCGAACTTGGCGTAGAACCACCACTCCTTCATCCTGAACACCGCGTTTCCGCCGATCTCGTCCACGTACGCGGCGAACAGCTTGTCATGGAAACGGCGCAGTTCGGCGGGCGTCGCCGACGGGCCGCCGCCCATCATGCGCCCGAGCGCGGGGTTGGCCAGCAGGCCGCGCCCGAGCATCACGTGGCGCGTCGCGGGATATACCGAAAGCAGCGCGTCGCGGTCCTCCACCGAGAAGATGTCACCGTTGTACGCCACCGGAAACGGCGCCTTCGCAAGCGTCTCGCCATAGGGATCCCAGCGCGGAACACCCTGGTAGCGGTCCTTCTGCACACGCGGATGCACGATGAGCCCAGCCAGCGGGACGCGGCGATACACCTCGAGGATGCGCTCGTATTCTCCATCGTCGGCGATGCCGAGGCGCGTCTTCACCGACACCGGTAGCGGCGAGCGCTCGCATACGTCTTGCAAGAACGCCTCGAGCTCGTCGGGCGTGCGCAGAAAGCCCGATCCGCGGCCCTTCGCGACCACCGTTCCCGACGGGCATCCCAGGTTGAGGTTCACCTCGGCAAAGCCCATCTCGGCGAGCACCTGCGCCGCCCACACAAATTCATCCGCGTTCTTCGTAAGCAGCTGCGGGACGACATCAAGACCGCCGTTGAGCTCGGGATCGAGCTCTCTGAGCGCCTTCTTGCCGAAGCCCGAACCCACATGCGGCGGCGCGAGGAAGGGCGTGTAGTAGCGGTCGAGCGCGCCGAAGCACTCCGCATGGACCGCGCGGAACAGGCTTCCGGTGAGGCCCTCCATGGGGGCGAGCGAATAGACCATCGTTTATCTCCTCGATTGCTTCGACGGGCGCCGACGGGCGGACGGCGCCGCCGCATCGTTTAAATGATGCATACTAACCGCACGGAACGGCGGCGGGTCGACACGAAGCGAAATCTGAAAACTGTCTATTGCGAACATCTGTTCGCTGTAGTAGAATCCCCATCAAGGTATGAGACCGAACGAGAGCCGGCGCGAAGGTCCCCAATGACACGCGGCGGCGGGCGATGCCAAGGCAACCGGCCACGTCGCACTCGCTCCTCCCAGGCAGGTATGCGCTCCTGCTCGCCGTCACCCGTAAAGCACGGCACTCACAACTCGAAATTTCTTTCCCGTGAGTCTATAGGAGTGCATCATCATGAACAAAACCAACGAAACCGCCGTCAACGATATCACCGAAAACCTCTATCGAGAGATCGATGCGATCATCCAAGAGCATCGGCTCAATCGTAAAGACCTGCCCCGCGAAGAGGAGTACAGAGGCGCCCAGCTCATCGGCACATGTGTCAACTCCGCTTACGAGGCCAATCCGGCACCCAGCCTCACCGCCGTCCTCCGCGACGTCGGCAAGCGCCTCAACGCCTCCTATGTACGCGGCTTCAGCAACGTGAAGCTCATGCAATTCGCAAAGACGGCGCACGCCTTCCCCCTCGATATCACCATTCGACCCGAGCTATCGTGGAGCCAACTCAAGGAGCTCTTTCAAATCGAGGACGCCAAACTTCGCATGCACCTCATGCAAGTCGCCGCAGACAATGACTGGCCCAACTGGCGCATCCAGATACACGGCCGTGGCCTTGAGGAATCGCTTACTCATTATCACAATTGCCTTTGCAGTCCCGATCCAGAAGCACTTCGGTACATACGCGCATACACGGCAGCGTACGGAATCGTAGATATCAAGGATGTCGAAAACCTGTACCGCGCCGCGCACAACACCCTCGACGCATATTTCGCCCTCGCAGAAACCATCATCTACCTGAAGAACAACAGAAGATCGTCCCACGACGCGGGGTATCGAGAACATGAGCCACTTATCTGGCGGCACGAGGGCCATATCTACGTGGTCGCCCCCGAACTCTCCCCCGAGCTCGCGGCTCCCGTATACCACCAGGAGGACTATCGCTACTCGTATGACCCCTACGAAAGAGCAAACCGATACGCCGAATTCAGCCGGAAGCTCAGGGCCAATCACATCGAGAGCAGAAGGAGCTTCATTTTGGCGCAGCATAAGGTGATTGCCGCGAAGAGCATAGATTTCGAGCACGCGGTACAGGAAATGGGCGTTCGCGACCGCCTTACCTACCAGCTCAAACAAGTCATAGGCCAAGAATACAGAGACGAAGACGCGTCCAGCCTCTATGAGGGAGAGCTTGAGTTCGCCTTGGACAAGCTGCTGCGTTACGTAGCGCTCACCGGCTCTCCCTCCCCCGTCGACATAAGCTACGACGTATCATTCCTCTTTTACTGCGTCGGCCTCGGTAACCCATCCGCCCTCGCCCACCACGTGGTAACGGAGTTGCTCGAACAGCTCTACCTGCAAACGCCCATCTGGGAGCTCAATGGACACTCGCTCGTGGACGAGAAGGACTGGGAGGACTGCCCGGGCTCCTCCGCTCAACGATCCGAGCACAACGGCAGCGATGCGCCCCATCCAAGTTGCGGCGGAGTCTAACCGTGGCATCGCACGGAGCGACCCGGCCCATGCCGTCGAGAGACATGCCAGCCGAGTCGCTTCGATGCCCTAACGATGCCTCGCAGGGATCACTTCAAAATCAGCGTTATCATGAACCCATGATTCTCTTGAGGAATGGAGGCCTCATGTTTGGCAACAACAACCGGCCGAAGTCGAACTTCCGCACGTTCTTCGGCACCAACGGCGATGCGTCCACCGTATTCAACACCAGTCAGCACACGTTCACCGTGACGGGGTCGAACAATCGCACCAACACGTATTACAAAAGCGGCAATATGTTTCTAGGCTCCGATGGCGTTCACACCGTATACGGGTCCGGTTCCCTCAAGACGATCGTCGGCCCCCACGGCGAAACGACCATGGTGCACGAGAACGACCACGGCGGATTCGTGCTGTAGGCAAAGCTTCGCGCGCAGGGCGCGGCAGCATCACTCCACCGAGAGCGTCAGCTTGTCGAACGCCTCGCGTGCGGCATCCCGCCCACGAACTGCCCGCCGAGCATGACCTCGCCGCCCTTCACGACCTCGAACGTGTCGTCATCCTGGGTCAGGTCCATGCCCGTCGAGGTGTCGAGGACGACCTTGACCACGTCGCCCGTCTCAAGGTCGCATGCATGGTCCGATTGCGGGCGCCGCGCTACTCCCAGGGCGTGATGACAAACTTGAGGCCACCGCCCTCGTGCGCCTCGAACGCACGATACGCCTCCACAATATCGTTCAAGGGGTAACGGGCCGAAATGAGGCAGCTCGTATCGATGCACCCCTCCTGCACCAGCCGCATGGTCTTGGAGAGATTGCACGCATCCACGCCTCCCGTCTTGAAGACGAGGTTCTTGCCGTACATCTGATGAAGCGGCAACGTCTGCGCCTCCTCGTACATGGCGGAGAGCACTACCACGCCGTGCGGGCGGGCGATACGCCACGCCATCTCGAAGGTGTTGGAACCTCCCGCCGCCTCGATCACGCTGTCGGCGCCGCGACCACAGGAGAGCTCGCGCACGGCGGCCTCCATCTGGTCGA
This sequence comes from uncultured Collinsella sp., assembly GCA_963558435.1. Lineage (GTDB taxonomy): Bacteria > Actinomycetota > Coriobacteriia > Coriobacteriales > Coriobacteriaceae > Collinsella. Next base: position 24,438 of record CAUWGM010000012.1, read on the forward strand.
GGTTCAAGTCGCATGCATCGATTGCGGCATCCGCCAGGCCGTGCTCGCAAGCGAGGGAGAGACGCGCCGGGTCGATATCGATCGCGATGATGCGCGCCGGCTCATGCAGGCGGGCGCACATCATGGTGGCAAGGCCCACCGGGCCGGCGCCAATCACAGCGACCGCGGAACCAGGCTCGATCTGGGCGATGTCCGCGCCCCAATGGCCCGTGGCCACGATGTCGCCCAGGAAGAGCGCGGCCTCGTCGGTCACGTCCGCGGGAATGACGACGCACGTCCGGTCCGCATACGGCACGCGCACCAGCTCGGCCTGGCAGCCGTCCGCGCAGCAGCCCAGCTCCCAGCCGCCCTCGACGCAGTTGTTCACCCAGCCGCGCTCGCAATAGAAGCACTCGCCGCAGAAGGTCTCGCAGCTCACGGCAACGCGGTCTCCGGGCCCGAGGTTGCGCACACCCTCGCCCACCCGCTCGACGACGCCCACGAACTCGTGGCCGAGCACTGTGTCGGGCGTGGCGCGCGGAACGGCGCCGTGGATGATATGCAGATCGCTCGTGCAGATGGTCGAGCACGTCACGCGCACGACGGCGTCGCCGGGAGCCTGCAGCCGCGGATCGGGGCGGTCCTCCAAGGAGATATGTCCGTAGCCGTCGTGTACCAGCGCTCTCATGCGGGATCCCCCATCTTGTCTCTATCAGTTGAAAATACTGCATGAAACCGAACTGCCGCAGCACCCGGTCTGGACGAGCCACATCCGGGAAGTTTTCAACCGAGGCGGTTTGTTTGATGGTCAACTTCAAGGCCCGTGGCAGCTCCAACACAAAACCGTACAGGACAAGCAACTACCAATAACAAGCAACTTGAACGGTCAAACCCCATCTGAACGAATCTTAAAAGAATAGCGCCTTCGGTTCGGAAAGAACGGCCGCTAGAACGCGTCCGCTTCCAACTCAACCGTAAACGTCTCGGTCTGGTTCACCAAATCGAGGCGCAGCTGCAGATCGGAGATACAGCGGTAGAGCTCCTCGTAGTCAGCGAACGCTTCCTTCGCATCGAAGTTCGCGTACTCGTACTCGATCATGCCCTTGCCGCCGAACATGCCACTCTCAAGGCGCTTCTTCGGCTCGACCTCTCGCAAGCGCTCGAGGCGGCGCAGCTTTCCATTCATCTGCGCCAGTTGGATGAGGGCTTCGTCCACGGTGATACCCTCATCGGGAATGACCGTGTGCGCATTGAACACGTGGAGCGCATGGCGAACGCGGCGGATGGTATCATCCAGCTCGTCAACGCGTTCCACGGTCGCCCGGTAATCGTAGACCGGGGGCTCGCTCTCCTCGCCCTGAGCCAGCACGTAGGTCGAGTTCTTCAACTCGATGGAAACAAGGCGGCTCTTCTCGTTCTCCAGGCGCTTGATAAACTTCGCGGCGCTCGCCGAGGTGAATGTCTTCGCTTCCATGATTGGCTCCCCTTCACCGTTTCCTGCCTGCTGGCACGTCTTCCTTCACCTCGCCATTGTAGTCATCTTGCACCACCGCGCCACAGGGAGGCGGCGGACGGCGACGCAACGGCAGCGGCCGCGCGGCTGGACCGACGAACCTCAATTTAGGGACAGGCACCAATCTGAGGTCGGCGCGGTTTGCAGGAAACGAATCCCCCGCCCGCACGGCATGGGACGACAAGCAAGACACGGGGTCGCGACAGCCCGACAGCCGCGTCGTCCATGCCGGGGGCGACTGCCGATGACGCCCGCCGATTTGGTGCAATTGGAGACAGCTATCCGTTTTTCGTGCACCTCAAGGCAGCAAAAATCGCAGAACGACGCCATTAGCTGCCTCCGGATGCACGAAAATCGCTCGCTGCCTTTATATGCACGAAACGCCAGAGGTCCGCCGTGCCGCCAACCGCCCGCGCCACTGGCCGCCCGCGCCGCCAGCCGCCCGTACCGCTAGCTGCCCGTGATTCGTATCCGAGACCACGGGCGACGGGCGGGCACGAAACGCGAAAGGGGGCCCGGCTCGAAAGCCAGACCCCCTACGCCACCCAAACAGCGGGAGACGAAGCCCCACCCTTTTCGAGCACGCGGACTCCTCAGAAAAGTGCCTGCCCCCTTTTCGAGCGCGCGAACGCCTCAGAAAAGTGCCTGTCCCCTTTTTGAGGAGGGCGTTGCCTACTTCAGGTCCACCAGGTCCTTTTCCGCCATGCGATGCAGGAACGCGGCCATGTCGCAGCGGACGATCTGGTTGTAGGGACGGAACGTCTTGGTGCCGTCCTCGGCGGTCCAGCCGGCGGACACGCCGGACTCGGCGAGCCACAGGACGGCCTTGCGGTGCGGGGTGTCCCCATCCACGTCGACAAAGGCGTCCGCGGCGCCGAGCTCGGGCTCGCCAGCCATGCGGTAGAGGAACGCGGCCATGTCGCAGCGGGTGATCTCGCCATAGGGGCGGAACTCCACCGTGCCGTCGGCCAGCTTCCAGCCCGTCGAGATCCCCTCGGACGCGAGCCACAGGATCGCACGGTAGTGCGGCGTGCCCTCATCCACATCGGTGAATTCGGACGCCGCAGCGATATCGAACGCAGGCTCGCCGGCGAGGCGGTAGAGGAACTCAGCCATATCGGCGCGCCTCACCGTAGCATAGGGGCGGAACTCGAAGACCCCGTCATCGACAGCCCAGCCCTTCGTGATGCCGTTGGCGGCAAGCCACTCGACGTCATCCTTATGCGACGTTCCCTCGTCGACGTCGGCGAAGGCGATCTTCTCGACCCTCTTCAAGCCGGCACGGGCGGCCTCGAGCCCCTTCAGGGCCTCATCAACCTGCGGCTGGGTGGCGTCCTCATCCTTCAGAACCCGCTGCGCGCGATCGAGGGCGGCCGAGAACGGATACCAGGTCATCGTTGTGTAATCCTTGGCATCCAGCACCTTGCACTCGTCGAACGCGGCGCGCAGCTTGGACTTGTCGACCTGCGGCGCGGGCTCGACGGCCTGTTCCCACTTCGCCGTAAGGGTCAGATCTGCCGTCACCGGGGTATCGAAGCTGTAGGGCGCGGCGCCGTTGAACCATCCCTTGAAGACATAGCCCTCGCGCACCGGATCGGCGGCGGGTTTTGGCACCGTCTTGCCCTCGACCACCTTCACCGGCTCGGGATCCTTGGCGCCCTCATAGCCCAGCTTGAAGGTGACGGTGAACTCCTTGGGCTCGGGCTCCGGATCAGATACCGTAACCGTACAGCTCGCCTGATGGCCGCCCGCGACGGACGTCGCCGTAACGACCGTCTCGCCCCGTCCGACCGCGACCACGCGCCCTCCGGCGTCGACGGTGGCCACGGCGTCGTTGGCGCTCCTCCACGTAACGTCCTTGCTATCCGTGGTATCAGCGGGGCTGAACGTCACGGTCAGCACCTCGGAGGCACCCTTTTCAAGCGACAGCGTCGTCTTGTTGAGCTCGATGCCCTGCAACGGCACGGGGTCCTTTGCGAACTCGACCCTCACATGGTCTTCGGGGGCGGTCACCGTGCGCGTGAGCTCGGTGCCGGTATAGATGCTCCCCTGCTCCATGTAGACGCTTCCATTGACGATCCACTTCTTGACCGAATAGCCCCGCGCAGGCGTTGCCGTATACGTGAGATCGGTATTCTCATCCACCTTGGCGCCGTTCGAAACCGGCTCCTTCGTCGCGCTGTCCACCACGGCGACGGCGCCGTTGTCCCCCGCCTCGAAGCTCACGATGGCCTTTTCCTCCACCGGCCCATCGCCGGTGACGATGATCGTCACCTCTTTCGTGGCCGGCAGGTAATGATCGGTCTCCGCGGCCGTTATGGTCACGGTCGTCCGTCCGGCTTTCTTCGGATGAAGCTGGCAGGACTTATCGCCCATGATGGGCTCCAGCTCGCATACCTCCGGATTGCTCGATGTATAGGTAACCGTTCCGGGAGCGGCCGCTTGGAGGAAGTCCCCATGCGGGCTGCCGCCGACCTTCACCTCGATAACGTCGCTCGTTACCGCAATGGGCTGCTTCACCTTCTTGAAATCTTTATCGATGACGTATTCATGCTGCTCGCGCGCGCTGTTGACGTATCGAGCGGTTTCGTAATAGATCTTCCCGTCCGCGACATGTATGTACCAGATCTGGTTGGGATTCTCCTTGTCCAATTCGAATACCTTTTCGGGCTTCGCGGGCTCCGAAAAATCCCATTTCCATACCGCTTTGGGAGTGGTGTAGTAGAGATTTCCCTCATAGTAGGAAACCTCGGCGCAGCCCACGCTTCTTTCGTTTTCATTCAGCTGCCATTGATCGCTGATCTCGATGGCCAACTCCCCGGGAGCGGTCAGATTGCCGGCATCGAATTTCCAGATACCGGTTTTCAGGGCGCCATCGTTCTGGAAGAAACCCGGGACGATGAGAGAGCCCTTGTACGCCGACATCTTTCTCGACATGTTGCCCCAGGCAACCTTGTCGTACGTCGTGTCCGTGCAGGGTTCATACCTCTCTGTATCCCAGATATGGTCTTTAGCAAACGCCTCTCCGCTCTTCAGGAAGTAGGAATGCTTTACCGTATGATCCATGTCATCGATATCATCCCACGTCGCATCCACGAAATACCATTTACCGTCGATCTCGATCTGGTTCCATGCATGGGGTGCCCTTTTCGACGTACCACCCACGACCTTGCAGGGAACGCCCAAACGGTTCATATAGTATTTATAAGCAAGCGCGTATCCTTCGCAAATGCATTGCTTCTCGAGAATACCGCCCTCGATATCATGGGCGATGAAGTTCCCCAATTCAGATGTATACGTGATGGTGCGAACCAGATGATCATGAACGACGAGTGCCTTCTCGATGTCGGTCGTGCAGTTTTCCGTCAACTTCTGAACCATCTCCCATTCGCGCTCTATCTCCTCGCTGCGATCGAATGGGGCACCCGCGTAATCCGTATACTGAGGATAATATTTTGTAATCTTTCCCGTCGTCTTATCGATGTCAGACGATTGATATCGAATCACCCAATAATACTCGGGCTCCTCATAGTGGATTCCGAACAAGATGCTGCTCAGCTCTTCACGCGTGATCCCATAGGACGTCAGATCGACTTCCGTCCGCTTCTCCTTCCAGCAGCTTTTAAGGTAGTCCTCGATCTTCACCTCGTTGGCGCGAGCATCCGCCGCAGATGTCGGAGCATCGCCAACCGGCGCGAATTCCTGCGCGCAAACCGGCGAGGCGCCCACGCCCAGCAATCCCGCGCAGAAGAGAAGCGCGACGGCCTTCTGAATCCTCGCGGAGCCCGGATGTTTCACCTGGTCCTTCACTGTCATCGCATCCTTTCCGATAGGGTTCGTCTTCCTCGTTGAATCAAGATATATGGTACAGATTCCATAGCTTTTGTATGATAGGGAATTGCATCACGAATGTACAGGAGCCCCGTTTTAGAATGCGATGCTGTCTATATAATTTCTCCTAACGGCACGCGCGGGGACGCAAGCGGATGCGACCGAGGGGAGCCGATATGTACGAGGACCTTACATGTTATGCCGGAACGCTGGCGGAACGCGAGACGACCGCCGCGTTTGGCGTAGGGACGATTGGAATGGACGACTTCATCCGCGCCTTCTACAACCTTGAGGGCTTCGCGGATACCCGCTATTACGACACGCTTGAACGGTATGTATCGACCGATGGAGATGATTTCCTGGTTCGCTCGGACGTCGAGCACGCCGACATCGACTTCATCCGAGCGGCGATCACCTGGTGCATTCGCGGCGATCGCTTCTGCGACGGGTGCCTAGCGACTTTCGCCGCAAACGGATTTCTGGATCGTTGCCTGAACCGCCTCAAAGAACTGGACGAAGCGTAGGAATCCCGGCGGAGTCACCGTCCTCAAGCCTATAACACGCGTTTTTCGTACAGTTTTCCGGTCGAGCCGAGTAGCAACCAGTCCAGCAATGGAAAACCGCAGGTTGCGAGATACGCCCGGCATGGTATGCAAAACCCTCATGCGATTCTGTACGAAAAACGTGCTCCATCGTGACCTGCTTCAATCGCCCGATGCGGGTCTCAGCCTGTTCGATGCCAAAGTCGCGCAAGAAGGAAGCGCTCTTCGAATTGTCAGCTCACGGGCCGCAGACCACGCGCCATGCAGGCTGCCGCCCTCCGGGGCTGCAGACACGAAACGAATAACGATTGGCTCGCAAACGACATCAGAAACAATGACGCACGCAAGCCGAATATGACGAGGGCCACATCCCCGACGCCATACTTCTGCCGCAGAATAGCATCGCCTCCGAAGCCGGGAATGTCCTTTTGGACAAAGACCAGCTCATCCTCGTGTATTGCCAAAGCCGCAATCGCAGCAAGCAGGCCTCGCAAGTACTCGCAGACCTCAGCTACACCAATGTCGTCGAGTTCGGCGGCATCAACAGCTAGCCCTACGAAGTCGAGCAATAAGCGCACCGGGATCCCGACCGCCAACCCGCAAGCCAGCCAGCTTGCTAGCAATAACACCGCCGTCAAGCGCCAACGAGGCATGGCCAGCCTCCGGGCATCCCTCGCCTCTACGCGACGCCGACCACACGCAGCGACTCGCCGTCGACGGTGAACGCCACATCGAGCCCCGCGTAGGCCAAATGGTATACGCGCTCGGGCTCGTGCTTGCTGCCGGCGCGGCGCGGGTCCTGGCGCAGCACCTCGATGAGGCCCGCGAGCTTAGGAACGGGAACAAGGGAACGCAGCTCGGCGGGGAAATCGACCTCGAGCTCCTGCCAGGGTGCGCGGTCGATCCAGCCGCCCGTCGCCTCGGGATGGCAGTCAGCGAAGGGGATGTAGGGCTTGATGTCGAAGATCGGCGTGCCGTCGCGCAAATCCGCGGCGAGCACGTGGATTACGGGGGCGCCGTCGACGATCTCGATATGGTCGAGCTTCACGCAGGTCAGACCGATGGGATTGGGCCGAAAGGGACTGCGCGTGGCAAAGACGCCGCGCCGCTCGGAGCCGCCCAAGCGGGGCGGGCGCACGGTTGGGGTCCAGCGGCGATCAGGATATGGAGGCGCGGGGGCGATGTTGGACTCGACGTCATAGAGCTCACCCGGCGCGGGTGCCGGGGCTCCCTCGGCAAGCGCGGCGCGCGGCGCAACGTCGCTCGAACGCATCGGAGCCGCCGCGTCCCGCGCCACGTCCGCCGCAGCGCCGCCGGGCACACCGTTTTCGAACTCCCAGAGCAGCCACAGGTGGCTGAACTCCTCCAAGCCCGCTACGGCCCGGGGCAGTGCGAACTCAGACTCGAACACGATACGCCCCTGCAGATGCGGGGCCAAGAAGCTGTTGCGCGGGATGCCGAATTTCTGCGGCAGGTCCGTCTCGATATGCGCGACGGGCGTCATTTCCATGCCGGTCCCCTATCCGTGAAATCGTGCGACAGGAGCCAAGGGCTCGGTGCGAAACACGCGCTCGGCCGCCGCCTCGTACTCCTCGACCTTGCGGACCTTGCGAACGACGCGATGGACCGCCATGGGGTCGGCGAAGGCGCACTTGGCGTAGAACCACCACTCCTTCATGCGGAAGACCGCGTTGCCGCCGATCTCGTCAAGATACGCGGCATACAGCTTATCGTGGAACTGCCTGAGTTCGTCCGCGCTCGCAGCCGGGCCACCGGCGAGCATGCGCGCGAGGGCCGGATTGGCCAGCAGCCCGCGCCCGAGCATCACGTGACGGGTCCGCGGGTGCGCCTTCGTGAGCGCATCCATGTCCTCTGTGCCGAAAACGTCGCCGTTGTAGGCCACCGGGAAGGGTGCACGCGCGAGCGTCTCACCATACGGCTTCCAGCGCGGTTTACCCTGGTAGCGATCCTTTTGCACGCGCGGGTGCACGATGAGCTCCGCGAGCGGCAGGCTGCAATACAGGTCGAGGATGCGCTCGTACTCCGCGTCGCTCTCCAGGCCCAGGCGCGTCTTGACCGAGACGGGCAGCGGCGAGCGGTCGCACACATCGCGCAGGAACACCTCGAGCTCGTCGGGGTTGCGCAGAAAGCCGGAGCCCCTGCCCTTGGAGACCACCGTGCCCGAAGGGCAGCCGAGGTTGAGGTTGACTTCCGCGTACCCCAGCTCGGCCAGCTCGCGCGCGGCCCACACGAACTCGTCGGCGTTCTTGGTAAGCAGCTGCGGCACCACGTTCAGGCCCTCGTTATTGGCGGGGTCGATCTCCTTGAAGGCCTTGCCGCCAAAGCCATTGCCCACGCGCGGCGGGGCCAGAAACGGCGTGTAGTAGCGGTCGAGCGCGCCGAAGCACTCGGCATGGACGCGACGGAACGCATGCCCGGTGATCCCCTCCATAGGGGCGAGCGAATAAATCATCTAGCGATCCTCCCACGGGGTGATGACGAGCTTGAGGCAGCCACCCTCGTGCGCCTCGAACGCGCGGTAGGCCCCTACGATGTCGTTGAGCGGATAGCGGCCCGAGATGAGGCAGCTCGTATCGATGCGCCCCTCCTGCACCAGGCGCATGGTCTCGCCCATGTTGCAGGCGTCCACGCCGCCGGTCTTGAAGACGAGGTTCTTGCCGTACATCTGGTGCAGCGGCAGCGTCTGCGGGCCCTCGTACATGGCGGAGAGCACCACCACGCCATGCGGGCGGGCGATGCGCCAGGCCATCTCAAAGGTGTTGGACCCGCCAGCAGCCTCGATCACGCTGTCGGCACCGCGGTTGTGGGAGAGCTCGCGCACCGCGGCCTCCACGGCGGCAAGGCCCATTTCGCGCGCGTCGATCACCTGGTCCGCCAAGCCGCGCTCGCGGGCGAGGGCCAGGCGCGCGGGGTCGATGTCGATCGCGATGATGTGGGCGGGGTCGTGCAGGCGGACGCACATCATGGTGGCGAGGCCCACCGGGCCGGCGCCGATCACGGCCACCGTGGAACCGGCCTCGATCTCGGCGATCCAGGCACCCCAGTGACCCGTGGCCACGATGTCGCCCAGGAAGAGGGCGTCCTCGTCGGTCACGCCCGCGGGGATGACCTCGCAGGTCTTGTCGGCCAGCGGCACGCGCACGAGCTCGGCCTGGCAGCCGTCCTCACAGCAACCGATCTCCCAGCCGCCCTCCACGCAGTTGTTCACCCAACCGCGCTCGCAGTAGAAGCACTCGCCGCAGAAGGTCTCGCAGCTCACGGCCACGCGGTCGCCGGGCTTGAGGCTGCGCACGCCCTCCCCCACCTGCTCGATCACGCCCACGAACTCGTGGCCGAGCACCGTATTCGGCGTGGCGCGCGGCACGGCGCCGTGGATGATATGCAGGTCGCTCGTGCAGATGGTCGAGCGCGTCACGCGGATAATGGCGTCGGCAGGCGCCTGCAGCTGCGGCTCGGGCCGGTCCTCGAGCGCGATATGTCCGTTGCCGTCGTGTACCAGGGCTTTCATAGGGTTCTCCTTATCGCTTGTCTACCAGCAATGATAAGCGATTCAGGAGGTGCCTGGCACGATGTGGCGCGGCACGCACTTCGGCCTTTCGTCGGCGAATCCTCAGAGCAAGTGCAACGACTGGCGGTGGTAGACCTCCCAGGGGCACTTCCACTTGAGACGCTTGCGTGGTCTACGGTTGAGTGAATCGTATACCTCCTGCACCTCGCTGTCGCTGACATCGTCGAGGCTCACGCCCTTCGGGAACCAGTCCCTGAGAAGGCCGTTGGTGTTCTCGTTGGTGCCCCGCCCCCATGGATGGTGGGGATGGCAGAAGCAGGCCGGCGCTCCCAGCGCCTCCTGGAGGCCCTCTGCATCCGAGAACCCCTTGCCCCTGTCGAGGGTGACGGTATGGACGGCCTCTCCCTCGAGCGCCCTCTCCGTGGCCTCGCTGGCCTCGGCATGGGCCTTCCTGGCGGCCTTGCCGCCGACGAGGTATCCGCTCATCCTGTCGACCTGGGTGACGAGGCATGCGCCGCCCTGCCTGCCGGCGACCGTATCGCCTTCCCAGTCGCCTGTCCGGCTCCTGGACGATGCCTCTTCCGGCCTCTCGGAGATATCATGGGTTATGCGCACCTTGCCCCTGCGCTCCCGGCTTCCCTTCCTGTGCCTGCGCTTTCCATGGTGCCTGAGCAGCCTTGCGGCCTTCCTGTGCCCCGGAAGCTCGCAGTCCGGGGATCCCGACTCCACGGCACGGTAGATGGCGGAATCGCTCACGGCGAGGTCGGGCCGCTCCTCCGAGATGCGGCCCGATATCTCCTCCGGGGACCAGTGCTCGTCCCGCATGAGCCCCACGACCAGCGAGCGCCTCTCGGGCTCGTCCATGAGCCTGGGGCGCCTGCAGCGCAGCCTCCTCCTGTCCGCCTTCCTCTGCGCCGTAGACGCGCGGTAGCGGCGCCCTGCAGGGCCCTGCCAGCCGTTCCGCCTGATCTCGCGGGATATGGTCGACTTGTCCCTGTGGAGCTCCCTCGCTATCTGGCTGACCCCCTCATGGCCCTTCCAGCGGACCATGATGTCCTCGCGCTCCGCGATGCTAAGATGGCTGTAGCCGTCCATGGCGCCTCCAATGATGCATGTCTCCGCAAGCATCATCATAGGTCGCGCCTGGGCGGCTACCTCGTAATATCCTGTTGCACTCGGAGTGCGGATTCGCCGACGTAAATGTGTTGAGTTCAACATTTTTCAGGACGAAAGACCCATCTGCCAGCTTTGGGCAAGGCCGCCGCGGTCCAAAGCGCAATAACCACTGCGCAATTCAACGTGCAGCCTACAGCCTGATAGCCATCCGGCCCGACTCGCCTATGCGCCTGAAGCCGAAACGGGTATAGAACGCCGCCGCCGAATCGTCCACGGGATCGACCACGAGCGCCCGTGCGCCGGCGATCGCCGCAACCTTGGAAGCATTGATGATCGCATCGCGCAGCAGGGCGGCGCCAAGGCCCATCCCCTTGAAATCGTCATCCACGCCCAGCATCCCAAGGAACACAGCAGGGACCTGGGAGGGAGCGTTACGGGTGAGCCATCCGCCGCCAACATCGGATCGCACGACGGAATGCGTGCTCAACGGCACACGTCGAAAACGGCATCGACAAGGAGAGCGGAACACCACGGTAGGTGTTGCCGTATTCACATGTAAGGGAGCCGGACTCGCCTTGAGAGAACGTTCCGGCGTGATCGCCCGCGATATAGACGTCCAGGTTCTTACTCGCCATGTTTGCCTCCCGTCAAGATGCGCAGCGCCTCCAGGGCTCCCTCTTGGGGTCGGAACAACTCGTCCAGATCTGCGGGGATATCCGAGGTCCGCTTCGCGGCATCCTCTCGGTTCTTGTCAACAGGGCCCAGCGTCAATTCAAGCTCCAAGGCGGTCAGCACCGCAGTGAGCTTATCCAGCTGCACGCCCGAGCTCTGACCCAGCTCCATCGACCACAGGCAGCGCTTTGAAACCCCGGATCTTTCCGCCAGCTGCGCCTGCGTGAGCCCGAGCTCGGCGCGTCGCTGCTTTATCGCATAACCGATCTCCAATGCGTCAACCATAGCTGCCAGCCTCCATTCGCGCGTTGTCGCAATATTTTACCACTAGCTTACTTCGCATAATTTTGCGATTCATGCAGTTCGCAGAATTATGCGAGTCGATTTAAGGGCGCGGAGCCAGCTAGCCGATGCTGAGCGACAACGCACTGAGCGAATTGTGCAGCAGCTGTTGCACAATTGATCATGCCAAGGGCTTGAGCCACCAATCCACGTCAACGCTGCACTCAACATCTATCGGCTCGGGATGGAGGTCCGGCATGGAGCTTGCCACACCGCTCGGCGTCGCACAGCCGTCGGCACAGACGGCACCCCAGAAACAGGAATCCCCGCTACGGTTGTAGCGAATCTCCTTTACGCCGGCGAGCTCCATCCCAGCCGCAGCCGCGAGCGCCTCGGCACTCAGCCGGGCCTTCGCGACCGCGGCGCCTATCAGGCTCCGTTCCTCGGCGTCTTCGTCGCTAAGCTCGAAGTGCAGGTTCACCCGAGCCGTTGAGACCCGGCCGGCGAGCGCCGCCCAAATGGCGGCGATATCATGACCCTCCCGCTTAAACTTGAGCGTCGCGGAGCAATAGTACTCGTAACCCGTGACGACAGCGCGACGACCGGATGTGCACACGTAGGAGGAATACCCATCGAAGCCCAGCGCATCGGCAATGCCGAAGGGCTCGAGCGCTTGGGTGACGCGATCTTGCTCCGCAGCAAAATCATCAGCGCACTCCTGTTGGGTCTCGCACTTCTTGCCAAAACGCAGGGTGAAAACCGCGACATCCGGGTCGACCTTGTCTTCCGCCGTTGCACTCACCTTGACGACTGCGAGATTCTCAGACATGTGAACCAACCATCCTTCCATATCTGCGGCCCTTGGACTGCCAACCGGGCCTCCATGTTGATAGGACAATTGAAGCACCTCATGAGGACATAGCTATGACGGTACGGATAGGCTAAGACGATGAAGCCGTTAGTGCCGATACCTATAACGATGGTGTACATAGCAGAATTTCGCAGGCGCTTCCAGGCTCCATCGCCGCCAATTACCGTCTGTCCATCCTGCAGTACACCCACATGCGACCGGGGAGGATAACATGGTCGCCAAGCATACGGACATCCTGCTCGGACCCAACGTCGAGAAGGGAAGGCAGATGAAGATCAACTGCAGGCTAGAACACGTATACCAAGACTGCGATGAGCGCCTCCCTCAGGAATTTGTCGACTTCGTCATGTCGGGCGCTGGGGACGAGTTCGCAAGAACGCATATCCCCCTACGCGCGCTCCTGGTTCGAAACGGTCGAGTCCAACTACGGTGACGAGCCGCACGCGAACTTCCTTCCCCAAGACGCTGGGAATACCACCCTTGACAACTTCTAGACGCGAGGAGCAGCCATGGAAACTAATTTAGACAAAGAGACCAGGGAAACGCTCGGTGTCGGCGTCGAAGAGCTCGAGAGCGCGTTGAACGATATGCTGCCCGGGATCACCACCTATGTGCGAGACGTCGACCTCGATCATCGTGTCGCCGAGCTCTACGCGCCCGGGCTCGTTATCCGCGACAAAGCGCCCGTCGATACCTCCTGCCGCGTGGGCGGCATGATCGCAACGCACCGTTTCGCCATCCTTTCCAACCACATGCGCGACCTTACCAAATACGAGCACGACACAAACTGGGGCCTGCACGTCGCCCTACCCGAATCGCGCTTCAAGGTGGTCGACGTGTACGAATACGAGGGCAAAACGCAGATTACGTTGTTGCATCTGCTGGACGACGAGCGCTGGCGCCTCTTCGAGCATGCGGAGTTCGACATGCCCGGGCTCAACGTGGAGGAGATCCGTGCGCGCTTCCGGACGCGATGCCAGCAGGAGCCTATCCCCGAGCTCGCCACCAGCCAATGGCTCGAGCGATGCGCGGATCCAGTGGGACTCGGCCCCCTGAGCGACCTATACGCCCCCGACCCCATGCCGGCCGAGGCCGTGTGGCTCGTTGGGGAGACGGAATTCCGCGAGTTCCTGGGCCACGTTGTGTTCTTAGCCCCTGGTTCGGAAGACGACGGCTCATGGCTGGAAGCCGTCCCCGAGAAAGTGGAGACAGGCATCCTTGCCTGGCCGTATATCGACTGCCAATGTGGCCTGAGCTTTCGCTACATCTGCCCCGCGGCGATCGATGGGGCGAGCTGGGTGACCCACGAGCGTGACGAGAGCCTGTTCGCGATTATCAGGGCCGGGGCGCTCGCCCAGGCAATATGGTGCCCCACGGGCATAGACCCGCATGCGTTCGAACGATTCACGTACGAGGCGGACGAGGTTTATGCGCCCAAGAATCCGGCGGTGCTCGAACTGCGCGACACGGAGTTCCTCGACCCCATCCGCCATCCCCTGTTCCCAGACGACGTGCAGGCGCTTCTACTACCAAGCGGGCCCGCCAAACCGGAGCTGGTCTGGCTGCGGCTGTGCGACCTGCGGGATGGCACGATCTTCGGAACGCTGCTCAACGAACCCGAGCAGGACCTGGGCGTCCATGCGGGCGACGTGCTCCCGCTGGCATTCCGAAAGGACGGAGAACGCGGGATCGGGGCCGCGGTGCTGCTGGATGAGGTGTAGGAGCAGCCTTCAGCACGCGGCTGATGAAACTGGCTACCGATACCGCATCGTTTTCAACCACAGCGATCTTCGTGAGAAAACGCGGATCTTCCACGACGGGTTGGACGAGGCGCAGACGTGACGCGTTGGAGCGGCTGCGCACCGAGAGCGAACCTCACCCATATATGCGAATGCGCTCACCTCCGAGAAGGCAAGCCCGTCGTCCATCTACAGCCTGATGGCCATACGACCCGAATCTCCTATGCGCCTGAAGCCGAAACGGGCATAGAACGCCGCGGCCGAATCGTCCACGGGATCGACCACGAGCGCCCGTGCGCCGGCGATCGCCGCAACCTTGGAAGCATTGATGATCGCATCGCGCAGCAGGGCGGCGCCAAGGCCCATCCCCTTGAAATCGTCATCCACGCCGAACATCCCAAGGAGCACAGCGGGGACCTGGGAGGGAGCGTTACGGGCGAGCCATCCGCCGCCGATGTCGGACCGCACGACGGAATGCGTGCTCAACGTATAGAAGCCCGCCACGCGCCCGGCGCAACGCGACACATAGACGACGGCCGTGCCACGGGCACGGGCGGTAGCGGCATGGCGCGCAGCCCACGAGTCAACGATTTCAACGCCACAATGGAAACCCTCTATGCGCTCCCCGGCCGAAAGCTGGACCGGCCGGGAGAACCCAGCCGTCATACCCAGATCTCCTCACGGGCAAGAAGCTCGCGGGTCGACTCCGGCAGCGGGGCGTCCAGCATCGCGCAGAACTCCTCGAATGCGGGCCCCGTGAGCCTGGTGAGGCGCGCAGCCTCTATATCTGCCGCCGCCGCCTCATCGAGCTTGGAGGTCGACCACTGCGTGAGCGTCTGGCCCTTGAGCGCCGCCGCCTCCTCGTAGCTAGCCCTTTGCGCGCCAGTGAGCCTCAGGTCCATCCTGCAGGGCTTTTCCAAAGCAAGCGTTGCCATGTCGTCCTCCTCTTAAAGCTCAGCATACGTACGGAAATACTACGTACAAGTATACTGCTGAGGAACCAGCGCGTCCATATGGCATTGCAGCGGGCACGCGACTAGCGAAGGCGTCCTTGCCAATCTCGCAGCAGGCATGAACGCCGCCGCCGAATCGTCCACAGGATCGACCACGAGCGCCCGTGTACCGGGTGCGGGCGGTGGCGGCGCCGGCGCGCACGATTAAGGCAGCCACCACGACCCCTCGGCGCCCCGCCATGCAAACGGTACAATGAATCGATCTACACAGCCTTCGACCTTGCGAGCTCACCATGGATTTCATCTTCGACGCCATAGGCGGTTTCATAGGCGGAATCCCGCCGTTCATCCTCTATCTGATTGCGGCGAACGTCGTGTCCTTCGCGGCGTTCGCGCTCGACTATCTCATCACCGTGAGAGCCGGACATGAAAACACGGGGCTTCTCGACGGCAGGATTATGTGCCTGCTCGCCGTCGCGGGCGGGCCGATCGGCATGCTTGCCGCGCTGACCGCCTTTGCCGGGAAGGGCTCGGCGAGCCGCATCAACAAGCACAACATCGCCTGGTGGTTCTCGGCATTCATCTGCCTCATCATATGGACGCTCATCGTGCTCACATGGGCGGGCGTGCTGAGCCCGCATCTCTCCCCCGATAGCTTGCTGGCCGGCTTCAACAAGACGGCGCTCGCAGGCCTCGGCATCTACCTCGCCGTAGTCAACTTCGCGGCGTTCGGGTTGTTCTATAGGGACAAGCAGTCCGCCAAACGCAACGGCGAGCGCATACCCGAGCTCTACCTGCTCGGCATCGCGCTCGCGGGCGGCTCCGTGGGCGGGTTGCTTGCGATGAAGCTGTTCAGGCACAAAACGCTGAAGTGGTACTTCGTGTACGGACTGCCGGCGTTCATCGTGCTGCACGCCGCGCTCTTCCTCTACGCCCGCGCGGTAGGCTGGATCTAAGCAGGTGCCTGCAATTGCTCCCACCGTCGTCGACAGGCTCGGAGACGTGCTCGCCCCGCATCGCGCACGTCATCGCCATCGGCTGGGTTGAGACCCGATTCCCCAGTGAAGGCCTGGGCGTGGTGGGCCATGTGGCCCTCGGGAGACATCATCATGACGGGCACCTCCGGTCTGGCGATCCTGCGGGCGGAATATGCCCGCTTGCCTCGTATTGTCTCACAGGCACGGGACAAAGGATTTCGCCGAGCGAACCCGTTGCAGACCCCCTCGGCGTAGTGCGCCACGCGATGATGGACGACTATTGCGGGGATAGAGTCGCGAGCGCTCTCCTCGCCTTATAATTGCTGGATAGAGGGTAGATAGGAGGCGAACATGGGCCAGTATTTCTGCTGGGTCAACGTGGATAAGCACGAGCGGTTGGACAGCTGCTTCTGGGACTTCGCCCCGATGCTCCACGGACGATGCCTCGCACCCTGCGAGGAAAACCAAGCGGCGCTCTCCCTGCTTGCGACCCATTGGCGAGGCGACGTCGTCGTGTTCCGTGGCGACTACGCCGACTTCAGCCAAGGCGGCGAGCATCCGGGCTGCAGGCACATCCAGGAAAAGGTGGATGCGAGCGGGCTGGCCATCCCCGACTTCATCTACGAGGCGCGCGACGCCACGGGCGACCTCCGTATCGCCAAGGACAGCCCCAGAAATAGGCACAATGCCCCTAAGAACGAGCTTCTCGACTGCTACGACGGCTCCTTTGACGTGGAGATCATGGAATGGCGCTATGTGGTAAACCCCGCACGGGGCGAGTACATCGACTACCAGCGCACCCCCGTGGTGTTCGCCTCGGCCAAAGTTATCCAGCGATACGACCCCCTGCCATTGCTGCTCGCCTCGGCGACCTGGGCGCTCGATGACCCGGAAGAAGAGATCGAGGGGCGCTGGCTCGGGGATGTCGTATATCCAACCAACGAGGATCCCAGTGAGGGCTTCACCCTTATAGCGGACAGCTACGTTGATGGCACGATAGATTGGCCCGTCTTGCAGGGCGTCGCCGACGACGAGGTGCTCGGCATGATGCGCTCTGAGGATTACGACCGCATGGAGGCCGAGCTTGCCCGCGCGCGCCTGATGGGACGCATAGCCCTGGCCGAGCGGGAGCGCAACGACGGCCTCGCCACAGACGCCTTCGAATCCCTGGCGTCGATCGAGGGATAATTGATGTAAGCGGGACCATGCGAACGTACATTGCAACCACCTATCGCGTACCGTCGGCTCGCCACAACCCGTAGTGCCCGATGGCGTACAGGGGCACGTTGCGCATCCAGTCCTGATCACGGTAGCCCGACATGCTGAAACGGCGCGCGTGCACACCGTCGTACTTGCTGGCGAAGAACCTCAAGCTCTTCGCCTTGAGGTTCTCCTCCGCCTTGACCTCGATCGGATATATCTTCCCGCCGTCTTGCACCAGGAAGTCGATCTCCCCCGTCGAGTTCTCCGCGGACCAATAAAACGGCGTGAAACCGCAGCTCGCAATGAGCTCTTGGCACACATACTGTTCCGTCAGCGCACCCTTGAACTCGGTGAAGACGGCGCTACCAGCGAGAATCGCCTCGGGATTGAGCTCGCACATGGCACCCAAAAGACCGATATCGAGAAGGAAGACCTTAAAAATCGCCTGCTCGGCATAGGCAGAGAGCGGAAGCCCCGGCTTATCGACCCTTTGCACCTTGTGAATCAACCCGGCCTCTTCCAGCCACGCCAGGCATTCCTCAAAATCGGCAGCCCGCCCGCCTTTGCGCACCTGGCCAAACACGAAGCGCTTGTTCTCCCTCGACAGGTGACGCGGAATGGAGGCCCACGCGAGCATCATGCGACCGAGTAACCGCGGGGGAACGTGCTTGGAGAAGTCCCGCTCATACCCCGCCAACAGCTCTTCTTGCACCCTGCGCGCCGCTCTGAAATCATCACCCGCGAGATAGGCGTTCACGACCCCCGGCATGCCGCCGACTACGTAATACCGCCGCAGCAGGCCTTCGAGCGTGGGGGCGAAGGGAGTCATGAGGTTCACATCGCCCGACTCGATGAGGCCCGCATAGCGGCCGTTGCCCGTCGCCTCCAGAAATTCGGAAAACGTCAGCGGGTGCAGGTCGAGCATGTTGACCTTGCCAACGGGAAAACCGCTGCCCTCATGGGCGGAAAGCCCCAACAGCGACCCCGCCGCAGCAACGGCATATTCGGGGGCGTTTTCGCAAAAGTACTTAAGCGCCGTGATCGCCTTGGGACAGGCTTGGATCTCGTCCAAGATGATGAGCGTTTTATCTGGGACGATGTCCATGTTGAGCTGGAGCGACAGCGAGGCGATGATTCTGTGTGCGTCAAGGTCCATGTCGAAGTAGCTGCGCGCCACCGCATCGTTATCCAGGCTCACATATGCCACGCTCTCAAAATGCCAGGTGCCGAACTCCTTGAGCAGCCATGTCTTGCCCACCTGGCGTGCGCCGTTGAGAACGAGGGGCTTTCTGTTGGGATTGCTCTTCCAAAGAACGAGCTCGTCGCACGGCCGGCGTCCTCGCCGCCAAACTTTGCCGGGTCGCGATCGGGCACCTCAACCATCTTGGCCGTGGCAAATGCCCCCAAACGCTTGGCATACTCCGCACAGGCGTCTGCCCAAAAACGTTCCTTGAGCTTGCCCACGGCAACAACGGTGATCTTCATTGGCTTTCCTGTCTCGCAGCGCTCTTACATGGTTCCAACAACAGTGTATGCAAGTGTACCGCAGGGCCCTCGCGCACAGCCAAGCCGCCATAGCCGGCCAACCCGCGCACTCGGTCTATCTCAATTCTCGCAGCCGTTCCTTCATCTCGCTCGATATGCGCCTGCTTTCAAGGGCCTTTTGAATCGCCTTTCGGCGCGTCCATTCATCCAGCGGCGCCACACCTCCCCCGTGCTCAAAATACGGCATCGCGCTCTGCTCCTGCTTAACCAGCGCTTCGGCAAAGTACCACGCACGCATCATGTCCACGTAGTACGCATCGGAGGCGGGCTCCGGTGAATCCCCGGCACGGTCGCCGCCCAAACCGGCATGAGCCACGGCCTCCAACAGCTGCGGCTCAAACAGCTCATCCAGATACAGTCTCATGAGCACGCCTATACCAAACTCGCGGCGCAGCACCGTCTCGAGCGGTTCATCCTGGGCCAACCTGAGCAGCCGGTCCTTACGCTCACGCGGCAATTGTTTGAACAGGGCCTCCGCACTCATGGCACGCTGCTTGGAATAAAACCGCGCTTGCGCAACCAACTCCACCGGAGTGTGCGCTTTTGTATACTTGGCACCCCGACCCGCCCGATGCGCTGCCAGCCGCGCCCGGACATCGGTCGCATAGCCCGTATATAGGCTCCCGTCCCAACACGACAGCACGTACATGTAATGATCGAACGCGGACATGCGGCCTCCCTACGCAACACTCTCGAACATTATGGTACGCTCATTACCAACAAAAGGTGTGCCCTATGCATAGTAGGAAGACTGCCAGACGTCCCGCGATAGCGCTCGTTTGGCAGTCTTTTTTGTTAGACCCCCTGCGCCGGCTCAAACGGCAGACCGCCTACCAACCGCCGCGCTTGCCCGTTAAGGACCTTTCGCATGCTTCTTATGATCGACAACTACGACTCGTTCACCGCGATGCTTTCCAGCTATTTTCTCGAACTTGGAGCCCAGCTGACCACGCTGCAAAACGATACGGTATCCGTGGCCTCCGTGGAACAGCTCGACCGCGAGCATAACCTTGAGGGGATCATCATCTCTCCCGGCCCCAAGAGCCCCGAGGATTGCGGGTGCTGCAAGGATATTGTTAGATGGGCAGCGGAGCGCCGTACACCGCTCCTGGGCGTTTGCCTGGGCCACCAGATCATCGCAAGCGTATACGGAGCCAAGGTGAGCCGCGGCGAGTCGCCCATGCACGGCAAGATATCGACCATCCACACACAACAGCGCGGTCTGTTTGCCGGGTTGCCAGCAGAGTTTTCCGTCACACGCTACCACTCGCTGGTGGTGCAGGAGGACACCCTGCCGGCATGTCTACGCGTGGACGCCCGCGCGGACGATGGCACCGTCATGGCAATTTCCCATACAGAGCTGCCCATATACGGCGTGCAATTTCACCCCGAGGCCGCGCGCACGCAATATGGCCATGAGCTGCTGGCGAACTTCTTGGCCGTCTGCCGGGGCGCCGCGGGGCCAAGCCGCCCCGCCACCGCCCCGGCAGCTATCGTGGCCGATGACGGCTTCTATTTTGGGCTGGGTGCCTTCGAGACCATCGCCGTTGAACAAGGTGTCCCCATATTTCTTGCCGAACACCTCGAACGCCTGGCGCACGCGCTGGAGCTCCTCGGCATTCCCCTGGACAAGCCGCGCGCCGTCCACGCGGTTCGGCATGCTTGCCAGACCGAGGCCGCAACGGACCGTAGGGCCCTCAAGGTCACGGTGACCCCCAACAACCTGCTGGTCACCGTACGTAACAACACATATACGCCCGAGCGGCTTGCACGGGGCTTTCACTGCGATATAAGCGACGTGCGCCGCAACAGCACCTCGCCGCTTACCGGCATCAAATCGCTCAACTACGGAGATTGCATCTTGGAAAAACGCGCTGCGACCGCCCGCGGCATCGACGAGCCGATTTTCCTGAACGAACGCGGCCTGGTTGCCGAGGGCGCAACCACCAATATCTTTGCCGTTATCGACGGCACCTTGGTAACGCCATCCGCGTCGAGCGGTTTGCTGCCGGGCATCATGCGCCGCTTCGCCCTGACCAGCTTGCCCGTTTGCGAATGTGACCTCACCCGCGAGGAGCTTCTTGCCGCGGATGAGGTCTTCCTCACCAACTCGCTCATGGGGGCCATGCCCGTACGGCAACTCTGCCAACAGGCTCTTGGGCTTCACGCCGCAGCCGAGCGACTTAACGAACTCTATCAACAGGCGATCAGCGCGCAAACCCGCGCCTGGAAGGAGATGAACAACCCGTGGGCACCACTGTTCAACAACTAACCGGCTACCAACCGCTCGCCGTTCTATTCGAGCAGCTCAAGGAAAAGGATCGGGCGATCTTTCTCGACTCCTCGGAACACAGCGGCCAGGGACGTTTCTCCTTTGTGGGCATAGACCCCATTTGGACTGTCGAGCAGGTGCAAGATCGATGCCTGCTCAACGGCTCCCCAAGCGATTGTTCGTTTTACGACACGTTGCAGCGCCAGCTCAACACCATGCAAGAACCCAACAGCACGCATCTGCCCATGATCGCCGGGGCGCTCGGGTACCTTTCATACGACTTCGGGCGCGCAAACAGCGGCGTGCCGAGCCGCCACACCTCCCCGAGCAGCATGCCCGGCACATCGATGACATGCTACGACACGCTTCTTGTGGAGGACCTGGACGGCCGAAGGCTCTACCTCTGCACCCAGGGTCAGCAGCGCACGGGCCGCGATGCGCGCGATTGGGCGGAACGTTTGATAGCATCTTGCAGGCCCGTCGCCGCGCCCGCGCGACATCATGAGCTGGCGCCGTTCACCTCGCCTTTCACCGCGCAAACGTACCAGGACGCCCTTGCACGCATGGTGGAGTACATGCTGGACGGCCACATCTACGTTGCCAACATGACGCAAACACTCACCATGCAAACAAACAGGCATCCATACGACATCTATCGATATCTGCGCACATACAACCCCGCGCCGTTCTCGGCATACATCCATGGCGCGTCGTTTGACGTATGTTGCTCGAGCATGGAGCGGTTTTTACAGGTGCGCGACGGACATGCCGTAACGCGGCCCATCAAAGGCACGCGCAAGCGCGGCGCCACGCCGGCGGAGGACCGGGCGAATCGCCAGGAGCTCTTCTGCAGCCCCAAAGACAACAGCGAACTGCTCATGATCGTCGACCTGGAACGCAACGACCTGGCGATCTCCTGTAAACCCGGCAGCGTCACCACGCTCCCGCAGTTCACGGTTGAGGACTACCCGACCGTATTTCACCTGGTGGCGACCGTTGAGGGCAACCTCCGTGACGATGCGACCGCGCTCGACGTCGTGCGCCATGCGTTTCCCGGCGGCTCTATCACCGGCGCACCCAAAAGGCGGGCGATGGAGATCATCGACGAGCTGGAACGGGGGCCACGCGGGCTGTACACCGGCAGCATCGGATATGTTTCGGCGGCAGGGGACTGCGACCTCAACGTGGTGATCCGCACGCTCGTATGCCAAGACGGCACAGCAACGCTCGGCGTGGGCGGGGGCATCACGGCGGAATCGGACTTCAACTTCGAATACGAGGAGACGCTGCAGAAGGCCCGTGCGATGCGCGAGGCCGTTGGAGCGGAAGAGGGGCCGGATAGCGACGGCTAGCTTGCGCTGACCCCCACCACCGTAAGATCGTCCCCGTCCACGGTAAAGGCAACATCTAGGCCGGCGTATGCCAGATGGTAGACGCGTGTCGGCTCGGGCTTGCTGCCGGCGCGGCGGGGATCTTGGGCAAGGACCTCGAGCAGCCCCGGCAGTTTAGCGGCAGGGACTTGTTCGCGGAGCGCTTCTGCCATATGGACAGCCAGCTCATGCCAGGGATTGCCCTCGATCCAGCCGCCCGATGCCTCGGGATGGCAATCGGCAAAGGGGATGTAGGGTTTTATGTCGTAGATCGGTGTACCGTCGCGCAGATCGGCGCCGAGCACATGGATAACGGGGCCGGCGGGCGTGATCTCCACCCGATCAAGCTTTACGCAGGTCAGGCCTATGGGATTGGGACGAAAGGGGCTGCGCGTGGCAAATACCCCCACGCGCTGCGCCCCGCCCAGGCGCGGCGGGCGCACGGTGGGCGACCAGGTGTTTGCCCGCGTTGCGAGGGCGATTCGCTCACGGGCGGCCGCATCGGCTGCAATATCCTGCGCCGTGCCGCCGGGAACACCGTTTTCGAACTGCCACAGCAGCCATAGATGCGTGAAGGCATCGAGCCCCTCGACCGCGGCGTTCACCGCGAACTCCGGCTCGAACACAATACGCCCCTGCAGGTGCGGGGCCAAAAAGCTGTTACGCGGAATGCCGAACTTCTGCGGCATATCGGTATGTATATGCGCTATTGGATCCATGTTCTTCCCTACCCCACAGCCATGCTATCGATGCGGCGTCTCGGCGGCATCGAACCGCGGGCGTGCGCACAGATGCTGCTCGGTAAATATGCGATCAACGGCCTCCGCATACTCCTGCGCTTTACGGACCTTGCGAATGGCACGATGCACGGCAAGCGGATCGGTAAACGCACGCTCGGCGTAGAACCACCACTCCTTCATGCGAAAGACCGCGTTGCCCCCGATCTCTTCCTCGTACGCATCAAACAACTTGTTGTGGAACTGCTGGAGCTCCGTTTGCGAAAGCACGGGGCCGGCGGCGGCTTCGCGCGCGAGCGCGGGATTGGTAAGCATGCCGCGCCCAAGCATAACGTGCCCGGTGCCGGGATATGCCTCGACGAGCGCCTCAAGGTCGCCAACGCCAAATATGTCACCGTTATACGCCACGGGAAACGGAGCGCGGGCGAGCGTGGCGCCATATGCCTCCTGGCGCGGCTTGCCCTCGTAGCGATCCTTTTGCACACGCGGGTGCACAATGAGCTCCGCAAGCGGACAACGACAGAACACCTCGAGCACCCGCTCGTACTCTGCATCGCTTTCAAGCCCCAGACGCGTTTTGACCGACACCGGCAGGGGCGATTTCTCGCAGATTTCCAACAAAAACGCCTCGAGCTGATCGAGCCTGCCCAAAAAGCCCGAGCCCCGCCCCTTGGACACCACCGTGCCCGAGGGGCACCCCAAGTTAAGGTTGACCTGCTCACACCCCAGCTCGGCCAACAGCCGGGCGGCCCATACAAACTGCTCGGCATCATTGGTGAGCAGCTGGGGAATAACGTTGAGGCCGCGATTTGCCTCGGGATCGATCTCCTTGAATGCCTTTTTGCTAAAGGGCTGTCCCACGTGCGGGTGCGCCAAAAACGGTGTGTAATAGCGATCGAGCCTGCCAAAACACTCCGCATGCACGCGGCGAAACACATGACCGGTCAAGCCCTCCATGGGCGCAAGCGATATAAGCATGGGGTCTCCTATCTTTAGGTCGTTGCATCTGAGAGCCGAATACCGGATGCTTTGATG
>CAUWGM010000013.1:0-47239 GCA_963558435.1 uncultured Collinsella sp.
CGAGGGTTACACCCTAAGAGCAAACCACCCCTTTTAGGGGTGGTTCTGATTTCCAAATTGTCTGGTAGGGCCTACAGCACACCATCCAACATGAGGTTCACCTTGAGCACGTTGACCGTGGGCTCGCCGAAGACGCCCAGGAAACGGCCCTTGGTGCACTGGGCGATGATGTCGCGCACCTCGTCCTCGCTCTTGCCGGTGGCCTTGGCCAGGCGCGGAACCTGGTACTCGGCGGCATCGGGGGAGATCTCGGGATCGAGGCCGGAACCGGAGCAGGTCACCAGGTCCACCGGGACCGCATCCATGTCGGCATCGGGGTTCGCGGCGCGAATCTTCTCGACGCGCGCATCCACGAGCTCCTGATACTCCTCACTTGCCGGAGACAGGTTGGACGGAGCGGAGTAGGCCATGAGCTCACCGTTCTCGTCCTCGACCACCGACACGTTCTGGATGCGGCCCCACATGTGGTCCTCATCCTCGAAGTTCTGGCCGATGAGCTCGGAGCCCACGATCTTGTCGTCGACCTTGATGAGCGAACCGTTCGCCTGATACGGGAACGCGACCTGGGCGATGCCGGTCACGACGAGCGTATAGCCCAGGCCGCAGACAACGGTAAACAGCGCGAACACGCCCAGTGCGCGCGATGCAACACCTTTGAACATACAAACCTCCGCTTACATAATGCCGCAGAACGCGAGCAGCATGTCGATGAGCTTGATGAATACGAACGGGGCAACGATGCCGCCCAGACCCCACACGAGCAGGTTGTGGGTCAGCAGCTGTCCGCTGGGCACCTCGCGGTACTTAACGCCCTTCAGCGCGGCCGGGATCAGCGCGACGATAACGAGCGCGTTATAGATGATGGCCGAAAGAACCGCGGACAGCGGGCTTGCCAGACCGAGGATGTTGAGCGCGCCAAGGCCCGGGTAGATCGGCGAGAACAGGGCCGGGATGATGGCGAAGTACTTCGCCACGTCGTTGGCCACCGAGAAGGTCGTGAGCGAACCGCGGGTCATGAGCAGCTGCTTGCCGATACGCACGATATCGATGAGCTTGGTGGGGCTGGAGTCGAGGTCGACCATGTTGCCGGCCTCCTTGGCAGCCTGGGTGCCCGTGTTCATGGCCACGGCCACGTCGGCCTGGGCCAGAGCGGGCGCGTCGTTGGTGCCGTCGCCGGTCATGGCGACCAGATGGCCCTCGCGCTGGAACTCGCGGATCTTCTCGAGCTTGCCCTCGGGGGTGGCCTCTGCCAGGAAGTCGTCCACGCCCGCCTCGGCGGCGATTGCCGCGGCGGTGAGCGGGTTGTCGCCCGTCACCATGATGGTCTTGATGCCCATCTTGCGCAGGTCGGCGAACTTCTCCTTAACGCCGGACTTGATGATGTCCTTGAGGTACACAACGCCCAGCACGCGGCAGTTCTTGGTCACGACCAGCGGGGTGCCGCCGGCCTTGGCGATGCGCTCGACGACCTCGTCGCACTCGGCGGAGAACACGCCGCCGAGTGCCTCCACATAGGTGCGCACGGAATCGGCAGCGCCCTTGCGAATCTCATTGCCCTCGTAGTTCACGCCGGACATACGCGTCGCCGCGGTGAACGGGATGAACTCCATGCCCTTGTCCTCGAGCGTGCGTCCGCGCAGGCCGAACTGCTCCTTGGCGAGCACGACGATGGAACGGCCCTCGGGGGTCTCGTCGGCCAGCGAGGAGAGCTGCGCGGCGTCGGCGAGCTCCGCGGGATCGACGCCGTCGACCGGGATGAACTCAGACGCCTGGCGATTACCCAGGGTGATGGTGCCGGTCTTGTCGAGCATGAGGATGTCGACGTCGCCGGCGGCCTCGATGGCGCGGCCGGACATGGCCAGCACGTTGGCCTCGTTCAGACGGCTCATGCCGGCGATGCCGATGGCGGACAGCAACGCGCCGATGGTAGTGGGAGCCAGGCACACGAGCAGCGCCACGAGCGTGGTCACGGACGTGGGGTTGGCCATGTCGTTAAGGCCGGCCGAGAAGCAGGAGTAACAATAGAGGGCCAGCGTGACCAAGATAAAGACGATGGAGAGGGCCACCAGGAAGATTTCCAGGGCGATCTCGTTAGGGGTCTTCTTGCGCGCCGCGCCCTCGACCATGGCGATCATCTTGTCGAGGAAGCTCTTGCCCGGCTCGCTGGAGATCTCGACCACGATCCAATCGGAGAGAACCGTGGTGCCGCCGGTGACTGCCGAGCGGTCGCCGCCGGCCTCGCGCACCACGGGCGCCGACTCGCCGGTGATGGCGGACTCGTCTACGGAGGCGGCGCCTTCGATGACGTCGCCGTCGCCGGGGATCTGCTCGCCGGCGCGTACGATCACCAGGTCGCCGCGCGTGAGCTCGGTGCCGGGAACGACGGTGAAGTGCTCCTTGTCCTCAACGGACTCGATGCGATGGGCCTCGACATCCTTCTTGGCCGCACGCAGGGAATCGGCCTGAGCCTTACCGCGGCCCTCGGCAAGCGCCTCGGCGAAGTTCGAGAACAGGTCGGTGAGCCACAGGATGACCGCGATGGCGACCACATAGTAGGTGGGCACACCCGCGTCCTGCACACCGAAGATGGAGGCGACGGCCAGGACGGAGGTCATGACGGCGGAAAGCCACACCAGGAACATGACCGGGTTTTGAATCTGGACGCGAGGATCCAGCTTGGCAAACGAGTCGCGGACCGCGCGGCCCATCATGTCTTTTTGCATAGCCATAAATCTGCGCCCTCCTTTACGCAATCATCTGGAAGAACTCGGCAACGGGGCCAAGCGCCAGGGCCGGGAAGAAGCTCAGGGCACCGATCAGCAGAACGATGAACACGAGCAGGAATACGAACATGCCGTTGGTGGTGGACAGGGTACCGGCGCTCTCGGCGACCTTACCCTTCTTGGCCAGCGAGCCGGCGATGGCCAGCGTACCGACGATGGGCATGAAGCGGGCGAACAGCATCTCGAGGCCGAGCATGACGTTGATCCAGGGAATGTTGCAGTTCATGCCCGCAAACGCCGAGCCGTTGTTGCCGCCGCATGAGGTGAAGGCATACAGCACCTCGGAGAAGCCGTGCGCGCCGCCATTGTTGAGCTGGTCGGCAAGACCGGGCACCATGCAGGCGATGGCCGAGCACACCAGAATGGCAAACGGAGTTGCCAGGCACAGGACAACTGCCCAGCGCATCTCACCCGGCTCGATCTTCTTGCCCAGGAACTCAGGCGTGCGTCCGACCATGAGGCCGGCGATGAACACCGTGAGGATGGCGAAGCCGATCATGCCGTACAGACCGCAGCCCACGCCGCCGAAGACGACCTCGCCCAGAGCCATCTGGAGTATCTGGACAAAACCGCCCAGCGGGGTGTAGGAATCGTGCATGGAGTTAACCGAGCCGTTGGAAGCGGCGGTGGTGTAAGCCGACCACGTGGAGGAGGCGGCGATGCCGAAGCGGCTCTCCTTGCCCTCCATGTTGCCGCCGGCCTGGCCGTCGGTCATCTCGATATTGACCGCTCCGCTATCGGCCAGCTGCGGGGTGCCCGCATGCTCGTTGACGGCGATGACGCCGGTGAAGATCACCAGCAGGATGAACATGGCGGCAAAGATGGCCTTGCCCTGCTTGGTGTTCTTGACGCCGATACCGAAGGTGAAGCAGCAGGCGGCCGGGATCAGCAGCAGGCTGGTCATCTCGATGATGTTGGTGAAGGCGTTGGGATTCTCATACGGATGGGCGGAGTTCACGCCGAAGAAGCCGCCGCCGTTGGTGCCGGACTGCTTGATGGCGACCTGGGGAGCCGCGGGGCCCTGGGGCAGGAACTGCTCGGTGACCACGCGCGCGTCCTCGACGACCTTGCCGTCGACCTTGACCGTGTCTCCCTCGATCTGGGCGCCGTCGATGACGCTCCAGCCGCCGTCTGCATTGGGCTGGACGGCGACGGGCTCTACGAGCTCGGCCTTCTGAGCCGGCTGGAAGTTGGCGATGACGCCGCCGGCAGCCAGGCAGATGCCGAACACGAGGTTCAGCGGGATGAGCACGTACAGGACGGTGCGGGTGAGGTCGACCCAGAAGGAACCCAGACCCTGCTCCTTGACCTGGCGGAAACCGCGGATCAGAGCGAACATGACCGCGATGCCGGTGCCGGCGGAAACGAAGTTCTGCACGGTGAGGCCCATGAACTGCACGAGGTAGGACAGGGTGGTCTCACCGGAGTAGGACTGCCAGTTGGTATTGGTGATGAAGGAGGCCGCCGTGTTGAACGACAGGTCCCACGACACGCCCGGCAGGTGCTGCGGGTTGCCCGGCAGGACAGCCTGGAGCATCTGGAGCGCGACGAGCACCACCAGGCCGATACCCGAGAAGGCAAGGACGCTCACCAGGTAGCGCTTCCAGCCCATCTGCTCGGCATCATCGATGCGCAGCAGACGGTAGATGCCGCGCTCGACCGGACCGAGCACGGGTGTGAGAAACGTGCGCTCGCCGTCCATCACGCGCGCCATGAACCTGCCCAGCGGGACGGCCAGCGCGACGAGGATGGCGAAGTACAGCACGTATTGAATGATGGCAGCCATGATGTTACGAATCGCTCCTCATGAGAATGTAGATGTAGTAGACCAGAAGTCCGATGCATGTGATTCCAATGATCGGAATGAGGATGTCCATGCGCTCGCTCCTTTCGAAAAGACCTTGCCTCGCGCCGCGTCCGGCTCCTGCACGGAGCGGCTTGGGAACAGTAAACGCCTGTGCGCATTAAAGCGGTGTTAGGGTTGCGCATCCTCGCATTAAGATACCGTAAAGATACAGGTAGGTGTACATAAAAGCAAGCTTTGGACAGCTATACTCATCCCATGCGCCAGCCCGTGGTCCATATCATCCCGTGCTCGAACCGTCCCGCCCGCGCGAAGGACCCGCCGGGCCCTTCGCGCGGGCGGAACTGCACGCGGAATGATATGGCCCACGGGCTGGCGCGGGGCACTCAATCGCAGCGCTCTATAGCGAGCTGTTCCCCCGAGTGGCATGCAAGGTCCGTCGCGAGTTCCGCACGCAAAGGAGCGTCCAGCGGACGCTCCGTCTTGCGCAGGACTGTTCGAGCAGCGGACGTTGCGGGCCCGCCGAGGGAACCCACGGAAGGGAGTCTCATGCCACGTGATGCAACCGATGGCCGCGTCGATCCCGATGCGCTTCTCAAGGCCATCGAGCACGATGCCGACGGCGACGAGGAGCATGCACGGCGCGGCCATCTCAAGATATTCTTCGGCTACGCGGCGGGCGTGGGCAAGACCTATGCCATGCTGCAAGCGGCCCACGCCGCGAAGCGGCGCGGCGTGGACGTGGTGGCTGGTTATATCGAGCCGCACGCCCGCCCCGCGACGGCCCGCCTCGCGCACGGGCTGGAGCAGGTACCGCCCGAGCTCGTGGAGCACAACGGCATCACCCTCACCGAGTTCGATTTGGACGCCGCGATCGTGCGCGCGCCGCAGCTCATCCTCGTCGACGAGCTCGCCCACACGAACGCCCCGGGCTGCCGCCACGCCAAGCGGTATCAGGATGTCGAGGAACTCCTGCGCGCCGGCATCGACGTCTACACCACCGTCAACGTCCAGCATATCGAGAGCCTGAACGACATGGTGGCCTCCATCACCGGCGTCATCGTGCGCGAGCGCATCCCCGACCGCGTCTTCGACGACGCCGACCAGGTCGAGCTCGTCGACATCGAGCCCGCCGACCTCCTCGAGCGCCTGCAAGCGGGGCTCGTCTACCGCGAGGCTCAGGCGGAACGCGCGCAAGACCACTTCTTCACCGTCGAGAACCTCACCGCCCTGCGCGAGATCGCCCTGCGCAAGTGCGCCGACCGCATGGGGCACCTGGCAGACGCCGCGCGCGTGATGGGCAACCGCGACTACTATACGAGCGAGCGCATCCTCGTGTGCGTCTCCCCGGCGCCGACCAATCCCCGCATCGTCCGGGCAGCCGCGCGCATGGCCAAGGCGTTTCGCGGAGAGCTGGTCGCCCTTTTCGTGGAAAGCCCGCGCACGCAGGCGATGAGCGAGCAGGAACGCGGCAAGCTGTCGAGCAACATCGCCCTCGCCGAGCAGCTCGGAGCCCACGTGGAGACGGTGTACGGCGACGACATCGCCTTCCAGATTGCCGAGTTCGCCCGCCTCTCGGGCATCTCCAAGATCGTCATGGGGCGGACCGGCGAGCTGAAGGGCGCCCATAACGTCCTCTTCGGGCGCAAATCCCTCGTGGAGCAGCTCATCTCCATAGCTCCCAACCTCGACATCTACATCATTCCGGACCGGGCGGCGCCCGAGTCGCGCCCAGACGACCGCCGCGAGCGATCAGCCCTGGGGCTGCCCACGGGACGCGATATGTTGCGCACCCTCGGCCTCTCGCTCATCGCGACCGCCATCGGCGTGTGCTTTCGGCACTTCGACTTCGCGGATTCGAGTATCATCTCGCTCTATATCCTGACGGCGCTGCTCACCGCCGTCACCACCACGGGACGCATCTGCACCATCGTGTCGAGCGTCCTGTCGGTGGTCCTCTACAACTTCTGCTTCGTCACGCCGCTGTTCTCACTTGATAGCTACGACCGAAGCTACCTCGTGACATTCGCCATCATGTTTGCTGCCGCGATGGTCGCTTCCGAGCTCACCGTGCGCATCACCGACAACGCCCGCGCGTCGGCGAAGAACGCGTTCCGCACCCGCGTGCTGCTCGAGACAAACCAGCTTCTGCAGCAGGCGCAAGGGTTCCAGGCCCGCGCCCGCGTGGCCATGAGCCAGCTCATCAAGCTCCTGCGGCTCGACATCGTCTTCTACCCGGCGAGCGGTGACCTGCTGGGAGACGCGCTCTACGAGCCCGCCGGGACGCAGGACCGATCTGCGAGCATTCTCACGGAGTACGAGCGCGCGGTTGCCACCTGGACCTTCACCAACAACAAGCACGCGGGCGCGAGCACGCGCACGCTACCCGAGGCGCAGTGCCTCTACCTGGCCGTCCGCGCGGGAAAGGAAGTGTTCGGCGTCATCGGCATCGCGCTGGAGGGACGCGAGCTCGAGGCATTCGAGAACTCGATCGTGCTGTCTATCGTGGGCGAGTGCGCGCTTGCGCTGGAGAGCGACAAGGCGGCTCGCGAGCGCGAGGAGGCGGCCGTGCTCGCTAAGAACGAGCAGCTCCGCGCCAACCTGCTGCGCTCGCTCGGGCATGATCTGCGTACCCCGCTCACCGCCATCTCGGGGTCGGCCGCCGTCCTGCGCGAGGGCGGCGACCAGCTGCCGCCGGCAAAGCGCCGCGAACTCGCCGATGCCATCTACGATGATTCGCTTTGGCTCATCGACACCGTGGAGAACCTGCTCGCCATCACGCGCGTCGAGGACGGCGACCTGCATCTCAATCTCACGACGGAGCTCATGGACGAGGTCATCGCGGGCGCGGTGGCCCATGTGGCACGCGAGGCGCACGGGCACCATCTCGTGGTGGAGCACACCGACGACATCTTGCTGGCACGGATCGACGTCCACCTCATCATGCAGGTCCTCACGAACCTCATCGTGAATGCGTTCAAGTACACGCCGCAAGGATCGACCGTCACCGTGGGGGCGCGTCGATCGGGTGCGGACATCGTGGTAACGGTGGCCGACGATGGGCCGGGCGTCGCAGACGCCGACAAGCCGCATGTCTTCGACCGCTTCTTCATCGCCGATAGGAACAGGCCGGTCGATTCGCACCGCAGCTTCGGGCTGGGGCTGTCGCTCTGCCGCGCGATCGTCGAGGCGCACGGGGGTATCATCGAGGTCGGAGACAACCGGCCCCATGGGGCCGTCTTCAAGTTCACCCTTCCCGCCGAGGAGGTAGAGATACATGAGTGATGCATCGCGGCAGCGTATTTTGGTGGTAGAGGACGACCCGGCTGTCCGCAACCTCGTCACGACGGCGCTCGACCTGCATGGCTACGATGTCGAGCGGGCCGAGACCGGAGAGAGCGCCGTCATGGAGGCCGCCTCGCGCAACCCGGACCTCATCATGCTCGACCTCGGCCTGCCCGATATCGACGGCGTCGAGGTCATCTCTAAGATTCGCGGCTGGTCGGCGGTGCCCATCATCGTCATATCCGCGCGCACCGAGGACTCCGACAAGATCGGCGCGCTCGACGCCGGTGCGGATGACTACCTCACCAAGCCGTTCTCCGTCGAGGAGCTGCTTGCGCGCGTCCGCGCGAGCCTGCGGCGCTCGGGGATGGCGGGGACGGACGCGGTCGAGGCGAGCACGTTCGACAACGGCCCGCTTCATATCGACTTCGCCGCGGGCTGCGCCAGCATCGCGGGGCAGGAGCTCCAGCTCACACCCACCGAGTACAAGCTGCTCGCACTGCTCGCCAAGAACGTGGGCAAGGTGCTCACGCATACGTTCATCACGCATGAGATCTGGGGAACAAGCTGGGACAGCGACATCGCGAGCCTGCGCGTGTTCATGCGGACGCTGCGCAAGAAGATCGAGGCCGACCCGTCGCATCCCACCATGATCCAGACGCACGTGGGCGTGGGCTATCGCATGCAACGGTTGTGATCGGGGTGGTTGCGGCGGTGAACGGTGGCTGTGAAGCGGTGCTGGCGTAGCGTTTGCGGCGGCCTGTCATGTTGTGAGAGAAACGGGAGCGTCCCTCAAGGCGGGGACGCTCCCGTTTGTTCTGCTTCGCGCTTTGCGATGCCCTGCCTCTTCGATCTGGCAAGGGGCACCGTGTTCCCGATGCAATGCCGCGTTAGCGCTTGCGGCGATGGAGCAGGCCTGCGAGCGCGGCGATAAGGCCGCCGCCGGCAAGTGCTCCGGCGATGGCGGCAGGGTCGCCCGTCTGGGCAAGTCCGCTGCCCGAACCGCCCTGTCCCGGCTTGTCGGGATCGGGCTGGTCGGTGGACTCCTTCTCGAGGCCGTCGATCGCCTTGGTGAGCGCCTTTGCCGCCTGGTCGATCTCGTCCTGCGTGATAGAGGTGGCTGCCTGGGCATCCTCGGCGTCGGCGAGCGCGTCTTCGAGCTTCTTCCAGCTGTCCTCGGTGTAGCCTTCCGGTGCGAGCACCTTGGCGCGAGCGATGGTATCGGCGAGCGCGGTGCGGTCGAGCACGTGCTTCTCGAGCTCCTTCATGGCTGCATCGAGCTCGGCGACCTTCTTATCGAGGTCGGTCTGGGAGATCTTGTTCGTATCGACCTTCGCGACCGACTCGCGCACCCCAGTGAACTGCTTCCATGCGTTCGCATCGTAGCGAGCTTCCTCGAACGTCTGGGCGCGGGAGACGCTCGCCTTCCACGCCGCCGTGTCGATGGTGATGCGTGCCCGGTCGAACTTTTCGGTGGCCTCCTCGAGGTCTTTGGCGGCATCGCGCAGCTTATCCGGGTCGTTGGCGTGGTCCGCCAGGGCCTTCTTGGCAGCGTCGATGCTCGTCTTGAGGGCGTCGTGCGCAGCCTGCGGATACTGGCCGTTGAACTCGCCTACGGTGGCGCCGCGAAGCAGCTCGGTGGCGGCGTCGATGGCAACCTTCAGGCGGTCGCGGGCGTCAAGCGAGCTGCTTGCGCTCTCAAGTGCAGACTTGAGCGCGGCGGTCGCCTCGTCAAGCTGGGCCTGCGTCACATCGCCGTAGCGGTCGGCTACGGTCTTGGCGGCCGTGATGGCATCGCCCAGCGTTTCGGCCAGGTCGTCGTGCCCGTTCTTCTCGAGTGCGCTCTTGAGCGTCTGGGCGCGGTCGATGGTGCGGTACAACGGCACGCGGTCGATGGTCACGAAGCCGGTGTTCCAGAACGTGCACTCGGCGGCCTGGAGCTGCTCGAGCCAGGTGCCCGCCTCGGCGGAGTTCATGCCCTGCTCAATGGCGGCCTTGGCCTCGTTCACCTTGGCCATGAGGGCGTCGCGCGCCTCGACACGGTAGTTGCCGGCAAACTCGCCGAACGTGAGCTTGCCGAGCTGCTTCTCCAGGCCGGCGATGTAGCTCGAGAGCTCGGTGGCGCCGTCGGCTTCGTAGAGGTATACCTCGTTCATGGTTACGACCGCGTCGTTCAGCACATGCACGCGCACAGCCGAAACGAGCTCGGCATCGCTCATGCGCGCCAGCAGCTCGCCTGCAACGCGCGTGTTACTCGAGTAGTCGATGATCTGCTTCCAGGTGCCCTCGCCGCCGTCCTGTGCGGGGACGAGGCCCTCGACGGTGAAGCGCAGGGGCTGCTGAAGTGGCTGGAAGGCAAGGCCGACGGCGTTGATGTCGCGCGGCTTGTCGAGGGTGAAGGTGAGCTGCTTGTCGGCAGCCGCGGAAAGCGTGGTGCCGGTGGCGGGGTTGCCGTCCTTCAGTGCGTCGAGCTTGTCCTGCGCAAGCGTGGAACCCTCGCCGGCGCTCACGGCCGCGTGCGATGCGGCGTTCTCGGGCGGGCTGTAGACCTCGATCTCGCGCACGAGCGGCCAGGCCTTGCCGTTGTTGGAGGGGATGCGTGCATCCTTGATATCCATGCGGATGGACTTGACGTTGCGGCCCACGGGAACGTTGATCTCGATGCCCTGCTGCTGCTTGAGATCCTCGGCGCTGCGGGAGTACACGGTGGTCTTTTCTCCGGCGGCGTCGGTCACCACCAGGTCGAATTGCATGCTGCGGTCGAGCTGGCCCTTCTCGAAGCACAGGCGGATTGAGTCGACGTGGCGCTCCTCGGGGAGGTCCAGGTTGAACCAGGCGGGGATGGCGCCGTCCTTGGAGACCCAAGCGGTATCCTTGCCGTCTACCAGCGCGGTCTTGTCCTCGGGCGCGGGCTTGGTATCAGACGAGGTGATGGTCGCGGTGGCCGCGATGTTGGTGCCCGTCATGCTTTCGCGCTCTTCCTGGAGCAGCTCGAGCTCGGATAGCGCGGGCCAGGCGGTGCCGCCCACGGAGCCCACGAAGTCGACGCGCACGGCCTTGACCTCGTAGCCCAGGTCGGCGGTGTAGGCCTTCTCCAGGTTGCCGGTGTTGTTGGACTGGTCGATGATGACCTTTTCCTCGTTGTTTGGCAGGATCGCGGTGACCTTGAACTTGAACTGGCGGCCGGCGTCCTCGAACACCAGGCGCACGCGGTCGACGCGCTGCGTCTGGCTCAGGTCGACCTGGTACCAGTTGGGATCGCTGCCGTTGCCGACCCACAGGGTGCCCTCGTTGCCGTCGATGCCGGCGTTGAGCTCGCGGCCGGGCTCGGTATTCTGGGCACTCGCCTTCGCGCCGCGCGACAGGTTCTTATAGCTCACGGTGGGCGCGTTGGCCGCCATGACGCTCAGCTCGTAGATGCCGGTGAGGTTTTGGCCGTTGGTCGACCTCACCTTGAAGCGCATCTTGCTGGCAAGCACGTCGCAGGCGATCTCGTTCTTCGAGCTCACCTTGTCCGCGGTGCTCTCGCCAACCTTTACCCAGTCGTCGCCCACCAGCGCGGTGATCTCGTAGCTCAGCGGGAAGTCCGCGGCGATCTGCTGCAGCGTGATGCCCGCGCCCTTCACGGCGTAGGTGCCGCCCAGGTCGATCTCGAGCGTGGCTTCCTGCTTGCCGGGTGCGGTCCAGCCGGTGTCGGTGTTGCCATCGGTGAGGTTTTCAACTGCCTGCCCGGTATCGACATCCGTCACGACCTTGCCGCGCGCGATATTCTGCAGCTCTTCGGCCTCGGCATCGCCCACGATCTCGTCCATGGCGGTCACGGAATAGCTCTCCATGATCTGTTCGGCAAGCGCCTTGGGATCCTCGGCCGCGGGCTTGGTGGCGAAGCCGTCGTCGTCCTGGTCGCTCTTGCGGTTGGCCCATTCCCAGCCAAAGGTGAACCAGTTGAGGTCTTGCGCGCTACCGCCGTCCTCGAGAGCCTTCTTGCGGGCGTTCGCCCAGGACTCCCAGCGCGGTTTGTAATAGCTGCCGGTGAGGCCGGACCACTGGCGATTCGAGTAGTCGATCAGCGAGCCGTTCTTCTCCAGGCCCCAGGTAGTGATGAGCGAGCGCGCGTTGAGCTCGAAGAGGTCGGCCGTCCAGTCGTCGGCGTCCTCGAGCAGCGTGCGCGCGTTCTCGATCCACGTGCCCAGCATGAAGTCGCTGGAGGTGGAGAGCATGCGGTCCTGGGCGTCGAGCATCTCGAGCATCTGGTTCGCCAGCAGCTCGAAGCGCTCGGCATCGCGCTGCTTGTAAGCGTCGCCGGCGAGCGGCTGGTACTCCTGGAACGCGTTGGCCAGCACCTGGCGCATCACGTCGACGAAGTCGTAGCGGAACGCCTCGGAGTCCTTATACGTGTCGTAGCTCTCGATGAAGAGCTGCGCGGCGCGCTCGAACTCCTTCTTGTCGTAGTCGATGTCGCTGTGGCCCCAGGTGGAGGCGGAGCCGATCTTGTTGTCCGACGGGCGCGCGTTCATGATGGACTCGCTGGCGCCCTGGTAGTACTCGCCGTCCACGTGCTTGTACGCGGTGTCGAGCAGGATGTCCCAGGCTTCTTGGATCTTGGCGTCGGTGCCCCCGTAGCGGCGCTCGATATAGCTGCGCGTCCACGCGCGGTAGTCCACGGGGTCCTGCTCCCAGGTCATGTCGAACAGCAGCTCGTAGACGATGGGGGAGTTGTCGATGGCCTCGGGCGTGATGCCGATGCCGCGCATGTACCTGTTGGAGTTGTACGCCTGTGGGATCTTGGTCGCGAGCACCTCGGGCACGCCGTCCATGCCCATGCGGCCGCCGAAGTTGTGCAGCATGTTCCACACCCACGGCACCTGCTGGTTCTCCATGGGGCTCGCCTGCGAGCGCAGGTCGCTCTGCAGGTCGAGGACGAGTGACTGCTCCTTCTTAGCGAGGCCGGAGAGCTTGTTCTCATCGATGCCCCACTGCCACTGCTGCATGACCCAGACGGCCTGCGGATCGTAGTCGAGCATCTTCTGCTGCACGGTGCGGTAGATGTCCACGATGTTGAAGCCCTGCGGCACGGTGCCGCCCTCGTGGAACGGGTCGACGGCGTAGAAGTGGGAAACCTTGCCGAAGATGCGCTCCTGCGCCTCGTAGAACGTGGTGCCCACTTTCTGGAAGTAATCTTCCTTGCCGGCAGCGCGGTCTGCGTCGGTGAGGTAGGTCTTGATCATGTAGGGGCGCGCGAAGCCCGACCACGAGCCGGAGGACGCGGCGACGGAGTTGGGGTTCTTCTGCTGGAAGTCCGTGGGAACCTGGCCGCCGAAGCCCTGGATGACCGGGTCGATGCCGTAGGTCTGCATACGGTCGTGGATCCGACGCGCCAGCTCGACGCGCTGCTCGAACCACGAATCGGGCAGCGGGCCGCCCACGGAGTAGAGGTTCTGCATGTAGAACCAGGCGAAGTACGCGGGGCCGGAGAGGTACTCCTGGATCTCCTCGTTGGTGTAGTTGTACTCGAGCAGCGTCTGGCGCAGGACCTCCTCCTGGCCCACGATGTCGAGCACCAGGTTCACGCCGTTCATGGCGCACCAGTCGAGGAAGGGCTCGTACTCGTCCCAGTTCCAGAACGCCATGGTGTAGGAGTAGGTGCAGAAGTTGAGCGCGTAGCGGTACTCGTAGTCGGTGAACTTGAGGATGCCCTCGCCCACCGAGGGGAGGGTGGCGGGCATGTCGAGCTGCGAGCCGAAGAGCGGGTTGTAGTCGACCTTGCAGTAGTTGCGCAGGTAGTAGTTGAGGCCGGAGGCCAGCGAGATGCCGTCGTTGCCGCGGACCTTGATGCGCCCGCCGCCCGCATCGGTGATCTCGAAGACATCCTTGCCGTCGAGCTGGTCGCGCAGCTCGAAGACGAACTTGTCGCGCCATTCGGCGCCCAGGACGCGCTCGACCAGGTTGCCCGCCTCGGCAACGACCTTCTGGTCGGCGTATTCCTTATCGGTCTCGAAGCGGTTCCACTCCTTGCCCCACTTGCTGGCAGCGAAGTCCTCGACCTGGATGTCCGCCTTCTTGGCGGTGGTGTCGGAGACCTTCTCGCCCAGGAAGGAGACCTCGGCGATGTTGACCTGCTGCGAGCCGGAGTTGTAGCTCACGCTGATGCGCGCGGCGCAGGCCTCGGTGGGCTCGATGTCGAGCTGGTCGGCGTTGGCGGTGGCGGGGTCGTCGTTGGCCTTGTAAGCCACCTTATCGAAGGTGCTGCCGTCTTTGGACAGGTAGACCTCGTAGTGGTAGTAGGAGCCGGGCACGTTCTGCAGCGAGATGCTGCTGATGCGGTACGTGCCGTCGAAGGTCACGTCGATGAAACGGCGGTAGTCCTGCATCGAGTTCGTACCTGGCGACTGCCAGTAGGTGTCGGTCTTGCCGTCGATGGCGAGCGCGGCGTCGTGGCCGGACGCCGAGGCGGCCTTCGCCGTCAGCCCCGTGAGCGCTTGCGGCGCTGCGATGGCAGCCGACGGGTACGCGAGCGCGCCGCAGGCAACGGCTCCCGCCGCGCCCGCGATGGCAAGCACGCGCGCCGTCTTCTGCCAAGGCCGCTCCACGTGAAACAGTTGGTGCATACGGTTGTCCTCATCTGTTCATCCGCCCGTTCCGGGCGGTTTCCATGCATTCAGTGCAGAATGCTTAACCTTTCATATTGATAGACAAATGGGACCGTTTGAGTGGTGGGACGGCAGACGGTTCAGCTATAGCCGCCAACGGTATGAAATCGGCGGCGGGGGGTCGGTATCCCAGGGCGAACGGATTTACGTTCGGGCGCGGGGCGCGGCGGGCGATGCGACCACGGGCGGAGTCGTTCGCGCGCTGCCGCGTGCCGCGTGCGTCGCGGGCCGCGCGCCGCGCGCTGCAGCCGTCGGCGGGCGATCGGCTTCTGGTGCGTTATTCGCTGCTAGCGCATGCAGCTAATCGCCCGCGCGCGCCGGATGCACGCCGGGACGCGTTCGAGGAGCAGCTCGATATCGGCTTCGGTGACGTCGTCTGCCAGGGAGAAGCGGACGCTGCCGTGCGCCCACGTGGGGTCGCTCACCCCCAGCGCGCTGATGACGTGCGACGGCGCGGTCGAACCCGTCGAGCAGGCGGACCCGGCTGCGGCGGCCACCCCGGCGCGATCGAGGAGCATGACGAGCAGCTCGCTGTCGACGTCGCGGCAGATGAACGAGGCGATGGACGGCAGGCGCCTCGCGCCGCCGCGCGGGCCGGTGGGCAAGACGTTTTCGCACGAGGCGAGCACGCCGTCCGTGAACGCATCCCGGAGTGCGCCGATGCGCGCGACGCGCGCGGCGAGTCCCTCGCAGCTCTCTTGGAGAGCGGCCGCCAGCCCCGCCGCCCCCGCGAGATTCTCCGTTCCGGCGCGCAGGCCGCGCTCCTGAGCACCGCCCGCGATGAGCGGCGGAATCGAGAAGCCATCCTTGAGATAGAGGGCGCCGGTGCCGCGCGGGCCGTGGAATTTGTGGGCGGAGAGCGAGAGCGCGTCCACGCCCAGCGCTTTGATGGAGACGGGAATGTGCCCGACCGCCTGCACGGCGTCCGTGTGGAACGGCACGCCGAACTCGTGCGCGATGCGGGCGAGCTCTTCGATGTTCTGGATGCTGCCCACCTCGTTGTTGGCGAGCATGATGGAGACGAGCGCCGCGGGCGGAAGGGACGCCCCCGCGTCCGGGCGGTCGTGGCTGCCGACGACCCCCGCCGATTGCGCGCGCCCGGCCGCCGCGCCCACATGCTCGCCCGCACCTGTCGATGCCTGGAGCTGCGCGAGAACGTATGCGAGGTCATCCGGGGAGACGAAGCCCTCGTCGTCGACGGGGAGCACGGTGATCTCGACGCCCGCGCGCTCGAGCGCCTCGCAGGCGTGCAGGACGGCATGGTGCTCGATGGCGCTGGTGACGATGCGAACGGGCGCTTCGGCCCCGTGGGAATCGCGGAACCTCCGCGCGGCCCCTTGCAAGATCCACGTGTCCGATTCGGAGCCGCCGCTGGTGAAGTAGATCTCATCGGGGCTGGACGCATCGAGCAGCCCCGCTATGCGCGCGCGTGCGTCTGCCAGGGCTTCGGCTGCCTCGCGGGCCACGCGATGGATGCCGCTCGGATTGCCGAACGCGTTTGTCAGATAGGGCATCATGGCGTCGAGCGCCGCGGGAGACAGCGGCGTGGTCGCCGCGTTGTCGGCGTAGATGTACGGCTCTGCCGAGGTGGACATCGTGGCTTCCTCCTTTTGAATGCGAACAGGGGTGTTCGGCATCCTGCGCGCCCGCGCGCGGGGATGGGACCCGTTGCGAGCGGGCGCGGTTCAGGTCGCCAAGCGGTCTCGCGTGCACGCGCGGGATCGGGGGGCTAGCTCTTGCGAAGGAAGAAGAACCACACGGCGACGGCGATGAGCGCGAGCAGCACCACGACGGCGACCGTGGTCTTATGGCGCTTGCGCTTCCGCTCGTATTTCGAGGTAAAGATGGCGCGTCCGTGCTTCGGCGTCTCGAGATAGCGGCCCGAATGCTGGAGGCTCTGGTACCTTCTGCCGACCGCCCGGGGATGCTGGCCGTGCTCCTGCTGGATGCGTTCGTGCTCGAGCGCCCGTTCGCGGGCCTGCTCCTGCGGTGTGAGAGGGAGGTACGTGGGGTCGGACGTGGCGGTTCCCATGTGGAGGCGCCCCTTCGGGCGCCTATCGGCCGAATCGAATCCGTCCGGCGCGGGTGTGGCGGGGAGGGGGGATGAGGGCGCACTCTCGGGAGCGTGCGCTCGCGGTTCGCGGTGCTGGTGCGGCGTCTCATCGTATGCGGTCATAATGCCCCTTGTCTAACAGGCGTAGCTGCACCCATTGTACGTGCTGGCGCGCGCCGCGCGTTTTTTCGCAGGGAAAAACCCCTCTTTTCACATCGGTATCACAGGTTGACAACGGGGCGCGCTTACGGTGATCCAACAAGCTTGAAATATCTTAGTTAGAAAGACTTAGATTTGATGAATATATGACGCTTAGAAAATCTGAATCATTAGGTTTATCGGTGTGGGAGCGGGGAATAAGAGCTGTGTCCAAAGAAGACCGGGCCCCAAAGCGAGGCTCGGCAATCACGAAGGAGTGATACGTTATGGCTAGCATGGTTCCCTATCGTTCTGTTTTCGGCGTTCGTCCCGTTGTCCCGGCATCCCTGTTCGACGCGTTCGACGACATGATGGACTTCTCCAACAGCTCCCTTGCCTCCAAGGCGTTCCCCATCGACGTCGAGGACCAGGGCGATGCCTATGAGGTGAAGGCCTATCTGACCGGCGTGAGCAAGGATGACATCGATGTCGAGCTCAACGAGGGCCGCCTGTCCATCTCGGTGAACGTCGAGGAGTCCGAGGAGAACAAGGACAAGAACTTCCTGCAGAAGGAGTTCAGCTCCTATTCCGCGACGCGCGGCGTGTACCTGAAGGATGCGGCGTGCGAGGGCCTGACCGCCCGGTATGCCGACGGCGTGCTCACCGTGTGCGTGCCCAAGTTCGTCGAGAAGAAGAACGTCACCAAGGTTTCGATCGACTAGCGAGGGCCGTGTCGTGCTCGTCGGTCGTGGATAAACGATCACGGCAGATAGGTTGGAGCGGGGGCTCCGGCGCATCGGCGCCGGAGCCCTTTGTTTTTGATCGCAGGCCTTAGCCTGTCCGTCTCGCCTCGG
The DNA here is from genome assembly GCA_963558435.1 of uncultured Collinsella sp. Taxonomy (GTDB): domain Bacteria; phylum Actinomycetota; class Coriobacteriia; order Coriobacteriales; family Coriobacteriaceae; genus Collinsella. Next base: position 17,568 of record CAUWGM010000013.1, read on the forward strand.
ATGAGCCGCCTCAGATTGGGGACGGGCACCAAATTGAGACAACCTCATGTCTCAGATTGGTGCCTGTCCCCAATCTGAGGTTCGCTGCGCGAGGCTACGCGATGGTGACGGGCCTGTTCTGCCCGGCGGCGCAGATGCGCAGGAGGGAGCCGTCGGCGCGGCTGAGGGTGGCCGATGTGCCGAGGTCGTCGTCGAGTGCGGCGCCCAGGCTTCCCGCGAGGCCGCGCACGGCGAGGCTCGGGCGGTTGTTCTCCTGCGAGATATGCATCGCGACGAGGTGTTCGGTATGGGAATCCACGAGCGTCAGCGCCTCTTTCGAGGCCTGGGCGTTGGAGAGGTGCCCCTCGGTGGACGCGATGCGGTCCTGAACCGATCGCGGATAGCTGCTGTGACGCAGCATGGGCAGGTCGTGGTTGGATTCGAGCGCGAGGATGCGCGCGCCGCGCAGGGCGTGCGCGGCGCCGCTCGGCACGTACCCGGTGTCGGTGATGAAGCCGACTGCGTCCTCGGCGCCCTCGATGAGGAATCCCACGGGATTCGTCACGTCATGCGAGGTGGAAAACGTGTGCAGCCGCATCCCGGCGATCTCGAGGCAGTCGCCGGGATCGAATTCCCGCGCTTCGAGGTCGCGGGTGCTCGCGCGCGCCGCGACGGTTCCGCGGCTCGCGTACAGCGGGGCGGGGAACGAGCGCAGCCATACCCCGAGGCCGCTCACGTGGTCGGTGTGCTCGTGTGTGAGCACGATGGCGGCGATGCGGCCGGCATCGACCCCGAGCTCGGCCATGCGCGAGAGCGCCGCTTTGCGCGACAGGCCGTTATCGATCATCACGATGCCCTGCTCGCTTTCCACCAGCGCGCAGTTGCCTTTCGAGCCGCTTGCGAGGATGTGAAGGCGCAGACGCCCCCGTTCGAGCGGGGCGGTCTGCAGCGCCCCGGGGGCGTCGGTGTTGTTTGGCTGCACGGTAGCGTTCATAGGGCTCCTAATGGATACAATGGCAGCGAAAGCAAGGAGGTAGCATGCCAACGGTCGCACAACGGTACGTTCAACAAAGGGGCGCGGCGCGCGGTCCCGCACATGCGGGCGGGGTGGAGCGAAGCGCGCCCGTGGTCCTTATGGTATCAGGCGGCGCGGATTCGACCGCCCTGTTGGTTATGGCGTGCACGTCGTCGCTCGATATCGCCGATGGGCGCGGGTGCGCCCCGATCGCGCGCGAGCGGCTGCACGTGCTGCACGTCAACCATCATCTGCGCGGGGAGGCGTCCGACGGGGACGAGGCGTTCGTCCGCGCGCTGTGCGAGCGCTTCGGCGTGCCGCTATGCGTGGAGCACGCGTCGTTTTCCGAGCTCGGTGGGCAGAACCTGGAGGCCGCGGCGCGCGAGGTCCGCTACGCTGCGGCGCGGCGCCTGGTCCGGGAGCTCTCGAGCGCCGCGGGGACGCCGCGCTCGGCTGCCCGGATCCTGACGGCGCACACCGCGAGCGACCGGGCCGAGACGTTCTTCATGAACGCGATCAAGGGTTCGGGCCCGGCGGGGCTCTCGAGCATCCCGCGACGCCGCAACGTGATCGTGCGGCCGCTTATCGATTGCACCCATGAGCAGCTCGTTCGATATCTCGAGGTGCGCGGCCAGGAGTGGCGGGAGGACGAGTCCAACCAGGATACCTCCTACCTGCGCAACTTCATCCGCCACCGCATCGTTCCGCTTGCATCGGAGTGCAACGCGCAGATCGAGCGGGCGGTCTGCTCGTCGTGCGACATCCTGGGGGATGAGGACGCGTTCATGTCGCAGCTCGCCGCGACGGCGCTGCGCGCGTGCACCGTGCGCAGACAAGACGGGCTCGTGGTGCTGGACGGCCGCAAGCTCGCAGCCGCGGAGATAGCCATCGCGCGGCGCATGGTGCGTCGGGCGGTCGACATGCTGGATGACGATGCGCGCCTGGAGATGCGGCACGTGGAGACCGTGCTGGCGCTCGTGGGCGCGGGCGCGGGGTCGGCGACGCTTCCCAACGGTATCGACGCGCGCATGGAGTTCGGCGCCCTCACCCTGAGGACGCGGGCGGCCCGCGAGGAGCTCGTCGCCGGCTGGCTCGAGATGGACGAGCCGCTTGCCGTGGCGAACGGGTGCGTGCTCGAGGCGCGGCTGCAGCTTGTCCCCGCGGGCGACGACCCCGTGGCGCTCGCGCGCGAGGTGTCTGCGGCGTCGACCGACGCGGCGACGCCCGATGCCCGGCCCCGGGTGGTCCTGGTCGATGCCGAGTCCCTCGGGTACGCCGAACGGGACCTGGAGGGCCTATGCGCCTCCGGGCGGAACGGCGGGACCACCGCGGTGCCGGTCGCGCACCGGCCCCGGTTGTGGGTCGATGCCCCGTCCGCCGGGGACGTCATGTGCCCCCTGGGCATGAGCGGAAGGAGCAAGAAGCTGTCGGACGTGCTGGGTACGGCGAAGGTCCCCGTGGCCGAGCGCCCCCTCGTCCCGGTGCTGCGCACGGCGCCTTCGGGCGCGATCGTGTGGGCGGCGGGCGTTCGCCTCGACGAGCGCTTCAAGTGCACGCCGCGCACGCGGTATGCGCTGCGCCTGGAGATGCGCCGCGTCATCGCGTAGGACCGGCCCGCCCGCGATGCCGGCGGCGCGCGGGCTCCGGTCCGGTCGCGGTACCGGTTCTCCTGCGCTCATCCGCCCGCTGCGCCGACGCGTTTCGAGGCGACCGTGACAATTTGGGGCAATGTTCAATTGATGCTGGTAGAATAGTTCAATTACGCTACCGTTGTTGCGCGTAGGAGCGCTGAGGCGCGAGGCGTCAAGCCGGAAAGATTCACCATATAGGAAAGGGTTGCCATGGAAGCACAGCATCCGGACGTTGAGGAAGTACTGTTCTCCCGCGAGGACATCGCCGCGATGGTCAAGCGCATGGGCGAAGAGATCAGCCGTGATTACGAGGGCAAGGACCTCGTGTTGATCGCGGTGCTCCGCGGCGCCGTCGTCTTCATGGGCGACCTCATGCGCGCGATCGACGCTCCGCTCGCCATCGACTTCATGGCCGTGTCGAGCTACGGCGACGGCGCGAAGTCGTCGGGTATCGTCCGCATCGTGAAGGACCTCGATATCGACATCAAGGGCCGCGACGTCCTGATCGTCGAGGACATCCTCGATTCGGGCCTCACCCTGAAGTATCTCATGAAGAATCTCGCCAGCCGCCATCCCGCCTCCCTCGAGGTCGCCGCCTTCCTGTGGAAGGACGTCGAGGGCCGCACCACGGCTGTCGAGCCGAAGTATGTAGGAACGCACTGCCCCGACGCGTTCGTGGTGGGCTACGGCCTCGACTATGCCGAGCGCTACCGCAACCTCCCGTACGTGGGCGTGCTCAAGCCGGAGGTCTATTCGTAATATGTCTTTATCGTTCAATCGAGCGAACCGGGGTCTTGCGTTGAGCGCGCAGGACGATGAACTGAAGGAGCAAGGGGGCCGCGGGGCCGCGGAGCGATCCGGCGGTCCCGAGTCCGAGGGCGACGCCGCTCCGGGCGCCGATCGTGAAGCCGGCCGCGGTTCCGATCAGGCCGGGCCCGCCGGGTCCGGCTCGGATGACGCATCCGGAGGCGGGGTGTTCGGCACCTTCGACCGCATGATGATGGGTGAAGGCCGCGACGGCCGTCCGGGTGGTCCGAATCGCCGCGGCGGCGGGCCGTCGCGCGCGAACTGGCTCTACTTCCTCGTCGCCTGCGCGCTGCTCGCGTACATCTTCTTCAATATGGGCAGCAACATGAGCGCCAACAAGGGCACGGTCGAGCTGCCCACGAGCGAGTTCGTCTCCGCCGTGGAGGACGGGCGCGTGGAGAGCGCGGTCTATACCGTGATGGACGGCAAGCTCAGCGGTTCGTTCTGGGAAGACAAGAAGGATGTGGGCGATGAGGGAAAGGCCGTCGCCTTCACCTCGACGTACGTGGGCAACGATTCGCTGTCCGAGCTCATGGCCGAGCATCCCGAGACCAAGTACGAGGTCGACACCAAGGATCCCAACGTCTTCACGGACCTGTTGCTGGGGCTGCTTCCCACGCTGGTGCTCGTGGGCCTCATGTTCTATTTCATGCGGCAGATGACGGGCGCGAACAACAAGGCGATGCAGTTCGGCAAGACGGATGCGAAGACCACCGCCGCCACGCGTCCCAAGGTGAAGTTCAAGGACGTGGCGGGCATCGACGAGGCCGTCGAGGAGCTCGAGGAGATCCGCGACTTCCTGTCCGAGCCCGAGCGCTTCCGCAAGCTGGGTGCCAAGATTCCGCGCGGCGTGCTGCTGGTGGGCCCTCCGGGAACCGGTAAGACGCTGCTCGCCAAGGCCGTCGCCGGCGAGGCGGGCGTTCCGTTCTTCAGCATCTCCGGCTCCGACTTCGTCGAGATGTTCGTGGGCGTCGGTGCGAGCCGCGTGCGCGACCTGTTCAAGAACGCCAAGGAGCAGTCGCCGTCGATCATCTTCATCGATGAGATCGATGCCGTGGGCCGCCAGCGCGGCGCCGGCCTGGGCGGCGGTCATGACGAGCGCGAGCAGACGCTCAACCAGCTGCTGGTCGAGATGGACGGCTTCGAGGATTCCGAGAACGTGATCCTGATCGCCGCCACCAACCGCCCCGACGTGCTGGACCCGGCGCTGCTGCGCCCGGGCCGCTTCGACCGCCAGGTTACGGTGGACCGTCCCGACGTGAAGGGCCGCGAGCAGATCCTGCGCGTGCACGCCCAGAACAAGCCGCTGGACGAGGACGTGAAGTTCGAGAAGCTGGCGCAGCTCACGGTGGGCTTCACCGGCGCCGACCTGGCCAACCTGCTCAACGAGTCCGCGCTGCTGGCGGCGCGTCGCAATCGCAGCCTCATCTCGATGGACGAGATCGAGGAGTCGATGGAGCGCGTGATCGCCGGACCCGAGTGCAAGGGCCGCGTGATGAGCGAGCGCGAGCGCACCACCATCGCGTACCACGAGAGCGGTCACGCCCTGGTCGGCCATGTCCTGGACAACGCCGACCCGGTGCACAAGATCTCGATCATCAGCCGCGGGCAGGCGCTGGGCTACACGCTGCAGCTGCCGGCCGAGGACCATTTCCTCAAGACGCGCAACGAGATGCTCGACGAGCTGGCCGTCTTCCTAGGCGGCCGCGTGGCCGAGGAGCTCATGTGCGACGACATCACGTCGGGTGCGAGCAACGACCTGGAGCGCGCGACCAAGATGGCGCGCGAGATGGTCACCCGCCTGGGTATGAGCGACGAGCTGGGCATCATGGTGTTCGGCGAGGCCCAGCACCAGGTGTTCCTGGGGCGCGACTATGCCGACCACCAGGATTACTCCGAGGAGACGGCGCGCCGCATCGACATCGAGGTCCAGCGCATCATGCGCGAGGCCCACGAGCGCGCCGAGCGCATCCTGAACGCCCGTCGCGATCAGCTCGACCTCATGGCGCAGGTGCTGCTTGAGCGCGAGACGGTCGAGGGCGACGCCGTGACGGCGCTGCTCGACAACGAATGGGAGAGCTACCTGGAGCGCGAGGTCGACATCCGCGCCGCTAAGGAGGAGCGCAACGCAGCAGCCGCGCGCAAGCCCCGGCAGAGCGACGAGGAGATCGCCGCCGATGCCGCCGCGTACGCCGAGGCGGCCGTGGCAGCCGAGGTCGAGCGCGACGCCGAGGCCGCCCGCGATGCCGGTGTGGCGTCGGGCAGCGAGCGCGTCGAGAACGCGGGGACCGACGGGGACGCGGGGACCGACGGGGACGCTGGGACCGAAGCGTAAACCGGGTCCCGGGCGTGCCGCGCCGCACGCGGGCTCCGTGGCCCGTTACCATAATCTGCTAGGAGGGATTCCGCTCAGCTGGGCGGGATCCCTTTTTGCGGCGCGTCGGAGGCGGTAGCCGCTCCTCCGGCGGGGGCGGTGGCTTCCAGGCTGACGGCGTGCGGCGGAGCGCGCGGTACCGTTAACTTGTGCGCATTTTCTCCTCGGCTGTCCGTGCTGGGGCGGGGGTGCAGGTATAGTGTGAAGTCGCTGCGCCGTCATGGCTCGCCGCCATGCTCCGCCGGGGCCCGACGGGCGCGCGGGGATGCGCCGTTGTTGATCGTCGTCATCGAGGAGGACCGCCGTGGCTGGATTCATATCGCGTGCGAAGGAAGTCATGCATGGGAAACGGGTCGAGGAACCCAAGGTCTTCATGCTGTATTTCCTGCTCCGCGCCCTGGTCCTCATCACGCTGATACGCTCGGCGTTCCTAGGGCACTACGAGCACATGATGCTCTGCGTCCTCACGTTGGTGCTCCTCCTCCTGCCGTCGCTCATCGAGCATACGCTCGATATCGAGCTGCCCGACCTGCTCGAATCCATCATCTTGCTGTTCATCTTCGCGGCGGAGATACTCGGCGAGATCGACGCCTTCTATATCCGCATCCCCTTCTGGGACACCATCCTGCATACCACCTGGGGTTTCTTGTGCGCGGGGATCGGTTTCGCGCTGTTCGATATCCTGAATCGCAGCGATTCGTCGAAGATCAAGCTGACACCGCTCTACATGGCGATCTCCGCCGTAGCGTTCTCGATGTGCATCGGCGCGTGTTGGGAGATCTTCGAGTATTTCGCCGACTGCTTCATCGGCGTGGACATGCAGAAGGACACGCTCGTCCAGGCGATCAACACGGTGTGGCTCGATCCGACCAGCTCCAACGTGACGATTCCCGTGCACGATATCGTTTCGTCTCAGATAACGCTGGCATCCGGCGAGGTTATCCAGATCCCCGGCGGGTACCTGGACATCGGTGTCCATGACACCATGGCCGACCTCATCGTGAACCTCATCGGCGCGCTCGTGTTCGCCGTGCTGGGCTTCGCGTATGTGAAGACGCGCGATAGCAATTCGTTTGCGGCGCGATTCATCCCGCGGGTCCGGCGCGCCCGCGCCCGCGAGCAGGCGTAGCCGAGGGGCGGGCGGTGAATCGGCCGCGTTCGACCGGCGTGCGGGGTTATTCGCCCGGCGTTCGAGGCTGTTCGCCCGGCGTGCGGGGTTATTCGCCTGGCCGCGTCCCGTCTACCGAAGCGACCGCCTGCCAGCCGGCTCGTTCGCGCGAGGGTTCGCCATCACATGGATCTTTTCTTGCAAGGGGGTATCTATGATCAATCAAACCATGCTCGAGCACGGGGCGGAAAGCTCGGTGATCCGCGAGATCTTCTCGTATGCGTGCGAACGCAAGGCGCAAGTCGGCGCCGAGAACGTGTTCGATTTCAGCTTGGGCAATCCGTCCGTACCCGCGCCCGAAGCCGTGCGCGCCTCGATCGAACGTTCGCTGGCAACCTGTTCGCCCGAGGAGCTCCACGGGTATACGCCCGCTGCCGGCCTTCCTTCCGCGCGCGCCGCGGTGGCGTCTTCGCTGAACCGCCGCTTCGGCACCGAATACGGGGCCGGAGACGTGTTCATGACCGTGGGCGCCGCGGCCTCGGTCTCGTGCGCGCTCCATGCGTTGGCGAACCCCGGCGAGGAGGTCATGGTCGTCGCCCCGTTCTTCCCCGAGTACCGCGTGTGGATCGAGAACGCGGGGGCGTCATGCGTCGAGGTTCCCGCGCAGGCGGACACCTTCCAGCTCGATATCGATGCCGTTGCCCGCGCGATCACCCCGCGGACGGCGGCGCTCATCATCGACTCTCCGAACAACCCCACGGGCGTGGTGTATCCGCGCGAGGACCTCGAGGCGCTCGCCGCCGTGCTCGAGCGCGCGAACGAAGACCGCGAGCAACCGATCTTCCTCATCTCCGACGAGCCCTATCGCGAGGTCGTCTACGGTGTCGAGGTGCCGTGGGTGCCGCAGATCTATCCGCATACGGTGGTGTGCTATTCCTATTCGAAATCGCTGTCGCTGCCCGGCGAGCGCGTCGGGTGGGTGCTTGTTCCCAACACCATGCCGCTGGCGTCGCTGGTGATGCCGGCGATCGCGGGCGCCGCGCGCTGCCTGGGATTCGTGTGCGCGCCGGCGCTGTTCCAGCGCGTGGTGCAGGATTGCGTGGACGAGCCGTGCGATGTCGAGGCGTATGCGCGCAACCGCGCCGTCCTCACGAGGGCGCTCGATGAGTACGGCTACACGTACGTGGAGCCCGATGGCGCATTCTACCTGTGGATACGCGCGCTGGGAGGAGATGCGGAGGAGTTCTGCGCCCGCGCGCGCGAATTCGAGTTGCTGCCCGTGCCCTCGAACAGCTTCGGCGTGGAGGGCTGGCTGCGCGTGGGGTATTGCGTGAGCTACGAGACGATCCTGCGCTCGCTTCCCGCATGGAAGGCGATGGCGGAACGCTATCGAGCGGAGGCGTCCGCCGGGTTGTCCGCCGCCGGTGACGGCAGCCCCGCGCCCGACGCGGACTCCGCCGGTGATGGCGGCCCTGCGCCCGACGCGCGAGCCGATGCCGTGGAAGGAGGCGAGCGCTAGATGGCATACGAGTTTCGCTGCGATGCGCATACGCATACCCTGTACTCGCGCCATGCGTATTCGACCATCATGGAGAATCTCCAGGCCGCGCGCGGTGCCGGCCTCGAGTTGCTGGGATCGGCGGACCACTTCAGCAGCATGCTGTTTCCAACGGTGCATATCAGGAATTTCCAGTATTTCCTGAATATGGACGTTTGGCCGCGCGTGTACGACGGCGTCGTGCTGCTGCGCGGTGCCGAGGCCGACATCGTTGACCTGGACGGCGGGCTGTACGGTCAGGATATCGTGGTGAGCTCGAGTATCGTGGGCCGTGCATACCAGGAGGAGAAGACGCTCTTCGAGCGCGTGTCCGAAAACCTGGATTACCTGGTTGCCAGCGTGCACAACGGCGACTTCGCCCGGGGCGCGTCGAGCGAGGACGCGACGCGGATGTATCTGAACGTGCTCGCCGAGCCCAAGGTGTTCATCTTGGGGCATGTGGGACGCTCCGGGGTGCCGTTCGACGTGGACGCGGTGCTTACGGCGGCGCGCGACGCCCACAAGCTCATCGAGATCAACGAGCACAGCCTGCAACACGGTCCGCAGAGCCGGACGTTCAAGACGTGCCGCGAGATCGCGCGGCGCTGCGCCGAGCTGGGCGTGGGCATCACGGTCTCGACCGATGCGCATATCGCGTGCGATATCGGCGAGATGCCCACGGCCGCGGAGCTGCTCGCGTCGGTCGATTTTCCCGAGGAGCTGGTGATGAATCGAAGCGCGGCGGCGTTCCTGGATGAGATGGCGGCGGCGGGCGTGTGCGATCTGACCGCGCTCGCGCGGTGATCGTTGCGCTTGCGCCGCCGCGCCCGCTCGCGTAGCATCGACGGGGTTGTAACGCAGTCGGCGAAAGGACTATGCGATGTTGAAGCGCACGTTGCAGGAGGATCTCGACAGGGCCGTCGCTTTCCACGGCCATCTGTGCGGCGGCCAGATGATCGGCACGCGTATGGCGCGCCTTGCGCTCGAGTACTTCCATATCGAGGATCCCGATACGTATCGCGACCTCATCGCGTTCGTGGAATGCGACCGGTGCCTGGCGGACGCGGTGATCTCGGTAAGCCACTGCCATCTGGGGAAGCGCCGCTTGAAGTGGTACGACTACGGCATCATGTCGGCGAGCTTCTACGACATCGCGAGCGATAAGGCGATTCGCATCTCGCAGCGCCAGGATGTTCCGCGCTGCCCCAAGGGCGAGGACGTGGTGGCGTTCTTCAACCAGTTCAGCGATACCGAGCTGTTCCACGTGCACGAGGTGGAGCTGCCCGACTTCATGGAGTACGACCTGCCTGGCAAACCGCGCAAGACGCAGATCTGCGAGGCGTGCGGCGAGCGCGTGCACGATGGGCGGGGCGTGGAGCGCGACGGACATGTGTTCTGCAAGCGCTGTGCGGGCGAGCACGTCTACTACGTGGAGGGCGCCGAGTTGAGCGCCGAGCAAATCGCCGCCGGCGTGTAGCGAAAGCAAACTGCTGCGGGCCGCATGCCGCGTGCGGGGCGGGCCGCATGCCGGCGTCTTTGCGTATAGGGGACGATGAGAGCGGGGCAGCGTGCCGCGCGCGGGATGCCGCATCTTGCGCCCTGCTCCGACCTGCCGTCCATCCCCGCGCCGCGTCAGCGTTTCTTATAAAAATGTAAGTCGGCCATCATCGCGCCTCCACGATGCCCCGCTATCCTCGGGTACACGAGCCGCGGAAAGGATGACGGATTTGGGCGACGGGCGGATGATCAAGAGGCTGCTGGGCGCGGGCGTGCACCGAGCGTTCACGGTCGCGTTGCTGCTGCTTGGTTCGACGGCGCTGGCGGGCATGATCGTGCTCGCGGTTCGGCATGGGCAGGAGCTCCGGGGCCATGGGGCTATCGAGGCGCCCGCCGCGCTCGATACGGCGTATGCGGGCGAGCTGCCGCGCCAGGGCCGTTTCGAGGCAAACGTCGCCTATACCTGCTACGGCGTTTCGGGCGGCGGCGAGGTGTCGTCGAGCGTGCTCTGGGATGACGCGTGGTTCTCGCGAGATCCGTTTGCCTACAACCATGAGCTCGCGCGCGCTTGCTCGGTGATCTCGGCATTGGCCTATGCCGAGTCGGGCTACTACCAAAGCGGTTCGGACACCCCTCCCTATATGGAAAACGCCTTGTATGACCTGGGGTTCGACAAGGTTGAGACGGAATCGTACCGCTATCGCAGCGAGGTGGTCGACGAGGTCCTCGACGTCATGACGCAGCAGTCCGACGGGGTGGCGTACGCGCTCGCGCACAAGGATCTTGGCGAGAGCGACGGCGTCCGCCGGGAGCTCATCGCGGTTTCGGTGCGCGGCAGCTACGGATCGGAGTGGCTGAGCAACTTCAACCTGGGTGAAGGCGAGGCGGCTGCCGCTGCCGAGGCGCTGGCGGACGAGCGCTCGCACGATCATACGGGTTATCAGATCGCCGCCCTGGATATCCTCGCTCAGCTCGATGAATGGGTGGATGAGGCTGAATCGCGGGGGTCGGAGGTTTCTATCCTCTTGACCGGCCATAGCCGCGGCGGCGCGGTAGCGGGTTTGCTAGCGTCCATGTTGGATGACCGTGCTGCAACCCGCGCCGGAGCCGGCGTGGGCACCGACGCGAGCGGCGCTGACGCGGACGCTGCCACCGCCTCGGCTGCCACGGACGCCACCGACGCGGACGCCACCGCCACGGACGCCACCGACGCGGACGCGGCTGCCTCGGCGCCGCGCGTGTTCGCCTATACGTTCGCCTCGCCGCGCACGACGCTGAACGCCCGGAGCAACGACGCCCGGTACGACAACATCTTCAACATCGTGAACCCCGCCGACATGGTGACGAGCGTGCCGTTGGAGAGCTGGGGCTATGTGCGCTACGGTGTCGACAAACCGCTGCCGGCGGTGGATGACGCGGACTTCAGCGAGCTCCATGCCTCGATGCTTACCGCGTTTACCGAGCTCACCGGGCAGGAGGACGCATACGATCCCGAGACGAAGCTCGCGATCGACGCGGCCGTCCGCGAGCTCTCGGTCTCGGTGCCGACCTCGAGCGACCTGCTGACGCCCCGCGGCGTCGCGTCGGTAGCCGCCTCCTGCGCGCTGCGCATCAACCCCGCGCGCATCCTGCTCGGCCACTATCCGAGCGTGTACATCGCTTGGATGGAGGCGCTGCCGAGCCTGTAGGTCGCGCGCGTCGCCGCAGGGCGCACCGCCTGCGACGCGCGTCGCCGCAGGAGCCGCCGCTACCCGCGGCGTTCGAGGACGGCGACCGTCTCGACGTGCATCGTGTGCGGGAACATGTCCACCGGCGTGATGCTCTCCAGGCCGTATCCGTTGGAGAGGAGCTGCTCGAGGTCGCGGACCTGCGTCTCGGGGTTGCAGCTGACGTAGACGATGCGCCGCGGCGCCAAGGCGACGGCGGCGTCGAGGAACTCGGGAGTGGAACCCGCGCGCGGCGGATCGATGGATAGGACGTCGACTCGCTCGCCCCGGGCGGCGGCGTCGCGCATGTACGCCGTGGCATCCTGCGCGATGAACTCGGCGGTATCGTCCAGCCCGTTCAGCTTGGCATTTCGCCGGGCGTCCGCGATGCCGGCGGGGTTGCGCTCGACGCCGAACAGCTTGATGGCGCGCCCCGCCTCTCGCGCGCCGGCCGCGGCGCACAGGCCGATCGTGCCGCTGCCGCAGTAGGCGTCCATGAGCACGTCGCCGTCGCGGAGCGCCATGCCGTCGATGGCAAGCTGGTAGAGCAGCTCTGTTTGCTGGGGATTGGTCTGGTAGAACGCGGTGGGCGAGATGCAGAAGGTGCATCCGAGCAGCTCGTCGGTCATATGCTGCGGCCCTCGCAGGATGCGCGTCTCGCCTCCCAGGATCGCGTTGGTGGCGCGGGGGTTGATGTTCTGCGCCACGGTGGTGATGCGGGGGTCGAGCTGCTGGACGCGTTCGGCCAGCGCCTCGATTTGAGGAACATCGCGCTTGCCGGTAACCAGGGTGAGGACGCCCTCGTCGGTCTTCCATCCCAGGCGCAGCACGGCGTAGCGCAAGATGCCCTGGTGCGTATCCTCGTTGTACGCGGGGATGCCGATATCCTGCGCCGCGGCGGCGACGCCGTTGAGGATCTCCCGCGCGCCGGGGGCCTCGACCACGCAGGCGGGCACTGCGACGATGTCGTGGGTGCCGCGGGCGAAGAACCCGCATGCCACGCCGCCGTCCGGGCCGGGGGCGAAGGGGGTCGCCGCCTTGTAGCGAAACGCGCGCGGCGCGGGGAGCTTGCCGTCTTCGCAGGTTCCGCCCATGCCGCGGATGGGGTCGACCGCGACGCCGCCGGCAAAGGCGTTCAGCAGCGGTGCGAAAAGCTCCGCCATGGCCGCCTGCTTGCGGGCGAGCTGCTTGCGATAGGGCAGGTTGAGCCAGGCGCAGCCGCCGCAGGCGTACATGACGTGGCAGGGCCCGTCGGAGCGCGCGGGGACGCTCGGAGCCTGCTTGCCGCGCCGCGTCGGAGCGGTGCGGTGCGCCGGGGCGGTACGGGATCGCTTGCCGGGATGCGCGTCGGTGCCGGAGCGGCGCCTGCCGCCGTGCGCGGGGCCGCCGGCGCGAGCGGGGCCGCCGTGCGCGCGCTTGTCGCGATGTGCGCCCGCTTCGGGGCGGAAATGCTTGCTGTTCACCTGGGTGTGCTTCCTGTCGCGCGCTTCGTCGGGGACTGGCGCGGTAGTCGGTTGAAACGTGTGCTGCAAGCATAGCAAAGGCGCGGACGCGCGTCGCGCCGCACGGTCTCGCCGCGTGCCCGCGGCATCAGCTCAACACATCGATGGGGCGTCGCGACTCGACGCATCGACGGGGCGCCGCGTGCTGCCGCTCGCGCCGCGCGGACCCGTCCGCCGAGCCATCCCGGTTCCGCCGCCGCGCTTTGATACGATGGAGTCCATGTATGGAGCCGTCCGGCATATGGGTACGGGGCGGTCCGGGCGAACATGCCGCGCGCGACGAAGACCGGGAGTGATGCTCATGGCGGCCAGCGAAACGGATAACATCATCAAGCTGTCCCTCTTTGCGAAGGTGAAGCCCCTCAAGCCCTTGCCCGGCCAGGAGCGCGGGCGGGCGTTCGCCGTCGTGGACACCATTCAGCCCCAGCCCGAGAAGAGCTTCGGCTACCTGGTGGAGGTCGTGGCGCCGCGCCGCGTCAAGGTGCTGGCGTGGATGGCGCTGGGAGGGGCGATCTTCGCATGCGACGCCCCGCTCGCGACGCGGCCCGAGCGCCGCGCCGACGGTGGGGTGACCAAGTTCGACGGGGACAAGATCGGCTTCTATCTCGACGTCGACGGCAAGACCGCGATCACCGTCCATTTCTCCCAGCGCGAGCGCGACGGGCGCCTCACGGTGACGAAGCGCCTTCACGACCTGGGCCCCTATGGGTCCGGGGCATACGATATCGACGAGATCGGCGCGGCCTGCTTCCTCGTCGATTGGGTCTTCCCGCATGAGCGCGGGGAGACCGAGCCGCTGGTCACCGTGGGCGATCTGCTGGATGTCCTGGTCGGCAAGACGTATCCGGATGCATTGGACGAGCTCATCTACCGCGGAACGCGCGAGGGGGCTTCGGGATTCGAGCGCTACGCGGCCCGTTCCCTGCTCGATGCCGGGGCGGAGTACGTGCGCCCCATCGCGGCGGCAAACGACGTCGACCTGCGCCGCCTGGGCTCCACGGGCCTGTTCTGGACGTCGTACAGCAGGCAGGACCTGGTCGACCGCGAAATCGATACGCTCCAGGCGGTCGAGGGGGCGCTCAACCGGCTCGTCTTCCTCGAGCGCATGCTGGCTGCGGACGACGGCTCGTCCCCGTTCGCGAGCGTTCTCGACGAAGGGGATTGCGAGGATGCCGCCCGCGCGGCGTTGGCCGGCTTCGTCTCGGGTGCGGAGACGAGGCTGCAGGCATGCGAGGAGCCCGGTCCGTTCAGCGTGGTGGCCGGCGCCGCGTCCGCGCGCGGCGGGGAGTGGGATACGCGCACGCGCTTCGCTGCCGCGGTGGAGGGCCTGCGCACCCCGTTCAGCTTCGACTACGACTTCGATTGCGACGCCCGTGCCGGCAAGATCGCCGTCGAGCTCGTCGTCCCCGCGTCGCGCGCGTTCCCCTTCGAGGGGGAGGACGCTCGCGAGGAGGCCCAGCGCTGCTACGCGCTGCGTCTGGCAACGCTCATCGCCGCCGTGGCGTTCGGCGCGGGTTCGGGCGTGGTCGATGTCGTCGCGACGGTGAGGGAGCGCGTGCTCGGCGGCCGCGCCCTCGTATCGATGGAGCTCGCGCGGCGCCCCTTCGCTATGGAGGTGCTGCCGCGGGTCGCTTCCGGGGCGCTGCTCGATGTCGAGCTTTCGTCCGATCGGCTGCTGGCCTCGCTGTCGCCGCGCACATGCCTCGTGGCGGCGCCGGGCGACCTCGACGGCGTCGAGCCGATCGCCCCCTCGCTGCCCGAGAGACTCGTGCGCATGGCCGAGGACGCGCGGCCGCTGCCGCCGTCGCTCGCCGAGCGCCTGCGCGCTGATACCGCGCGCGACCTCGATATCTACGATACGGCGGACGACCCGCTGCGCGAGCGGTTCCGCGAGCTGGTCGCGCGCGAGGACGCCGGCGACCCGGGCGTTCTGGGAGACCTGCTCGACATGGTGTCTGCCTACGAGGCAGCGGAGGCGCTGCAGGATAGCGCTCGCGCGCCGTTGTACTGCTCGAATATGGTGTCGCGCGTCATCGTGGGCGATGTGGACGGGGATCCCTCTGCCCGGTACCGCAAGGTGCCCGACACGCTGTTCGAGGCCCTCGCGGTGCTGTGCCGCATGAATCGGGAGCGCGGCAACCTCGAGGACGCGCTTGAGATCGCAACCGATCTGGTCCGCATGGCCCCCACCTCGTTCAACCCTCATCATTCCCTGGCGCTGGTGTATACGGAGATGGGACGGATGGCCGAGGCGATCGAGGCGATCAGCGAGGGGCTCAAGGTCGCCGCGGCGCCGAGCGATATCGCCTGCGGGTACTACCGCCTCGGCTACCTGTATTGGCAGACGGGAGAGCCGTCGCTCGGTCTTGCCTGCTACGCGCTCGTTCGGCGCGATACGTTCTTCTATCGCGAGGCGCAGCGCGAGATGCAGGACCTGATGCACGAGGGCCGCTTGAGTCGCAAGCCGACGCGCGACGAGGCGGCGGCGATGGCGCGCGCGGCGAACGTACCGCTGGCGCCGCTGTCCTCGCTGGTCGAATCGGCTGCTGCGGCGGCGGTCGGCCTGACGGACGCCGGGTTCTTCGATGCGGCGAGCATGCTGGTGAACTTCCTCTCCACGGTGGACGTGGGCCCCAACTCCTCCGACGTCCTTTCCTCGGTGGCGCGCTCGCTGCGGGCGTAGGCGCCGCGCCGGCGGGCCGTGCGTGCCGGCGACTCGCGCGCGTGTCGGCGACCCGTGCATGCCGGCACGCGTGCGGCCCCGCTGCCGATGACTTCCGCCGTGCCGCCGTCCTCGGCTTCCACCCTTTACCGTGCGCGAGCGTTCGCTGGGCGAAAGGGGGCGCTCGCCCCTTGCGCTCGGGGGTAGTCTCGGGTCATACGGCTGTCGTGCGAGGTTGCACAAGGCGCCTCGTCACGCGTTTTCGGCGCGCATCGCTGCGTGCCGGGAAAGGGAGGTGTCCCATGGGTGCGCCCAAGACTGGCAATGTGAGGAACGTGGTGCTCGTAGGCCAAGGCGGGGTGGGCAAGACCTCGCTCGCGGAGGCCATGCTCCACCTGTCCGGCAAGACCGCTCGCCTGGGCGGCCACGGTGGGACCAAACCCACCCTCGATTACGACGCCGAGGAGGTCAAGCGCGAGTTCTCGATTTCGACCTCCATCGCGCCGATCGACTGGAAGGGCGCCCGCATCAACGTGCTCGATGCGCCCTGCTACCCCGATTTCATCGGCGATGCCTACGCGGCCATGAGCGTGTGCGAGAGCGCGCTGTTCGTAGTGGATGCCGCCGAGGGCCCGCAACCCACCACCGTCAAGCTGTGGTACGCCGCCGAGGACCTGCGCCTGGCGCGCGCGGTGTTCGTCAACCGCGTCGACAGGGAGAACGCCGATTACGCCATGTGCATGGAGATGCTGCGCGAGCGCTTCGGCATGCGCCTGGGCGCCGTGACCCTGCCCTGGGGCACCGGTTCGGATTTCCACGGTATCATCGACCTGGTCCGCATGAAGGCGCGCCAGTGCGACGGCACCAATCAGACCGAGTTCGATATTCCCGAGGACCTGCGCGCGGAGGCGGAGGCTGCGCACGAGACGCTGTGCGAGCTGGTCGCCGAGGCCGACGACGAGCTCATGGAGAAGTATCTCGAGGGCGAGGGCCTTACGCAGGAAGAGGTCGAGAGCCTGCTGGCCACCGCCATCGCCAAGCGCCTGTTCGTCCCGGTGTTCGCCGGCAGCTGCACGCAGGAGCAGGGCGTCAACTCCCTGATGGACGACATCGCCACCTACTTCCCCGCGCCCACCGACTACGGCGAGATGCCGCTGATCGACGGCGGCACCCTCAAGATCTCCTCCGATGACGAGCGTCCCGTCGTCTTCGTCTTCAAGACCCTCAACGACGCCCAACAGGGACGCATCTCCTTCATCAAGGTGCTCACCGGCACCATCGAGCCGGGCATGGAGCTCGTGAACGCGCGCACGCGCAAGGGCGAGCGCCTGACGCACCTCAACGTGATGTGCGGCCGCGAGATGACCGAGGTCGGCCATGCCTATGCGGGCGACATCGTGGTCGTTCCCAAGCTGTCCGCCGAGACCGGCGATACGCTGTCCGTCTCCGGCAAGGTCGAGGCGGCGGCGTTCAAGTTCCCCAACTCGCAGTACCGCATCGCCATCGAGGCCGAGAACCGCTCCGAGGAGGACAAGCTCTTCACGTTCATCGAGAAGGCGTGCGAGGCCGATCCCACGATGAAGATCGAGCGCGACGAGGAGACGGGGCAGACCGTCGTCTCCGCGGTGGGCGAGGCGCAGGTATCCGTGCTGCTCAACCGCCTGGAGGAGCGCACCAAGGTCGAGGCGCACATCGTGCCGCTGCGCATCCCGTACCGCGAGACCATCCGCCGCGTCGCGAGCGCGCAGGGTCGCCACAAAAAGCAGACCGGCGGCGCCGGCCAGTTCGGCGACTGCTGGCTGCGCGTGGAGCCGCTGCTCGACGGCACCGAGTACGAGTTCGTGGACGAGGTCGTGGGCGGCCACATCCCGCGCTCGCTGATCCCCGCGGTCGACAAGGGCGTGCAGGAGACCATGAAGGACGGCATCATCGCCGGCTATCCGCTCACCGGCCTGCGCGTCGCGTGCTACGACGGCTCGTATCACCCGGTCGACTCCAACGAGATGGCGTTCCGCACGGCAGCCCGTATCGGTCTGAAGAAGGCATGCGAAGACGCCGATCCCGTGGTGCTCGAGCCCATGGAGAGCATCACCGTCACCATCCCCGAGAGCTATGCCGGCGCCGTGATGGGCGACGTGTCGGGTTCGCGCGGCCGCGTGACCGGCATGGACACCAACGAGCGCGGCGAGACCGTGATCAAGGCGACCGTGCCCTATGCCGAGCTCGTGGACTATGCGACGCGCCTGCGCTCGCTCACGCGTGGCACGGGCGACTTCGTGATGGAGCCTGCCGGCTACGAGCAGGTTCCCTACGATGTGCAGCAGAAGCTCGTGGAGATCTACGAGCATATGCGCGCCCAGGGTCGCTAGATCGACAGAATAGGCGGTCGGACGCGAGGATAGCGCGGGGCGCATCTTTCACAGATGCACCCCGCTTGTTAAAAGCCCGTTCAGTCCCCATGGTGCCGCAGATAGGCCCTATTCACCGGACCGTTATATAGAATATTTTCGTTTACCTGCTCCGTAATGGGCCGGGGGACATCGCTCGCAAAAGGGGGCGCCTCTTTCGAGCATCTGCATGAATGGTGTGAAATGCGAAATGACATTGTTTTTGCAAACTCTATGATACTCTTGTTGAAGTTTTTTGAAAATGTCACCCCCTACGCACTGCGCGGCGTCATTTGCGCATCTTCTTGAGCAAATCCTGCAGCTCCTTCTGATTGCTGACGAGCTCCGCCTTCTTGTGCTCGCGCACTCCGCAGAGCACGCAACGGTAGCGTTTGGAGTAGCGCTCGACGTACATCTCCTCGGTCCAGACATCGATGAACAGGTTGACCTTGACGCCCTCGCCCGGATCGTAGAGTTCGCCGTTGCCGTCCACCATCCAGTACAAGCCCATCTCGTAGGAGATCATGCCGTTCCGCGATGTGCGCGTCAGCCTGATGCGGAACACCGACGAGTAGTCGAAGTCCTCCGGCAGCAGGCTGAACTCGCTTGCGGACTCGGCCGGCGGGAACGAGAACTTCCTGTTCAGGTAGTCGATGTAGAACTCGTTGAACCAGGTGTCGAGGCGGTCGTAGTCCTCGATTCCGAATCGGATGATGTCGTTGACGAGCCGGAGCTGCCCGGTGAGGTTGTAGCGCTCGACGCGGCCCTTGGCCTGCGGGGTGTTCGCGAATATCATGCGGATCCCGAGATCGTCGAGCATCATGGCGAGCTGCGTCGCGGTCCCCGCCTTGGTGCTGCGGAAGACCGAGTGTTTGTCTGAGTACACAGCCTCCGGCGCGCCGCTCCTGCGCACCATGCGCTCGGTCATGCGGGCGTAGCCGCGCATGCACTCCAGGGGCATGAAGCAGCCTGCGAGCACCTCGGTCGTGGCGTCGTCGACGGCCAGGTGCAGCACGCGGGAGTCGCCGTTCTCGAACCAGTCATACGGCGTGCCGTCCACCTGCACGAGCATTCCGCGCCTTGGCATGGGGTCGCGGACCGGATGCGCCGCGCGACCGCCGTGCGCCCGCTCGGGCTTCTGCGCGGGCGACTTCCAGCCCTCGCGCCCGAACAGCTCGCGGAACCAGGACCTGCTCCTCGCCACGAGACCGTAGCGCTCGACGTCGTCGTGCTTGTCGGGATTGTCGATCACGTCCTCGATGAATATGTCCCTGAACTGGGCTATCGTAATGGAGCTGTAGGGCTTTTTGAACTCCCTCAGATACCGCAGCTCGTCTTCGGTGGCGGTGGTGGCCGGCTTGCGCCCGGTGTTGCCGTGTTCGGCTGCCGCCTCCGCGCCCCGCTCGTCTATCTGCTTGGAGATTCTGATGAGCTGCCTTCTGCTGTACCCGGTCTTGCGCTCTATGTTGGCATACGTCAGCGACGGGTTGCCCTTCTTGGCGACCAACAGCTCGACTGCCTTCGCTCTGGTCTTCTTGTCCATGCGCCCTCCTTCGACGGAGGACTACGCTAAACCTCGGGAGAGAGCGTTTCCTGGAGGGTGACAAAATCAAAAGACCAAGGGGGTGACATTTTCATTCGCTCATAACAAACTCTATGATACTCTTTTGAAATAAAGAATATACAATTGAACTTTATCGTTGCACGCTTTTTGAAAAAGATAGGAAGGGAGCGTCATGGGACGGTTTCTCGGGTACCTGGGAAAGAGGATTCTCAGTTATGCCGCGATGGTTTTCATAGCAACCTCGCTTACGTTCTTCTTGGCCAGTTCCTTTATGGATCCGCGATCGAACTACGAGTCCAGGACGCCTCGTCCTCCTCAGGAGTCGATCGAGCGCGCTCTGGATGAAGCGAATATCAATGATAAGACGCCGATTCTCGAGAGATACGGCAATTGGCTGCATGATGTCGTCTTCGAGGGTGATTTCGGTCTTTCTCCCTCGGGCGACTCGGTCAATCGCGCGATCTCGAGCCGTATCGGAGCATCGGTTAAGCTGCTCGCGATCTCTACTGTGCTCTCGGTTGTGGTCGGCGTGGGCTTGGGCGTCTATACGGCCCAGCATCAATATCAATGGCAGGATCGGTTCTTCAGCGGTATGGCTTCGCTGTTCATGGTCATCCCCACGGTCGTGCTCGCGATCCTCATCGTGTTCGCCGCCATCTGGATCAACGACGCCACGGGCATGCGCTTGTTCTACGTCACAGGCCTCTCCAGCTACACCGGCTCGGATCCCATCATGGCCTTCCTTGATTTTCTACAGCACGTGTTCTTGCCCTCGGTCGTCCTCACGATCATTTCCGCCGTCGGTTATCACCTGGGTCAACGTACCTATCTTCTTGACGAGATGAACGCCGACTACGTGCGCACCGCTCGCGCCAAGGGCCTTACGCGCAAGCAGGCAATCCGCAAACATGCTTTGCGCAGTTCGCTGATTCCCACCGCCGTGAGCGTCGCCTTCTCCATCGCTTCCGTGTTCACCGGCGCCGTCATGACCGAGAAGGTCTTCGCCATCCACGGCATGGGCGAGTACTTCATCAACTGCATCGGCACCAACGATATCAACGGCGCCGTTGCCGTAGCCGCGTTCAGCGGTGTGTGCACCCTCGTCGGCGCCCTGTTGGCAGATCTGTTCGCCGCGGCCCTCGATCCGCGTATCAAGATGAATTAGGAGGGCTGAGATGGCAGAGACGCAAGAACCCGCGATGCTTACCAACGCCGAGTTGGAACTCAAGGCCGACGCCCGTGGAAACGGCGAGGTCAAGCGCATCAGCTACGCCCGTCTTATCGCGCGTCGCTTTTTCAGGCAGAAAAGCGCGGTGGTGGGTCTGACTATTTTTATCCTGTTGGTGCTGTTGGCTATCGTGGGTCCGCATCTGACCCCGTATAGCTACACCGACCCCGATTTCACCGCGTTGGGCGAGGCTCCGTCCGCCGAGCACTGGTTCGGTACCGATGGCGGCGGCTTCGATCTGTTTGCCTGCGTGGTCCACGGTTTGGGCCGTTCGCTCATCATCGGCATATCCTTCTCCCTCATGACTACCGTTATCGCGGCCATCGCTGGCACCGCCATCGCGTACTCCCGCGGCTGGGGTGAGAAGATCGGCATGTTCCTGCTCGATACCCTCATGGTCATCCCGAGCTTCCTGCTTGTGGCCATGATCGTGCGCAGCGCCTCCGGACAGACCGGATGGCTCATGCTCATCTTCGGCCTTACGGCATTCGGCTGGATCGGTTATGCCCGTACGCTGCGCACCATGGCGCTGTCCCTGCGCGAGCGCGATTACGTCACCGCTGCGCGCTACATGGGCGTCTCGCCGATCAAGATCATCGTGCGCCATCTCATCCCCAACCTGGGATCGATTCTTATTCTCGATACCGTTCTCGGCGTCATCTCAGGCATCAATTCCGAGACTGCCTACAGCTTCCTGGGTCTGGGCATCAAAGCGCCCGACACCTCGCTTGGCTTCTTGTTGAGCCAAGGGTCCTCCGCTATGCTCACCACGCCCTGGGTCATCTTGATCCCCTCGGCGGTGCTCATCATCCTGTGCGTGAGCATGCAGCTCATCGGCGACGGTCTGCGCGACGCCATCGATCCTCATTCGCGTGCCGCCGGCAGCGCGGAGAAAGATGACGAGACCAAGGAGGGGAACGCAGAGTGAAGGACATCCTAGAATACGAGCTTAAGTGCGGTAACGGCCCTAAAGGCGCCCCGCAGGGCGATCCTGTGCTTTCCGTTCGCGATCTTAACGTGTCGTTCGCAACCGAGGCCGGTCGCGTGGACGCTGTTCGCGGCATGAACTTCGACATCTGGTCGGGGCGCACGTTCGCCATCGTCGGCGAGTCCGGCTCCGGCAAGTCGATTACCGCGCTGTCGGTCATCGGTCTTTTGGACGATAACGCATCCGTATCCGGCTCTATCAAGCTGCAGGGCGAGGAGCTGCTTACCAAGACGGACGAGGAGATGTCCGCCATCCGCGGCGCGCGCATCTCCATGGTGTTCCAGGACCCGCTGTCCGCTCTCACCCCGGTCTTCACCATCGGCGAGCAGATCGCCGAGGCGCTGCTGATCCACAATCCCGAGATTCCCAAGGACAAGGTCCGCGAGCGCTGCATCGAGCTGCTCGAGATCGTTGGCATCACCGATCCGGAGTCGCGTCTGGACAGCTATCCGCACGAGTTCTCCGGCGGCATGCGCCAGCGCGTCGTCATCGCTATCGCCATCGCCAACAATCCCGACGTCATCATCGCCGACGAGCCCACCACCGCGCTGGACGTGACCATCCAGGCCCAGATCCTGGACGTGCTCGCTGTCGCGCAGCGCGAGACCGGTGCCGCCGTCATCCTCATCACCCACGATCTGGGAGTCGTCGCCGGCATGGCCGATGACGTCATGGTCATGTACGCTGGCAAGGCGATCGAGCGCGGCAGCATCGACACCCTGTTCGAGGCTCCGGCCCAGCCCTATACCATGGGTCTTTTGGGCGCGGTGCCCAAGCCGCACAAGCCCGCCGACACGCGTCTGGTGCCCATCAAGGGCAACCCGCCCTCGCTGGCGGCTCTGCCGAGCGGCTGCCCCTTCTCGCCGCGCTGCCCGCTCGCAACCGATGCGTGCTTCGATACCGAGGCCGAGCTTTCGGTCGTTGATGAGAGCGTGGGTCATCTCGCAGCGTGCCATCGCCTGCAAGAGATTGCCGATCAGGGGCTCACGTATGAAGACGTCTTCCCCGAGCTCGACCCGCTACCCGCCAAGTGGGCGGATGTGCCGCGCGAAGCTCGTCCGGTTGTCCTTGAGGTCAAGGACCTTGTCAAAACGTTTCCCGTCCAGGGCAAGGGCCTCGTCCGCCGGCAGAAGGGCACCGTTACCGCTGTCGACCATGTGAGTTTTAAGATCCATCAGGGCGAGACGCTTGCGCTCGTAGGCGAGTCCGGCTCCGGCAAGTCGACGACGCTCATGCAGATCATGGAGCTCGCCAAGCCGGAGGCTGGTGAGATCACCGTCTTGGGACGAGATGTCTCAACGCTCAAGAACCGTCGCGAGCGCAACGAGGTCCGTCGAGATCTACAGGTGATCTTCCAGGATCCCATGAGCTCGCTCGACCCGCGCATGCCCGTCTACGATGTGCTCGCCGAGCCGCTCGAGGCCCAGGGCTGGACGAAGGCGCAGATCAACGACCGCATCGGCGATCTCATGCATCTCGTCGGCATCAACCCCGACTATGTCGACCGCTTCCCCACGCAGTTCTCCGGCGGCCAGCGCCAGCGCATCGCCATCGCCCGCGCGCTCGCCACCGATCCCAAGATTCTGCTGCTCGACGAGCCCATCGCCTCTCTGGACGTGTCCATCCAGGCAGGTATCGTCAACCTGCTCGAGGACCTGCAGGCCCAGCTCAAGCTGTCCTACCTGTTTGTCGCGCACGACCTCGCTGTCATCCGCCATATCTCCGACTCCATCGCCGTGATGCACCTCGGCAAGATCGTCGAGTACGGCGAGACCGAGGACGTGTTCACCAACCCGCATGATCCCTACACCAAGGCGCTGCTCTCCGCTATCCCCATCCCCGACCCGGTGGTGGAGCGCACCCGCGAGCGTTTGGTGTACAAGGATGGGGAACTCGTGAAAGCCTCATCCCTCAGGGGGTAAGACATATCTTGGCAAGAATCATCCGGATCGATATTCGGGATCCGGAGGTTCCGTATAAGAAAGGATCGATTATGTCTACGAATCCTAACTCCATGAGCCGCCGCAGCTTCCTCGGCCTTGCCGGTGCGGCTTCCGTGCTCGCGGGTCTCGGCCTCGCTGGTTGCGGCGGCGGTGGCGACAAGGGCGGTTCCGCCCCCGTCGCCCTCGACGTCGAGCCCGCCAACGGCACCCCGGCGAACACCCCGCTCGATCAGCTGCCCATGCCCGAGGTCGGCGGCGTGTACAACAACCCCAAGAAGCGCGACGAGGTCAAGGATGGCGGCGAGCTGGTCCTCTCCATCGGCGAGGTCGGCCCGTGCTGGAACTACTACAACGTCAACGGCGGCACCACCTACATCCTAACGATGTGGAACCTCTACATGCCCATGCTGATGGATTCCGACGCTACCGGTTCCAAGTTCACGCCGAACCCCAACTACGTCGAGTCCTTCGAGGTCGATGACTCTACGGGCAAGCAGGTCGTCAAGATCACCATGAACCCCGACGCCGTGTTCAACGACGGCACCCCCATCGACTACCGCGCCTTCGAGACCCTCTGGAAGTGCTGCTGCGGCGAGAACGACGCCTACGCCTGCGCCTCCACCGATGGCTTCAACCAGGTTGAGAGCATCGTTCAGGGCGAGAAGGCCAACGACGTCGTGATCACCATGGCCAAGCCTTACTACCCGGCCGAGGCCCTGTGGAGCACGGTCCTGCACCCTGATTCCCTGGATCCCGAGGTCTTCAACAACGGTTGGAACAACAACCCGCACGTCGAGTGGGGCGCCGGTCCGTTCGAGATCGAGTCCTTCGATGACACGCACGCCGTCTTCGTTCCCAACAAGGCCTGGTGGGGTGACGCCCCCAAGCTCGAGAAGGTCACCTTCAAGCAGATGGAGGCTCAGGCCATCATCAACGCCTTCAAGAACGGCGAGATCGACGCCACCGATGTGACCACCGGCTCCGCCGAGATCCTCTCCAACTTCCTCGACATGGAAGACGCCGAGATCCGCCGCGGCTACTCCTCCGCTATCGCCTGCATCGAGATCAACACCACCCGCGAGAGCACCCAGGACGTCGCCGTCCGCAAGGCGTTCGCCCAGTGCCTGCACATGCCCACGATCGTCGAGATCCAGTACAAGGGCGTCAACTGGGAAGAGAAGCCCTGCGGCTCCATCATCCTCCCGCCGTGGATGGACGGCTATGAGAACAACATGCCCGAGGACGTCCAGAAGCTCAAGGACGCCAAGGAGCATACCGAGGCCGCCCGCAAGACCCTCGAGGACGCCGGTTACACGCTGAACGGCGACTACTACGAGAAGGACGGCAAGGTCGCCGGCTTCGGCTTCGTGCTGTTCGGCGACTCCAACACCGTGAAGAACCGCGCCGCCGCCTTCCAGAAGATGGCCAAGGATGCCGGCATCAAGCTCGACCTGATCACCAAGGCCTCCGCCGACTTCTCCAAGACCATCTCCAGCGGCGAGTGGGACTCTCTGCTGCTGGGTTGGAACGGCACGCCCACGAGCTTCAACAACGGCGGCCAGCTCTACGGCTCCGAGTCCGAGTCCAACTTCACTCAGTACGGCTCCGCCGAGATCGACGAGATGATGGCCGAGGTGCCCACCGTCTCCGACCACAAGAAGCAGCGCAAGCTCGTCAACGAGGCCGAGAAGCTCGCCATGGAGGGCTACGCGATCCTGCCGATCTTCTGCGGCTCCGATGTCGTCGCCACCAAGAAGGGCCTGGCCAACTACGGCCCCGCGCTCTTCCTCTCCGTTCACGCCGAGGACATGGGCTGGGCGAAATAAAACCGGCTCGATAGCTCTATAACCTCGCAGCGCATCGCGTTGAAGCGCACCCGGTATCTTTGATGCCGGGTGCGCTTTTCATTGAGCCTGCTGTATATTCCGTATATGTATTCACTGTACATATACGGAATATACAGTATACTAAGATGTGATGCTTGCAGGACATCGAGGGCTCCATATGCGCTGAGGGGGACGCCCTGTCAGCGTGATGGAAGGGAATCGTCTATGGAAATCATCATCTCGTACTCGAGTGCGAAGCCTCTCTACGAGCAGATTGCGAACCAGGTGAAAGAGCAGATTATGAATGGATCGCTTGCCCCAGGGGAGCGGCTTCCGTCTATTCGCATGTTGGCCAACAGCTTGCGGGTGAGCGTGATCACCACCAAGCGCGCCTATACGGACCTGGAGGCCCAGGGCTTTATCGAAACCGTGCAGGGCAAGGGATGCTTCGTCGCCGGAAGCAACGCCGAGTTGATACGGGAGGAGCGCTTGCGCGAGGTAGAAGGGCACCTGGCGGCGGCGATCGATGCCGCTGCCGTGCTCGGGCTCACGGAGGGCGAGTTCATCGATTTGCTGAAGACTCTGTTGGAGTGTGAAGGATGACTATGATGGCAACGATTGCGGGTCATCCCCTTATCGAGGCGCGTGGAATCACGAAGAGATACGGCGCGTTCGAGTTAAGGGATGTTTCATTTATGGTTGAGCCGGGGGAGGTCGTGGGATTCGTCGGTCGCAACGGCGCGGGTAAATCAACGACCATCAAGGCTCTGCTGGGACTGATCGGCCTCGACGGTGGAGAGGCGCGTGTTTTCGGCATGCCCGTCGGCTCCTCCGAACTGTCGACATCCTTGCAGAAGGAGCGAATCGGCGTGGTGCTCGACAGCTTATCGCTGCCTCTCCATTTGAGCGTGGCGGAGGTCGGAAGGCTTATGGACTTCGCGTTTGATACGTGGGACATGGCGGTATTCGAGGGATATCTGGTTGAATTCGGTCTCGATGGCCATCAAGAGCTCAAGCGGCTTTCCCGCGGGATGAGCATGAAGCTCGGACTGGCGTGCGCGCTCGCCCACGATCCAGAGGTTTTGATTCTCGACGAGGCGACGGCCGGCCTCGACCCTATGGCACGAGAGGAGGTCCTCGATATCCTGCGCGCTTACGTGGCCGTGGAGGATGAGTCGGGGAATCTTTGCCACGCCATACTTATGAGCAGCCACATCACCAGCGACTTGGAGAGAATCGCCGATAGGGTTGTCGGCATAGACGAGGGGCGTATCGTGCTTGACTGCGTTAAGGATGATATTTGCGACAAGATGGGCATAGCGCGGTGTCGGGAGGCCGATCTCGAGCGCCTCCTGGAGCTCGCGACTCCAGATGACGGGCTGTGCGTATTGCAACGAGATTGCGGCATCGACGTGATGGTCCTCGACCGCTTCGGGTTCGCATCGGCGCATCCTGAGATTCCATGCGAGCGCATGACCATCGATGATTACATGGCGTTCATATTGAAGGGGTCGACGTTAAAGGCTCGTGATTCGAAAGGGGATGACAGGCGATGATGCGGATGATGAAGATGGAGCTCGTCTTATTCAGACGCTATCTGAAGCACCTGACGCTCACCACGGCATTCCTCGCTGTATGCCTTTCTATCGGTATGGGCTCTACGATGGGTATACCAGGGATCGTGTTCATGTTGACGATGTTCACGCTCACCACGGTTTCGAATGTATACGATGACCAAAATGGATGGGCGGCGTACAGGCTGTCTACACCTGTCTCTCGTCGGGATGTCGTTTTGGGCCGCTATGCGTTCGTGGTCGCGGTATCGATCCTCTATGCGTTGGTGATCGCCGTGCTCGCGATCTCCATCGGCCTGGCGAGCGAATTCATAACGCTGCCAGAGCCGATCTCCTCGATCGTGCGGCTCGATGCCGAACGAATCGGTTCAGGCCTCCTTACATTGATACTCTGCGGGATGATCGCCGTCCTCAGCACCTCCATATGCATGCCGGTATTCTTCAGATTCGGCGCAACCAAGGCGACGCAGTGGCTGCCGCTCATCATGATGCTGCTGGGCGTCGCCCCCTTCCTGGCTATCGGACTCGCTGGCGAGGGCGCTATGGTGCCGATGCGGGGAGCGCTTGAGTATTTGGAGACCTTATCCGGGATGGGCGCTTTTAGAGCAGTGTCACTGGCGATTTCAGCGGCGTGTTTTGTTGCGAGCTGCATGGTGTCGGTCGGAATCTATCGAGGCCGCGACCTGTAGCGAGAACCTGATGGGGTCCTTTGCCCAAACTGTAGCGCCGGCGGTGCCGCTGCGTTTGCGATTGGGTGCGCCGCGGGCCTGAAGACATGCGAGAGTAATCAAATCGATGCGGAGGGGAGGGCGTTCTTCCGCTTTGCAAACGCGCTTGCAGTTGCGAGGGATTTCCAGGCTTCCCTTCTTCGCCAAAGGAGAAGATGGGACAAAATCTCCGTTCTGTTTTGATACACCTGCATGACGCATCAGAATGATGTAAAAAGCCCGTGCTATCATATGGGCAGTTCATACAGCGCCTCCGCGCTACTGCTCGAGGTATGAGAGAGGACAACAAACATGCTCAACGCGATCGAGATCTCGCCCAAGGTCTGGTGGGTCGGCGGCATCGACTGGAACGAGCGCCTGTTCCACGGCTACACCACCGAAGCGGGTATCACCTATAACGCCTATCTGATTATGGACGAGAAGATCACCCTGATCGACACCTGCAAGGCGACGTTCTCCGACGAGCTCGTGCAGCGCATCTCCCAGGTGGTCGACCCCTCCAAGATCGACGTCGTCATCACCAACCACGTGGAGATGGACCACTCCGGTTCCCTGCCCGTGATCCACCGAATCGCCCCCAACGCCCAGATCTACGCCTCCGCCGGCGCCGGCGTGAAGGAGGTCTACGCCCACTTCGGCATCGAGGCCACGCCCGTGAAGAGCGGCGACACGCTGAACATCGGCGAGCGTACCCTCACCTTCGTGACCACGCCCATGGTCCATTGGCCGGATAACATGGTCACCTACTCCGACGTCGACCAGATCCTGTTCTCCAACGACGCGTTCGGTCAGCACTTCGCCACCACCAAGCGCTTCGACGACGAGAACGACCTGTGCGAGATCATGAAGCAGGCCAAGAAGTACTACGCCAACATCGTGTGGCCGTACGGCATGCAGGCGGGCAAAGCGCTTGCCGCGGTGAAGGGGCTCGACCTCAAGATGATCGCCCCGAGCCATGGTTGCATCTGGCGCTCCCATATCGATAATATCATCTCCTGCTACGAGGACTGGACCACCTACAAGACCGAGGAGAAGGCCGTCGTCGTCTTCGACTCCATGTGGCACTCCACGGAGAAGATGGCGCGCGAGATCTGCGACGCCTTCATCGCCGAGGGCATCTCCGCGCAGCTCATCGACGTCAAGGCGACCCACATCTCCGATATCATGACCGACATGTGCGACGCTCGATACGTCGCCATCGGCTCGCCCACGCTCAACTCCAACATGCTGCCCACCGTGGCGAGCTTCCTCACCTACATGCGCGGCCTGTCGCCCAAGAACGACCAGCGCATCGGCCTGGCGTTCGGCTCCTACGGCTGGGCCCCGCTCGGCCCCAAGCAGGTGTACGAGGAGATGGAGAAGGCCAAGTTCAACCTTCCCGTTCCTGTAATCACCCAGCAGTGGATTCCCTCCGAGGAAGACCTCGCCGAGCTGCAGGCTACGGTCAAGCAGGTCATCGAGGACGCCCGCGCCTAAACGCGCGTACTTTGAAGTGGGACGCCGAGGACTTGTGCCCGTCGCCGCCCATCGCGCCGGTCCGGATTTCGGGCCGGCGCTTTTACGTAAGGCTTTAGCCTGTGCGGCGCGCAGCGCCGCATCTAAACCCACCCGCTAGG
>CAUWGM010000014.1:0-45615 GCA_963558435.1 uncultured Collinsella sp.
TGCGGTCGTCGGGCACCCACACCTCGACGACGTTGCGGCAGGCGAGGAGCCTGGCGAGCCACTCGGCGTCGCGCCGGTCGTTCTTGCGGCCCCGGTCGGCCGCGGGCCGGTGCATCTTGGAGACGGCGCCCACGGCGCAGTCGACGCCGAGGGCGCGCAGGGCGCGGCAGAGGTGGAAGCCGGTCGGGCCGCTCTCGTACACCGCCTTGGGCGACTCGAACCCCAGGACCCACTCGGCGACCGACGCCGGGTCGTAGCCGAACCTGGCCCGGACCACCTCGCCGGTCATGGGGTCGAAGGCGCATGCGGAGATGCTCCTCGCGTGGACGTCGAGACCGATGGCTGTGACATAATTGGACATGGCGGGCCCCTCTCCGTCGCATGTGGCGCGCGGCCACGATTGGCGTTACGACCATTGTCGCCCGACCCACGATAGAGCTGCAAGGGGAGGGGCTCCCAATGTTCAACTCATATCGTCTCGTGCCGCGGTTTCTTTGCGATGAAATGCTCAGATGTGATTGCCTTTAGATTATTTGGGAATATGCATACCAGGTATTTCATCGTAAGGAGGGTTTTATGGCTCTTTTTTTCAAGAACCTCGATAACGGTTCTTTTGTCGCCTCAATGTCCAATGAAGCTTCTGCTCCCGAGGGTTATGAGCTCGTCGAAGCTAATTCTGTCGATGCTGCGGTTGAGAAACACGTTCCGGCTATCGATCTTCAACGCGATGGGCATATTATCCACGTGACCATTGGTGAAGTCGAGCATCCTATGCTTGAAGAGCACTACATCGAATGGGTTGCTCTTGAAGCTTCAGATCGTCTCGAGATTCATTATCTTAAGCCCGGTCAGACTCCTACGACCTTTTTTGCCGGGGGCGTGAAGGGCGGGAGTGTCTACGCGTACTGCAATCTCCATGGCCTTTGGAAGGCTACATTCTAGCTCTTAGGCTTTTGGCAGGGGCCCTTTGGGCCCCTGTTTTTATTTGGAGTTCGATATCGGGGTATGATGTACAGAATTGTCGCTCGGATATGAGGACGTAGTACATGAAGATTGGAATTTCTCAAATTAAGGGCACGGCAGGAGACTTCTCCCTGCTCTATGACCGTGTATGTTCCCAGCTTATGCTCGCTGAACAACAAGGTATTGAACTCGTTTCGTTTCCCGTGACGACGGTGTCCGGTGTTATCTCAAGTGGACTTGCTGCCTATTCGAGCTTTCAGAGCTGCCTGATCTCGTTTTTCAACGATGTTTCCGCCAAACTTGTTGGATCCTCTGTAAGAGGATTGCTGTTTCCCGTCGTTCTAACGATCGATGGCATGCCCCTTTACGAGGTCTTCTTGGTCAAGGATGACCGGATCGTTCCGCTCCGCCTCCTGGCTGCTTCAAGTCGCGGGTCAAATGGCCCTGCTTCAGACCTGTGGGCCCCTGTATGCTTTGATATCGGCGGCATCAGGATCGGTCTTACCTTTGATCTGAGACGCGATATCGATCTGCTTCCTCCTGGGTGCGATTTGTGTCTTTATTTCCTTTCACAAGGCTTCAAGATTTCTGATTCTTTATATTCTGCTGGCGCTTCGCTGGCTGAAGGCGAGTATTCCAGGCTTGCTTCTCGGGCAGGTGTTTGGCTGGCTTGCGTGTCTCCAGTTGGTCTTTCCGACGATTATGTATTTTGCGGCAGCTCTTTTGTTCTCGACGATGCGGGGCGCACGGTTGCGCTTGCTCGCTCTTTCGAAGAGGATCTGCTTGTTGTTGAGATAGAGCGAGGTGGTGACCTCCCTTCATTCCAGGCGGTCGAATCCGTTCCCTATCATCGTGAGCGTCAGATCTGGGGCGCGCTGAGGGAATTCATATTTGATTCCGTATCTTCAAGTGGATTCGACGATGCTTTGATCCTGTTGGATGGCGGCCTGCCGAGCTACCTGCTTGCCTCGCTTGCAGTCGATGCCCTTGGATCGCGTCATGTTATCGGTTTGTATTATCCGACTTCTTCTCCTGCAACTCCCAAGGAGCTTGCTGAGCAACTTGATACGGGCGATTCCATTCGCACGTTTGCCAAACGGCTGAATATTCGCTATCGGGAGCTTGAGCTTTCAGAGGCCCTCGGTTGGTTTCTGCGGGAACTCGGGTGCGATGGCTCGGGTTTTGTCTCGTCGGGTTATGGTTGGATTGTCGATGCCATGGCGCGTCAGGTTGGTGCGGTACCGCTTTCTTCGCTGACGAAAACCGGCTATGCCCTGGCCGCCGATGTGTATCTGAATAGAGAGGGTGCTCTAGCGCCTTTCGGAGACCTGTATCTTTCATCGTTGGAATCCTTGGCGCGATATCGTAATTCTATTTCGCCCATACTTCCTTCCGCCGTCTTTTCTAAGGACCGCTTGGATGAACTTGCGAGTTCGATGCTCGTCGCGTCATTGGAACGAACCGGAATAGATGCTGAGGTCCTGAGAAGCGTGGTGCCGTTCGTGACCGGAGGGGACGCGTCGATTGACGCTTTCAAAATTGACCGCTTTTTGGAGGAGCACGTCGACCAGGGATCTACGATTGGTGCTACGGAGCTTGGCTCGGAGTCACCTGCCGTCGCCCAGATGCTTGCCTTCATCGTGGAGAGGGAGGAGGATGCGAGGCGTCGCCTACCGCCTTATCCCATGATTTCTTCCTGCTCGTTCGCCGAACGGGCATGGCCGAGGCAGCTGTCGTGGCTTGAGCCTTGCCAACCATGCGATGAGGAGGCTATACAGTCGCTGCTCAATCAGGAAATCAAGCGTGAGCATGCGCGATCAGAGGATGCCGGCCGACGCGTAAGAGAGGAAATCGCCGGACTGATCGGTGAGTTTTTGGGGCTTGATGCAGACCAGCAAAAGGAATTGCTCGATTTCGACGGTGTTCCAGAGATGGGATTAGAAGAGGGGGAGAGGCCAAATAGGGCATCCCGTGAAGCCCAGTCTGCCCATTTTGAAGACTCTCGCACGTCCGATCGCGACGAGGAGATGACTTCGTCTGCGTTTCGGTTGGGCGGGCCCTTCTTCTCCCTGAACTAGACGTGGATTGCGCCTCCGCCCAGCCGCATGCTATAGTAGAACAGATGTTCGAATATGCTTGGAGGTGCACATGATCGTTCTCGGAATCGATCCCGGGCTGGCCCATACGGGCTGGGGGATCGTTGAGGAACGCGGCGGTCAGGTTCGCTGTCGTGCATATGGCTGCATAGAAACTTCGTCTGGGAGCGAGCTTGCCGCCAGGCTGAATAGAATCGCCGGGGAATTACAACGAGTCGTGGAAAGGTATAAGCCATCAGAAGCGGCGGTGGAGGGAATTTACTTCGGAGCAAACGTTCGCTCGGCGATTCCTACCGCGCATGCCAGGGGAGCTGCTTTGGTAGCTTGCTCGCTGTGCGGTGTCGAGATCGGCGAATACACGCCCATGCAGATTAAGCAAGCTGTCGTTGGCACCGGCTCTGCGGATAAGGAGCAGGTTACCTATATGGTTCGTAATCTACTCCATCTCGACCACGATCCAAAACCAGATCACGCGGCGGATGCTCTGGCGTGTGCGATATGCCATGCGCATCTCAAGAGGACCCAGTCGTTGAGCAAGGGCTTGTATCTCCAGGGGAAAGGAGCGGCATACTGATGATCTCCCTTTTGAGCGGTATCCTGATTGACGCATCGCCGAATATGGTTGTATTGGATGTGCATGGCGTAGGATTTGAGCTGGGTATTTCACACACGACGGCCGCTAGCCTACCGGCGCTGGGGACTCAATGCCGCCTGTATACCAAATTGCAGGTTCGTGAAGACTCCCTGTCCCTTTTCGGATTCGCTGATCGAGACGAGCGCATCATGTTTGAAAGGCTCGTCGCGGTGACGGGCGTTGGACCTCGGCTGGCGCTGGGAGTCTTATCCAAGTTCACTCCCTCCCAGCTTTACGCGATCGTTATGGCGGAAGATGATAAAAGCATGTCGTCGGTGTCGGGAGTTGGTAAAAAGACCGCGCAGCGCCTCATTTTGGAGCTGAAAAGCGTGTTCTCGAAGGATGCTGGCTGGCGGCCCGAGATGCCCGAGGGGATTGCCGCCCCCTCTGTCGATTCGGGTCGTGAAGCAGAGGTGACCGACGACGCGCGCGCGGCGCTCCTTTCGATGGGATTCAGCTCCCAGGAAACGGAGCTTGCGCTTGATGGAATCGATGCGACCGGCATGCGCGTCGAAGCGCTGCTTGCGGCCGCGTTGAAGCGACTGGGAATGGAATCATGATGTGGGAAGCGGATGAGAGCGTAGATATCTGGTCGGATGTTCCTGCGGGCCATGCTGCGGGGGCGCGGGAGACCGATCGCTTCGTTACGGGAGGGTTGACCGCAGCCGATTTGGATGTCGAGCGCACGCTGCGCCCCCAGAAGCTTGATGATTACTGCGGGCAAGACCATATCAAGCAGAGTTTGAAGATTCTGATTCAAGCGGCGCAAAGCCGAGGGGAGAGCCTGGATCACGTTATTTTTTCCGGCCCGCCCGGATTGGGTAAAACGACGCTTGCCACGGTGGTAGCCAATGAGCTGGGTGCGCAGATCAAGACCACGTCGGGTCCCGCGATTGAACGAACGGGCGATCTTGCGGCGATACTCACGAATCTCCAGCCGGGAGACGTTCTGTTCATCGATGAGATCCATCGATTGAATCGTTCGGTGGAAGAGATTCTCTATCCTGCCATGGAGGATTTCGCGTTAGATATCGTGATCGGAAAAGGCCCCGCCGCACGATCGATTCGATTGGACGTTCCTCGGTTCACGCTTGTTGGCGCCACGACGCGCTCGGGAATGTTGACGGGACCGCTGCGCGATCGTTTCGGCATTTCATTCAGGTTGGACTACTATTCGGTCGACGAGCTGGCGAACATCGTGGAGCGATCAGCATCGATACTGGGCGTTGCCATAGACCGCGATTCTGCGATGGAGGTCGCGTCGCGTTCGCGCGGGACCCCGCGTCTTGCGAACCGCCTGCTGAAGCGCGTGCGCGATTACGCTCAGGTAAGAGGGTCGGGCTCCATACATATCGATATCGCTAAGGAGGCGCTGTCGTTTTTCGAGATCGACGAACTGGGCTTGGATTGGATGGATATTCGCATTCTCGAAACCCTTTGCAAGACGTTTCGCGGCAGGCCGGTCGGCTTGAGTACACTGTCGAGTGCCATCGGCGAGGACCAGGCGACGCTGGAAGACGTCTACGAGCCGTATTTGCTGCAGCAGGGGTTGATCGTGCGCACCCCTCAGGGACGCGTTGCAACGCTCGCCGCATTCGAGCATCTCGGAGTGGAGCCTCCCGCTCACGCATAGCCGGTTTCGCGTTATGCTGTACAAGTTGGTAATCCCCTTATAGGAAGGAACGACATGCTGTCAGACATCGAGATCGCCCATTCTGTTAAGCCCCTTCCCATCCTCGAGGTTGCTAAAGAGGCCGGGGTGGACGAGTCCCATCTCATTCCGTACGGCTTCGATAAGGCTAAGGTCGACTATTCCTTGCTAAACGAGGAGACCGATCATCAGGCGAAGCTCGTTTTGGTGACGGCTATCAATCCGACGCCCGCGGGCGAGGGTAAGACCACGACCACCATCGGCCTTGCGGATGCTCTGCGCCGCCGGGGCATCAAGAGCGCCGTTGCGCTTCGCGAACCCTCCTTGGGCCCGGTCTTCGGCGTGAAGGGCGGTGCCGCGGGCGGCGGCTATGCACAGGTCGTTCCGATGGAGGATATCAACCTTCACTTCACGGGTGACTTCCATGCGATCGGCGCCGCGAACAACCTTCTTGCCGCCATGCTCGACAACCATATTCAGCAGGGCAACGCCTTGGGAATCGATGTGAAACGCATCACGTGGAAGCGCGCCGTCGATATGAACGATCGCCAGCTGCGTCACATCATCGACGGTTTGGGCGGTAAAGCCCAGGGCGTCCCCCGTGAAGACGGCTTCGATATCACCGTCGCATCCGAGGTGATGGCTATTCTCTGTCTGTCCACGTCTATTTCTGATCTGAAGGCCCGCCTGGGCGAGATCGTGGTCGGATACACCTACGCCGGCGAGCCCGTCCGCGCAAGCCAACTGAAGGCCCAGGGCGCTATGGCCGCCCTGCTCAAGGATGCGCTGAAGCCGAATCTCGTGCAGACCCTCGAGCACACGCCGGCTTTCGTTCACGGCGGACCGTTTGCCAACATCGCACATGGCTGCAATTCCATCATGGCGACCCGTATGGCGATGCGTTTCGGCGATGTTGCCATTACGGAAGCTGGTTTCGGAGCCGACCTGGGCGCAGAGAAGTTCCTGGATATCAAGTGCCGCATGACTGGCTTGAGACCCGATGCGGTCGTCGTCGTCGCCACGGCGCGCGCGCTGAAGTATAACGGCGGAGTCGCCAAGGCGGATTTGAACGAGGAGAACCTCGAAGCCCTGCGTGCGGGCATGCCCAACCTCCTTCGCCATGTCGACAACATCCAAGGCGTCTACGGCTTGCCGTGCGTCGTCGCTATCAACAGGTTCCCGTCCGATACCGAGGCCGAGCTTGCGCTCATCGCCGAGGAGTGCGAAAAGCTGGGCGTGAACGTTCGCCTTTCCGAGGTGTGGGCAAAGGGCGGCGAGGGCGCCCTCGAGCTTGCTGACGAGGTCATGCGTCTCGTTGAGCAGCCTCATGAGTTCCGCTTTGCCTATGAGGACGGCGCGGATGTCGCCGATGCCCTGCAGGCGGTCGCTACGAAGATATACCGCGCCGACGGCGTTGATTTCACGCCCGCGGCGAAACGGCAGCTCGCCGAGCTTCGTGCCAACGGCTTCGGCAATCTTCCGGTGTGCGTCGCCAAGACGCAGTATTCCTTTACCGATCAGGACAAGCTCCTGGGCGCTCCGGAGCACTTCCGAATCACGGTGCGCGAATTGAAGGTGAGCGCGGGAGCGCACTTCGTGGTCGCGCTCACCGGTAACGTTCTGACCATGCCCGGGCTTCCCAAGGTTCCCGCTGCCGAAAATATCGATGTTAACGACGAGGGCGTCATCTCCGGCCTCTTCTAGGAGGCCTTGGGATTACAGAGGAGTTTGATACGTGACGACATTTATCGATGGAAAGCGTCTCGCCGCCCGCGTGCGCGAACGTGTGGCGCACCAGGTCTCCGAGCTTGAAGCTAGGGGGCTCGCTGCCGCCCTGGCCGTTGTTCTTGTTGGAGATGACCAGGCCTCGGCGACCTACGTGCACTCGAAGCTGAAGGATTGCGAGCAGTGCGGCATCGCTTCGCGGGATTACAAGTTGCCCGCCTCGACATCGCAGGCGGAGCTCGTCGACCTTGTGAATACTTTGAATGCGGACCCCGCGGTAACCGGAATTCTGGTGCAGATGCCCCTGCCCGATCATTTGGATGCCGAGCAGGTTATCGCCGCCATCTCTCCTGAAAAGGATGTCGATGGTTTTCACCCCGAAAGCCTGGGCCGCTTGGTTCGCGGCCTTCCCGGCCTGCGTCCGTGCACCCCTGCAGGAATCATGGCCATGCTCGACGAATATCAGGTCGACCTCGCCGGTAAGCACGCGGTCATCGTCGGACGCTCGTCGATCGTCGGAAAGCCGATGGCGTTCATGCTGCTTGAACGGGACGCGACGATATCCGTCGCGCATTCCCGGACCCGGGATGTCGCGGAGATTTGCAAAACCGCCGATGTCTTGGTCGTCGCCTGCGGTATAGCCCGGCTGGTCCGCGGCGAGTGGGTCAAGCCCGGCGCCGTCGTCATCGACGTGGGTATGGACCGCGATGAGAACGGCAAGTTGTGCGGGGATGTCGACTTCGCGTCCGTGTCTAAGGTGGCCGGTGCGATCACGCCTGTTCCCGGCGGCGTGGGTCCCATGACGCGTGCGATGCTTATGAGCAATATCGTGCGGGCGGCGCGAATGCAGGCGGGTTTGCCGCTCGATTAGTGTTTCCCTTTGGTTTCAGCGTGCGTCCCGTCTGCTCTCTTTGCAGGTAGGCGGGGCGCTTATTTCGATCGTTAATTTTTCTTACCGGTTAATCCACATGACTGGAGTACCATAGCCCGAAGCGCGATAAGGCGGCTCGCGCTCAAGAATCGCTCTTTGGAGCAGAAAGAAAGGGTCAGTATGGCAACCGGCACGCTTAAGAAATCGTTTTTCAGGGAGAAGGGCTTCGGGTTCATCGAGCCAGATGACGCCCCCGCGGGTTCGCGCTCCGATGTGTTCGTTCACTTCAGCGCAATCCAGATGGAGGGCTTCAAGTCGCTCGACGAGGGCGACCGAGTTGAATACGAGGTAGGTCCGGGAAAGAAGCCCGGTGAGACCCAGGCGATCAACGTTCGCAAGATCGGATAGCCCGCGCGTATCGCATCATGTGAAACCGATGGGGAAGATCGATGCCGAAGAGGGCGCTCCGACGGGGCGCTTTTTTCTTACCCCAGATGCTCGATAACAAGGGGGTCGGTGGTCGAAGCGCATGTGGCGCAATGCCTGGCAGAGCGCTACACTGTGCAAAAGTATGGACCCGTCCGCGACGGCGTGTCGCGAAAAAGGAGGCGCTATGGCCTGTACGACGATACTGGTGGGGAAGCTTGCAAGCTACGACGGTTCGACCATCGTCGCCCGCAACGAGGACTCTCCTGGAGGCCAGTTCGAGCCCAAACGCATGCACGTGGTGCACCCGAACGAGCAGCCTCGCGAGTATACGAGCGTGGAGTCGCATCTTACGCTGACGCTTCCCGATGATCCGATGCGGTATACGTCGGTTCCCGACGCCATCGAGGGGCACGGCGTGTGGGCGGCAGCTGGTTTCAACGAGCTGAACGTGGGCATGAGCGCCACCGAGACCATCACGAGCAACGAGCGCGTTCTCGGTGCTGACCCCCTGGTCGTATACGAAGCGGCCCGTGGCACCGAGGGGACGGACGGCTACGTTCCCGCCGTGCCCGGCGGTTTGGGGGAAGAGGACTTCGTTACGCTGGTCCTCCCTTATATCTCCTCCGCGCGCGAGGGCGTGCGTCGTCTGGGAGCCCTGCTCGAACAGTATGGAACCTACGAGATGAACGGCATCGCGTTCTCGGATCTTGATGAGATCTGGTGGATGGAGACGATCGGCGGTCATCACTGGATCGCGAAGCGCGTTCCCGATGATGCCTATGTCACCATGCCGAACCAGCTGGGAATCGACTGGTTCGATCTTGCCGATGCTGAGGGCGAGCAGCTGGAGCATATGGCGAGCGCGGACCTCCGAGAGTGGATGGTGGAGAACCATCTCGACCTGACGCTGCGCGATGCGGCGTTCTATATGAACGGCGACCTGGATTTCGAGGTCTACGAGGATACGGACGACGACGAGCCCTACGATGAGGACGACGTCGAAGAATGCGAGATGATCGAGATCGATCTCGATCGAGCCCGCGACCTCTTCAATCCACGCGAGGCGTTCGGCTCCCATTCCGACAGCGATCATGTCTACAACACGCCGCGCGCTTGGTATATTCAGCGGTGCCTGAACCCCCATGATGGATGGGATGGCCCCTTTGCCGCTTATGGGCCGGAATCGGATGATATTCCCTGGGCCCGCGTTCCCGAGCGCAAGGTCACCATCGAAGACGTCAAATACGTTCTCTCGGCACATTACCAGGGGACGCCCTACGACCCTTACGGAAGACGTGGAGACGAGGGTACGCGCGCCCTGTACAGGCCGATCGGAATCAACAGGAACGGCCAGCTCGCCGTGCTTCAGCTGCGCCCATATGTCGATTCGTCGTGTTGCGCGGTGCAGTGGATGGCGTTCGGCTCCAATCCCTTCAACGCCTTGCTGCCGCTCTATGCGAACGTCGAGGATATGCCCGAGTATCTGTCCAATACCTCTGCGCGCGTCACGACGGAGAGCTTCTATTGGGCGAACCGCGTCATCGCCGCGCTCGCCGATGCGCGCTTCCGGGATAACGCGGCGCATATCGAGCGCTATCAGGAAAAAATCGGAGGCATGGGGCACAGGCTTCTCCGCGAGACCGATGGAGACGTGCGCGGGCTTCAGGCTGATGAGGTGCCCGCTCGGCTTTCGGCGGCTAATGATCGGATGGCTGAGTTCTTGCGTCGCGAAACCGACGACCTGCTCGCCAAGGTGCTCTATACCACGAGTTGCGCCATGAGAAACGCGTTCGCGATGTCGGACAACTAACGCTACGGCTTCTGCCGTCGATCCGCGCGCCCCTGCTCGATTGGGGCGCGCGCTCTTAGGGTAGATAAGAAGAACGGGTTTACAAGGACGGTGCCCAGGGCGCTGTCGATGGGAGGCCAAGATGGTCACAAAGTTCGAGGAATTGGTTAACGGCATGGTCAATATCGGTTTCGGGGTCGCAGCGACCGCCGCCGAGAGGGGCCGCGAGGTGCTCGAGGACCTCAACACCAAGGGGGCCGAGGTGCGCTCCGATGCGAACTCGTCCGACTTCGCGCGTTCGATGTCCGACGCCTTCGAGCGTGCCGGCGGCGTCTTTACCGAGACGACCGAGCGCCTCGCTGCGGACGGCTCGACCGCGGCCGAACGCGTTCTGGACGAGCTCATCGTGGCGCGTCTCCGCATGCTTGACGCCCCTGAAAGGGCGGCGTTCCTGGTTCATGTGGGCGATCTGGTGACGGCCGTTGAGAGCGAAACCGTTTCCATTCCGGTCGAAGCGGTTGAGGGCGAGGCCGATCGCGAGGAAGACGAGAAGGGCGAGTAGCGCTAGATGGTGGCGAGCGAGAACGATAGCGGCCGTTGGGATTCGAGGGAATTTGGCGATTCGCCCCGATCGGGGGGTTCGCCTGCAGAGGCCGTTGGCGGTAAGCATCGCGAGCGCGCCGTCGACGCATTTCCCGACGAACCCGTCGTCGTTGCGCCTGGAGAGAAATACCAGCTCACTTCGGCGGGGCGGCGCTGGCGCATCGGGCAGATCTTTTCCTTGCTGAGAAAATACGAGGTCTGGAACGATATCACGCCGGTGCGCCTGCGCTGCCTGCTGGAGGAACTCGGCCCCATGTTCGTGAAGATGGGCCAGATCCTGGCGAATCGCTCGGAAATTCTGCCGCAGCGCTTCTGCGACGAGCTCCGCAAGCTGAGAACCGATGTCGATCCCGTACCGTTTCAAATCGTACAGGATTGCATCCGCGCGGAGTATCGCCGTCCGATCAAGGACGTGTTCTCGTGGGTGGCGCCCGAGCCGCTCGGCAGCGCATCGCTCGCTCAGGTTCACCGGGCTCGGTTGAAGACCGGCGAAGAGGTCGCCGTCAAGGTGCAGCGGCCGGGTGCCCAGCAGATCATGGCGCAGGATATCGATATCATGCGCTCTATCGTGCGGCTTGCTTCCCATGTGGTGAAGACCGATCAATTCGTTAACCTTCATGATGTCGTCGAGGAGCTGTGGCAATCGTTTCGCGAGGAGACGAATTTCTTGATGGAGGCGCGAAACCTCGAGGATTTCTATGCCTTCCATAAGGATACGAAGGGCATCGCCTGCCCGCGTCCGTACCTCGACCTATGCACCGAGCACATCGTCGTGATGGACTATATCGACGGCATCTCCATCGGAGCCCCCGAGCTCCTGGAGGAAGCGGGGTATAGCCTCGAGAAAATCGGCTCGCGCATCGTGGAGGACTACTCCATCCAGGTCCTCGACGACGGGTTCTTCCATGCGGATCCCCACGCCGGCAACATCATCGTGAAGGACGACGTCATCTACTTCATCGACCTCGGCATGGTGGGGCGCATGTCGAATCATGACCGGCTCATCGTGAAGGACATCATCTATTCCGTTGCCGAGGGCGATGTTTCCAAGCTCAAGGATTCCCTGATGCGCTTTGCGGTGTCGCGCGGCGATTCGGAGTCGCTCGACCACGCGTCGTTCTTGAGCGACCTCGATTACATCGTTGCCGATTTCGCGGGACTGAATTTGAAGGACCTTAATATCGGCGAGTTCCTTACATCCCTGGTCAATCTGGCTCGAAAGAACGACGTCGAGCTCCCCAGCGTCGTGACGATGTTCGCGCGCGGCATGGTGACGCTCGAGGGGCTGCTTTCGGAGTATATGCCGGATGTGAATATGATCCAGATCATCTCCGCGCATATCGCGAACGAGAAGAGCACCTTCAAGCGGCTCGAGGAAGGCATGAAGGAGTTCCAGGGCAGCAGCTTGAGGGCGGCGAAGGGGACCCTTGAAGCTGCCGAGCACCTGGGCCTGGCGGCCCATATGCTTACCAGGGGCCAGCTGAAGGTGAACACGCAGATCATGGGGTCCGAGGACGTGTTGAGGCATATCGGCGGCATCGTGGACCGCATGTCGATGTCCATCGTGATCGCCGGCTTGTTCATCGGATCGTCGGTCGTGTATTACGCCAAGATCGAGCCGGTGATTTTCGGCATTCCTGTAATCGGGTTCTTCGGATATGCAAGCGCGCTCGTGCTCGCTCTGGGACTCGGCAGGGAGATCTGGCGCAACGGCCACGGCAAGCGCTAGCGCGGCCGCAGGGCGGCTCTAGAACGCTGCGACGAGGATCTCGGCATCGACGGTGATGCTCGTCAGCCTGGAGGCGTCGAGCGCGTCCTTGTCGAGCGCGAAGGTGACGGGGCTCATGCGTATCACATCGGCTGCGTGGGATTCGTCGAGCGCCATCGTCGTGGTGACGCGCTCGCGTCCGATGAGCTTCGCATGATGCTCTAGATGGGCGACGATCGCATCGTTGGAGTACGGCGAGGCGGCGTCCTTGCCCGCGAGCGCGCGCAGCTCCTCCATATGGCGTGAGCCCGGTACCACCTTGAGAAGCATGCCGCCGGGAACGAGCACGCGTGCGAACTCGTTGTAGTTGGCCGGCGTGAAGACGTTGACGATGCCGTGAACCGAGTCGTTCACGAGCGGCATATGGGCCAGGTCGGCCACGAGCCAGCGGACGGGGTTTCCTCCGCGCGCGGCGATGCGAATCGCGTCCTTCGAATGGTCGATGCCGATTACGTTATGGCCTAGCTGCTGCTGGATGGCTTTCGCGTAATGTCCTTCCCCGCATCCGGCATCCATGATGAAGGAGGCGGCGGGCAGGTGCGAGAGCGCCGAGACGATATGCG
This sequence comes from uncultured Collinsella sp., assembly GCA_963558435.1. GTDB lineage: Bacteria > Actinomycetota > Coriobacteriia > Coriobacteriales > Coriobacteriaceae > Collinsella. The sequence goes on from CAUWGM010000014.1 coordinate 13,093, forward strand.
TGAGCACGTCGTCGTAGAGCCCCGATGCCATGATGCGGGCACGGCTCTCGAAGAAAGCGGCATCGTAGCCCTTGAGAGGGGAGACGTTGGGTACCAGGGTCAGGAACCCCTTGGCGGAAATGTCGAATCGATGCCCCCGATCGCATGCGAGCGAGGCCTGCTCGGCATGTAAGGGGGCGCTGCAGAGCGGGCAGCGCAGCTTGGGGGCGATATCGAGATAAGCCTGGATGCGAGCGCGGGCCATGGTGCTATACCAGCAGCTTCTCGAAGGCGACGCGCATAGGATCGCTTTCTTCGGGGTACGGTAGCGCGATGACGCCGCAGCGCGTGTAGCCGAGCTTGGCGACCAGTCCCTGCAGGGGGATGTTGCGCTCATGGGTGTCGATGCGCATGCTCAGCGCCCCGCGCTCGCGTGCGATCCGCTCGCCCTCGATGAACATGGCGGTCATGACGCCTTGGCGAGCCGCGCCCGCGCTGATCGCGCAGCGATGGATCACCGCGTAGGTCGGATGGGCCGAATCGGATGCGGTAAGCCATGATCCGTCGATGTCATCGTAGGTCTCCTCTCCGCTGAGGGAGAGCGCCATGACGCCGAGCACCGTTCCGCCATCGTCGACGGCGACGTACGATGCGCCGTCCGCTCTGTCGGCTTCGATGTCGATGCGGTTGGGGTACTCGTCTTGCCATTGGGGGACCCCCATCGTCGCAAGCGCGCGCTTCCCGTCGCAAAAGCAGGCTTCGGCGGCGACGACGTCGGAGTCAAGCGTCTGCCGGATGGTGATGGCCATACATGGCCCCTTTCAACAAATAGTGTGTCTGAGAGAATCGCGAGCCAATACGTATCTGTGGGCTCGGGAAGGGGCGGGACCGACCGCATATCATCCGTGCTCGGGCAGTCCTGGCTCACGACGAAGGCCCCACCGGGGCCTTCTGTTCGTGCGGAATCTGCGCGCGGATGATATACGGTCGGCCCCGCCCCTCCCCGAGCCGGGCGGCCTAGAACTGGCTCGGGTGCTTCTCGAAGAAGTCGAAGCGAGGCGGCAGCGGCTTGACCCTGTGCTCGCCCGGCTGCTCGCCGAGCCCGGTGACGAGCTCGTCGCTGGTCTTGAAGATGTTGTCCCACGAGAAGAAGACCTCGGGGGTGATGGCGAAGTGCTCGCAGATCTTCTCGCAGCCGGACGGCACGATGCCGTGCATGAGCACCGTTGCCGCGCGGAGCTGATGGAAGGCGTCGACGAGCGCCTGCGCCATGGCTCCGTCGTCCTCGGCGTTCTTCGCCGCCTTGGAGGCATCGCTCCAGCGTTTGTTGGCGGAGCGCAGGAGCTCGTCGCACACGCCGAGGGCGTGGTGCAGCTCGAAGGTGTACATGGCCTGCTCGAAGGCGAGGATCGCCTGCTCGGTCTCGGCGACGACCGCGGGCGTCGGGGCGCCTGCGGGGATGCAGCCCGTGCGGTAGGGGGCATCGTCGCCCTCCTTGGGCGCGACGCCGTAGAAGCAGGAGCGGGCAAGGCGGTTGAACACGCCGGTGAGCAGCGCGCCCTCCTTGAGAGCGGGATCGATCACGCGCTTGTCGTCGCGCGCGAGGACGGGGTTGCCGTCTTTGTCCTTGCCGGTCTCGCGCATATCGAATGCCTTCGGCGAGAAGCTGACGGGCTTCTCGCCGAGACCGAGCGACAGCCAGTGGGCGCGGAGCTGCTCGGCCGTGTAGTGCTCGAGCATCTCGTGCGCCAGCGGCGGCGGGGTCTGGGAGCTGGAGCTCGCCTTCTTGCCCATGTACAGGATGTGGTAGTTCGCGGCGACGCACGACTGCTGCATGTTCCAGTCGAGCGCCTCCCACATGCCGGATTGCGCGATGCAGTAGAAGTAGATGTTGTCCTGGCCGATGAACTGGTAGGTGCGGGTGTCCTCGCTCGCCCACCAGTCGCGCCAGTCCAGGCTGGCATGCGTGTAGGCGGGCTCATCCATGATCATGGCGGGGGCGTCGCCGACGAGCTTCGCATCTGCGACGGCGGTCGTCGCGAGCTCCGCCTCCGGCGTGCCCGCAGCTTCGAGCTTGGCGGCATCGCGGGCGAGCACGGCGCGGGTGAAGCTGATGGGCGCCCAGAGGCTCTCGGGCCATACCCATGCGGTGAGGTCGCGGCATCCGTCGATGTCGGGCAGGGGCACGCCCCATTCGACGTTGCCCGAGATGCGGAACGGGACGAGCGCCTTGCCGGAGCGGAAGCGCACGCCGGCGCGGTTGAGCACCTCGTGGGCGTCGTCGCGCTCGCGCCAGGTGGGGAACACGACCGTGAACGACCCCTTGTTGCCCTCGGCCTCGATGACCTCGTGGGCGGGGAGCTCGCTGCGCACCGCCTCGAACTCGTCGCGGAACTTGACCTGGATGAAGAGGCACGGAGCGTCGAGCCATTCCTGCATGGTCTTCGAGACCACGGAGCGAACCGTGTGGTCGGCGGCCAGGCGCTCGGCGTGCGCGCGCATGTACTCGGTGTAGGCGGGCAGGTCGAAGTAGAGGTTGTCGACCGGCACGAGCTCGGGCGTCTCGCCGGTAAGCGCGCTCTTGGGGGCGATGAGCTCCTCGGGTTCGAACTGGTGGCCCAGGTCGCATTCATCGGCGTAGGCCTTCTCGGACTTGCAACCCTGAATGGGGCAGCGGCCGAGGACCTGGCGACCGTTCAGAAACTGCCCGGCGGCGGGGTCGTAGAACTGCTTGGTGCTCATCTTGGTGAGCTTGCCCTGATCGTGCAGGCGCTCGACGAGCTCCGCCGTCATGGCCTCGTGGATGTGGACCGCGGGCTCCAGCGCGCTGCCGGCGTACAGGTCGCAGGAGACGCCGAAGCTTGCGAGGTCGGCTTCCTGGCTGTCGTGGTTCTCGCGCACGTAGTCGGAGATGTGCTTCTTGTAGCCGTCCGCCTCGCGGCGCTTGCGGAAGCCCTCCATGATGGGGGAGCCGTAGCAATCGGTGCCCGAGACGAAGATCACGTTCTCGCGCCCCAGGCGGTCGCGCAGGAAGCGGGCGTAGAAGTCGGCGGGGACGAATACGCCGCCCACGTGGCCGAAGTGCAGGCCCTTGTTGCCATAGGGCATGCCCGCGGTGACCACGGCCCGACGCGGCCAGGCGGGCCGGTCTTCGTGATTATAGGTATGTGCCATGTACGGCTCCTTCTTCACTATTTTTCATATGCATAGGGAAACATTATCGCACATCGTGGCGGGCGAATGGGTATCCTAGACGGCATGAAGAAAATAGGCGGAATACATACGTTCGAGGACGAGGCGTTTCTCGAATGGATCGCCCGGGCTTCCCTGGCGGTGCTGCTCGCGGGGTTCATCGCATGCGTGGCGTGGTACGCCCTGTCGCTCGTTCCCGGTTCCTGGCTTCCGCGCTTCGAGGTCGGTCGCGTGCTCGCAAGCGGCTTCGCGGGCGGGACGCGCTGGTTCATCGCGCTCTCGGCGGGCCTGCTTCTTCCCTTGGCGCTGCACGAGCTCGTGCATGCCGTCGCCTTCAAGGCGTTCGCGCCGAAGGGCTCGCGCGTGAGGTTCGGGGCGAACTGGAAGCAGGGCATGATCTACGCGTGCGCCGAGGGAATCGTGTACAGCCGCGCGCAGTATATGGTGATCGCGCTTGCACCGTCTGCGGTGGTGACCTGCGTTTTGCTGCTCATCGGGATATGCGCGGGCTGGCCGCTTTGGACGCTTGTCACCGTGTTCGCGCATCTTGGAGGATGCACGGGCGATTGGGGGTACGTGTGCCACATTCGACGCGACCCATCGATCGCCTATTGCGAGGACGCGGCGTGGGGCGTTCAGTTCTATAGTGCGGAGGGCCGCGCCGACGGCGGCCCGGATGGGGATGATGGACGATGACGAGGCTGCTCCTGCACGCTTGCTGCGCTCCCTGCTCGTTGGAGCCGGTGCGCATGCTGACCGATGAGGGCTTCGAGCCCGTGATCTGCTGGGTGAATCCGAACATCCAACCGCTGGACGAGCATCGGCGTCGTTTGGACGAGCTTCGGCGCTGGTGCGCGGCGACGGGTCTGGAGCTCATCGAGGCGGCGGACGACCGCGGAGCTTGGGAGCGCGGGGTCGCCCCGCTGGGGGCGCGCGACCGAGAGCGCCGTTGCCGGGCATGCTATGCCCTGCGGCTCGCCGAGGCGTGCCGCGTCGCCGTCGATGGGGGGTTCGACTATATCGCGACCACGCTGGCGGTTTCCCCCTATCAGCTGTTCGACACCTGCAACGAGGTGCTGGAGAAGCTGGCGGCGTCGCACGGGCTCATCCCGGTCATCCGCGATTTCCGCCCCTGGTATCCCGAGGCGACGAGGCGCTCGCGCGAGTTGGGCATGTATCGGCAGCACTATTGCGGATGCAGGTTTTCCGCCGCCGAGGCCGCGCTCGACCGCGCGCGGATGCGCGAGGCGCGTCGGGCCGCCCGCGACGCGGCCTCGGCATAGCCGTTCCGCGAAGATGGGGGCGCGGGGCGGCGACGTCTTCTCGGGCGCGCTATCATAGGGCGCCGAGAGGCAAGAACGATTTGTTGCGAGGAGCGCAGATGCGTACCGATGACTTTGATTACAACCTGCCCGATGAGTTGATCGCCCAGGCGCCCGCCGAGCCGCGTGACTCCTGCCGCCTGCTCGTGCTGCATCGCGTCGACGGCTCCATCGACCACCGCATCTTCCGCGATATCATCGATTACCTGGAGCCGGGCGACGTGCTGGTCGCGAACAAGACCCGCGTCATGCCGGCGCGGCTGATCGGCAGGAAGCCGACGGGCGGCACGGCGGAGACCCTGCTGTTGAATCGCCGTGAGGACGTCGATCCGATGGGGGCCGTGTGGGAGTGCCTGGTGAACCCGGGCAAGCGCCTGAAGCCCGGTGCCGAGATCGAGTACCGCGCCGGCGGCGCCCTGGCGCCCGAGGGGGCTCCGGTCGTGTTGCGCGCGACCATCCTCGAGTTCGTCGACGATAGCCGCGGCGGGCGCCTGGTGCGCTTCGAGCCGGTCGGGGAGAACGCCGACGGCTCCTTGCGCACGCTCGACGAGGCGATCCACGCCGCGGGACACGTGCCGCTGCCGCCCTATATCACCGATTACGAGGGCGATCCCGAGAAGTACCAGACCGTCTACGCCATGGAGGAGGAGCATAGCGCCGCGGCTCCCACCGCGGGCCTGCATTTCACGCCCGAGCTCATCGAGCGCATCGAGGAGAAGGGCGTGCGCTTCGAGACCGTCGAGCTCGAGGTCGGCATCGACACCTTCCGCCTGGTGGAGGAGGACGACCCAACCGAGCACGTCATGCATACCGAGCGCTACCACGTGCCGGCGGAGACGGTCGAGGCGGTTCGCGCCGCGAAGGCGGCGGGGCATCGCGTGATCGCCGTCGGCACGACCGCCGTGCGCTCGCTGGAGAGCTCGTGGGAGGCCGATGTTCCGGCTGCCGACCCCGCGGTGTGCGCGCGTCGTTTCGAGGACGCGCCCGATTCCGCCGCCGTGTGCGGCCGCGGCGACGTCGCCGTGCGCGAGGACGCGACCACCAACCTCTACCTCATGCCCGGCTCCACGTTCCATGTGGTCGATGCGATGATCACCAATTTCCACGTGCCGCGCTCGACGCTCATGATGCTCGTCTCGGCGTTCGCGACGCGCGAGCAGATCATGGCCGCCTACGAGGCGGCGGTGGAGGAGCGGTACCGCTTCTTCAGCTTCGGCGACGCGATGTTCATCGAATAGGAGTCCCGCAGGACGATACCGTGCAATGGGGGCGCCGACATCCGCAAGGGTGCCGGCGCCCCGTTCCATGGGAGGCGCGCGTCGAGGACTGCCCGGGTGCGCCTTCAGGGGGCGCATCCTTTGGGTACGCGGTACTTGCCCGGGCATGCCAAAGGGGACGTACCCTCTTGGCATGCCCGGGCTCTTTGCGCCGCGCCGCCAGCTTGCGCCTACCTAGCGGTTCTTGCCACGGAGCCGGTCCAGGGCCTCATGGGAGGGCTCGAGCAGCACTTCGAGGACGATCCAAGCCGCGGCGAAGGCTATGGTGGCGGGCAGGGAGCGACTCATCTCGAAGACCACGTCGAGGGCGAACCAGAAGAGCACGCCCACGACGATCGAGATGGGGAAGTAGTTGCGCCTGCAAAACGCCGCGAAGCCGCCCTTCTCCGCGCGGTCCGCCGAACCCTTCTTGATGTCGCCCACCATGTACTCGGCAAGCTCTTGGTCGGAAGCCAGATGGTGCTTGCGCATGAGGTGGCTCATGCGCACGATCGCCGCGGCGAGCACGATGAGGAACAGGACATAGATGGCGAGGCCGAGATCGTTGTCATGCGGCGTGGTTTCGAGCAGCCTTCCGATGGGAAGGTAGAGCAGCGCGATGCCCGCGACGGCTGCCCAGAGCACCTTGAGCTCTCGTCGGTCGGCTGAGACCCGCTTGGCCACCTCGATGCCTCCGGCTGTCGCGAGGTCCTCGAGGCCCGTGTCGAAGATTCCCGCCAGCAGCGCGAGCGATTGGATGTCGGGGAGGGTCTTGCCGTTCTCCCACGAGGAGATGGTCTGGCGCGAGACGTGGCACGCCTGGGCGAGCTCGTCTTGGGACATGCCGAGCGCATCGCGGTGCTCGCGGATCCGCGCCCCTATGGTTGTCGATCCGCTCATGGTTCCTCCTTCGGTCGCGGATGCCTCCGATTTCGCATCAAAGTGCATGTGTTCGCGCGCGAGGCGTCTGTCAAAAGGCTCTTACATGGACGATGCGCGTCGGCAAGCTGCCGCTTGCCGGTTGGAAGCAACCGTTCACGACGAATATGGTTTCGAATGCAGATGCCACCGATTTATGGGAATAAAGAGATTAACCAAAGAAGCAGTCGCTCCGATAAGGCGACCGAAACGGGAGGTGATTCCGGTGGGTAGTGACGAGATATCAGCTTTTGGGCCCGCCGGCGGCGAGGCCGAGGCCGAGTAGTTGTTGGGACGAGCGATCTCGTCCAAGGTAACCCGACGATGTATCGGGAGACGGCCGAAATGTAGGATCACCGCCCGGGCCCGTTGAGATAATCGCATACCGGTGCTCACGGTAGGAGATTCGAGGGGATTCCAAAGTACAGGTTAGTGGAGCGGCACCGCTGCGGCGGGGCCGCTTCTTTTTGCGACAGGAGCTGCATCGCGCGACCTGGGGACGCATATCGAAATGCCCTTGCACCGTTAGGGAGGGGGGGGTATAACGGTGTAAAGTTGTTGGTCTTTGGAGAAAGGGAATGTATGAGGGTGATAGGAACATGCGCAGCGATTGTCCTCGCAGCGGCTCTTGCGGTGAACGGCGTGACGCCCGTGGTTGCTGCCGCGGACGAAACGACGACCGTGCTTGCCGAACAGCTTCGTGCGGGCGCCGTGGTTACCAACAAGTCCGATTGGATGGACGTACCGATTGTAACCGAGTCGGACTTTGACGCGCAGGTTAAGGACTACTTGAGCATCCGCGGACGTTTTGACGGTGCGGCGGTGCCTAAGGGCGCAACAGTTTATGTGAAGGCTAAAAATAACGGCGGCTACTTGGGGCTCGACTACGGCCTGGATCCGACGTTTCGTACCGCGATCTTAGAGCTCTATGTAAATGGGACGATGGTGTCGGATGGCTTCGGAACGCTGAGGCTTTCATGTGCGGTTCAGCCTGTTAACACGAAGACCGGTTCGCAGATCGCTGCCGGGGAGAAACCCGAGCGGGTGTTCGACGGGAAGGTTCATACCGTGGGCATCTATAATGAGGACCTGAGCGTCTCGCGTCCCTTAAAGCTGGAGCGCGACCTGGTGATCTCGGCAGATATAACTCACGTGTCTTCGAAGTATTATAAAGTCTGGACCGGCTATTTTGCCGATGAGGCGCTGTTCAAGGACATGTCGTCGGCTACTCCGCACTTCAATGAAATCTCCTGGCTCGTTTCGTCCGGAGTGACAACGGGGTTCGACGATGGGACTTTCAGGCCTTATGCCAGTGTTGCACGGTGCGATATGGCCGCTTTTCTCTACCGTTTGGCGGGAAGTCCCGAGTTTGTGCCCACCGAGTCGGATAGGCGCGCGTTCCAGGATGTGAATGACAACACCTGCCATGCAAAAGAGATCTGGTGGCTGGCATCCACCGGCATCTCAAAGGGGTGGACTGAGAAGGACGGGACAAAGACGTTCCGGCCTTTCGTGAATGTTACCCGTCAGGATATGGCCGCGTTCCTGCATCGCCTGAGCATGCTTATGGACGGGTCGACGGCAAACGCATCGGCTGCATCGTATGCTGGGTTCATCGATGTTACGTCCCAGACCGCTCATGCCGAGCACATCGTTTGGCTCGCCAACTCGAAGGTGTCGGAGGGATGGCTTATGCCTAATGGCACACGGGAGTTTCGCGGACCGCAGGATGTGAAGCGCGCCGATATGGCTGCATTCCTTCAGCGCATGGACGAGCATTTCTTGCTGGGGTAGGCACGCTGCCATAAAGTAAATGCGCGGGGGAGGTCCATAACGGAGCCTCCCCCGCTTTTTGGTGGAGTTCGACTACTATTGCGTGCCGTCGCCGAAGAGCAGCTCGCGTTCGGGACCGGTGAGCGCGGCGCGCGCCTGGTCTCGCAGCTCGTTGAGGCCGGAGAGGAATTGGCGCTGCACGCGGCCTTTGAGTTTCTCGAGATAGGGGCGCGTGAGATGGTTGGGATTGGTCTCGCTGCTCACCTCCTTGATGGAGAAGAGGTCGCGCGCCAGATCGAGCGTGTCGCAAAGCTCGTCGATCATGATGGTCGGGGTGCCACCGCCGCAGTAGATGCTTTCGAAGTCGTAGCCCAGGTCTTTGAGCATGAGCATCTCGCGCCGCAGGTTCTTGAAGTACGGGCGTGCGATCTTCTCGCGGAAGGGATAGCGGTGAAGCTGCAGTACGGGCAGAGCCCGTGGCAGAAGGGGATATACATGTAGAGCATATAGCGCATGCCGGGCTTGGGTCCGGGGAGATGCTTTTCCGTGGCGGGCTCGAGGGCGAGCTCGCGTTTCGCCATGGTTTTGATGACGCCGGTGAGCATGCGTTCGAAGATTATGGGATGGTTCTCCTTCGGAGAGAAGCGAGCGCCCGGGAGCTAACGGTCCGGGCGCGATGCGAGGCGGTGTGGACGTGCGTGGCCGACGTTAGCTCAAGATGAACCAGAGCGCGATAACAATGAGGACGACGGCGACGGCGCCGCCGACCATGCCCATGAAGCGCAGGCGCGACGACCGCGTGCGCTGGCGCACGTCGCGCTCGGTTGCGGCAAGCTGCTCGACCTCCCTGAGCTGCTCGGCCTGCTCGGCGATATTCCGTTCGAGGTCGATGGCGAGGGATTCGATGATTTCGGGATGATTCTTGATCTCGGTCGCGTCGTCCATAACCGCCTGGGCCTCGTTCGATGCCGATTCCGCCTCCGTCTCCGCCCGCTCGAGCTTCTTGAGCTCCTTTTCTTGATCGGATATGCGGTCGCGAAGGTCGCGTTGACGCTGGGAGGCCTCGTTCTTGGCGGCATCGAGCGCGTCGCGGGCTTCGTCCGCCTCGGCGGTGACGGCTTCATGGGCGCGCTTGGCGGCTTCGATGGGCTCTTGCGCGCTCTGCACGACCGCGCGGGCCACCTCGATGCTGTGCTCGACCTCCTGGGTTATGCGGGGCAGCGCATCTTTTGCCTCCCTGAGCTGCGCTGAAGCATCCGAGATGTCGAATTCCAGCTCGTTGGACCTCACGGAGTAGGCGGCCGAGTTCGCCGAGGGGTTGCGCTGGATCTCGCGAAGCTCTTCGGTCAGCGCCTCGAGGCGCGCCGCGGCGCTGTCGATGTTGTGCTGCGCGGCGGCGACGGCGGCCTCCTTCTCCGTGAGGGCGGTCTGGAGGGCGCGGTTCGCGTCGTCGAGGCGGCGCTGCATGCGGGAGCCGGATTCGCGCGAGGAGGCTTCCTTCGCCTCGGCGGCTTCGACGGCCGATTTGAGCAGCTTCTCCGTCCGGGCGTCCTCGTCGCGCATCTGCTTGAGCTGCTGCTTGAGCCCATCGATGAGGGCTCGTGCGGCATCTTGCCGGGCGAGTGCCTGGGCGATCGCCGTGCGGGCTTCATCCTGGCGCGCGGTCTGGTCCTCGATGATGAGGTCGTAGCGCTCGACGATGTCGCGACGATGGGCGAGCTCCTCCTGCTGGTCCTCGATGGTCTGCTCGAGATAGTCCAGGTGCTCGCGCGCCGAGGCATGGGCGCGTTTCGCGGCGCTCACCTCGCGCACGGCCCCCATGCCGGCGCTGATGAGGGAGCCGACGACCTGCGCGGCGCTCGGACCGTCTTCGCGATCGGTTCCGGCGGCTTGCTGCCCATCGGCGACGGGGCCGCGGCATTCGCCGGCGTTCGGTGCGGTTTCGGTTGCGCGGTCCGCTTGGGGTTCGTTCGTGGATTCGGTGGCCGGTCCGGCGTGCTCCTGGAGGGCCGAGGCGTCTTTTGCGCGGAAGGGGGGCATGGTCGGCCAGGAGCTCGTTCCACCGTCGATGACCTCGAAGCCGCGCGGCAGCGGCTCGGGGTCGTCTCCGACCTTCTCGTATTCTTCACGGCTGAGGAAGACGGGGACGAGCGGGTGGGCGGCGTCGTCTTGCGGCCCGCCGTCGGTGCCGTCGCGGGGAGCATCCTGCGTTACGGGCTGCTCGTCCACCGCGCGGTTCGGCTCGTCGCCCTGCGGCTCGTCGGGCGCGTGTTCCGTCTCGTCGAGCTCATCGATGGTATCGTGCTGTTCGTCCATGCTCATGCTCCTATCCGAACCGCCGCTGCCCGGGGCGCGGCGAGAGTGTTTCATGTCAGTATGTTACATGCCCGCGACCATCGGCGCGCTCGCCATTGTCGATTGCCTGAAACATTTCGGAAGAAGGGCGGTGCGGCCTCTGCGAAGTGCGAATCACCGTACAATAATCCAACATGAGGGGGCGTCGCTCCAAACAAGAATGGACGCCTCGTTCGAACACGGGAAGGTTTGCATAAGAGCCATGGATCAAAAGCTGTTTACCTACGATATCGTCGCCGAGGACCCCAAGACGCATGCGCGCGCCGGCGTCCTGCATACGCCCCACGGAGATATCGAGACACCCATCTTCATGCCCGTGGGCACGAAGGCCAACGTCAAGGGCATCCCGACGGAGACGGTCAAGGATCTGGGCGCCCAGATCGTGCTCGCCAACACCTACCACCTCGCGATGCGTCCCGGCGCGGACCTGGTCCAGGAGATGGGCGGCCTGCACGACTTCATGAACTGGCACGGACCCATCCTGACCGATTCGGGCGGCTTCCAGGTGTTCAGCCATAACGACGCGGTCAAGCTCACCGACGAGGGTGTGCGCTTCATCGCGACCGACTACGACGGATCCCATGTCTTCTGGACCCCGGAGGACAACATGGAGATCGCCATGAAGCTGGGCAGCGATATCTGCATGCAACTCGACCAGTGTCCGGGCTACCCGGCCACGCGCAAGTACGTCGAGCGCGCCGTCGAGCTCTCCAGCATGTGGGCGGAGCGCTGCTATAAGGCGCATACCCGCGACGACCAGGCGCTCTTCGGCATCGTCCAGGGCGGTATGCACCTCGATTTGCGCCTGCGTTCGCTCAAGCACCTCGAGGAGTGCGGCGACTTCCCCGGCTACGGCATCGGCGGCTACTCGGTGGGCGAGGACCACGAGACCATGTTCGAGTCTCTCGAGCCGCTCGTCTCCGAGCACATGCCGCGCACCAAGCCGCGCTACCTCATGGGCGTGGGCAACCCCACCACGTTGGTGCGCGCCGTCGGCATGGGCGTCGACATGTTCGACTGCGTGCTGCCCACGCGCACCGGTCGCATGGGCACGGCGTTTTCCAGCCAGGGTCGCCTGAACTTCCGCAACGCGCGCTTCGCGCATGATGCGGGCCCCATCGATGAGAAGTGCACCTGCCCGGTGTGCACGGGCGGCTATAGCCGCGCCCTGATCCGCCACATGGTCACGCAGAAGGAGATGCTCGGCGGCATCTTGCTGTCGCAGCACAACATCTACTTCCTGCTCGACCTCATGCGCCGTGCCCGCCAGGCGATCATCGAGGGGCGCTACGCCGAGTTCCGCGACGAGTGGATGGCGAGCGAGGGCGCCAACGACTACTAGGCCGGCGCTTGGCGCGTCCCGGGTACCCCTGGGCGGTCGAAGCCCTCGCGATGCGATGGGGGCCGGCCCCCCGTGGTTGCTCGAGGCCGCGTCCCTTCGCCCCGGCACCGTCTGCCGACCGACGAGCCGCCAATCGCCGCTTTAAGGAAAAGCGAGCCGCCGCGCCGGGTACCATGTGCCCCATGTCAGCATCCTTCGACATCGATATGAGGTACCGACCATGGCATTCACGATCTACAACTTCGAAGATAACAACGACGTGAGCGTTCTGGCCCAGGCGGGTCCTTTCAAGGTCATCCAGTGGGACCGAGACCTATCCGTGTCCCCCGGTAGCGCGGCGACCGCCTGGTTCTCCGCCCAGATGGACGTCCGGCGCCGCCAGCTTATCGCGGAGCTGGATGGCCGGACGGGCGTCACCCTGCAGGCGGGCGCCATGCAGTGGACCGCCGGGTCCGTGCGGGCGAGCACCGGCGTCAAGGGCGCGGGCGACCTTATGGGGAAGATGCTGCGCGGTGCGGTGAGCCAGGATTCGATGATCAAACTGGAGTACGTGGGCGTCGGAAAGCTGGTGTGCGAACCCACGTGGCAGCACCTGCTGCTGGTCGATCTGGCGAAATGGGGGAATTCCGTGGTGCTCAACGACGGCTTGTTCCTCGCGTGCGACAGCTCTATCAAGCACTCCCTGCAGCGCCGCTCCAACCTGTCGAGCGCGGTCGCGGGCAACGAGGGTCTCTTCAACCTGAGGCTCGATGGGTCGGGCGTCCTGGCGCTCGAGTCGCCATGTCCCGAGGTCGAGGTGGTCTACGTCGATCTGCACGGCGACGAGCTGCGGGTCGACGGCAACCACGCGCTGGTGTGGACTTCGGGTTTGGAGTTCACGGTCGAGCGCTCGGGTAAAAGCCTCATCGGATCCGCGGCTTCCGGCGAGGGCCTGGTCAACGTCTATCGCGGTACCGGCCGCGTCATGATGGCCCCCATGCAGGCGGCTACGTATTACAACGCCTATGCCCCGGACGCTACATCGTAGGTTCCATCGCAGGTCGATGCGGCTGCTCGTGCGCGGCATGGCCGGATCGGCCGCGCCGCGCTTTTGCGTGTCGAACGGTCGCGCGAGCGAGAGGGGATGAGGGGATATGGATATCGAGGGCGACGGGCGCGCGCCCGCGCGCGGGGAGGCGTCCGATGCGCCGGCGGACGGCGAGGTGTATCGCCGCGGCCCGGTCATCATGCGCGGCCGCATGGTGCCCAAAGATACGACGTACGGCAACCTGCTTGCGCCGGAATCCTCGACCGACTGGCTTCATATGGATCCCTGGCGCGTCATGCGCATTCAGGCGGAGTTTGTAGACGGTTTCGGCGCGCTTGCCGAACTCGGCCCGGCGGTGGCGGTGTTCGGCTCGGCGAGGACCCCGCGCGAGGACGGGATGTACGCGGCGGCCCGCGCTGCCGCCGTTCGGATTGCCGAGGCGGGGTGCGCCGTCATAACCGGCGGCGGGCCGGGCATCATGGAGGCGGCGAATCGCGGCGCCGCGGAGGCCGGCGGCGTGTCGGTCGGCCTGGGCATCGAGCTGCCGTTCGAGGAAAGCCTCAACCCGTGGGTGAACCTCGGGATGAGCTTCAGGTACTTCTTCGTGCGCAAGACCATGTTCGTCAAGTATTCCGGCGGAGCCCTGGTGTTCCCCGGCGGCTTCGGGACGCTGGACGAGCTGTTCGAGCTCCTCACGCTGGTGCAGACGCACAAGATCAAGGAGACGCCGGTGGCGCTGGTGGGCGAGGGCTATTGGCGCGGCCTGTTCGACTGGGTCGAGGGTACGGTGCGCGACGCCGGTATGATCGGGGAGCTCGACCATCGCATGGTGAAGATCACGGATGATGTAGACGAGGCGGTCGAGGTCGCGCTTTCCGGCATCCGGCGCGGGCGCTCCATGTAGACGGGTGCGCCGCCCGCGAGCATATCCCGATGCGGGGGCTCTGCACGACCGCACGGGAAAATAGTTGCGAGGGAGGGGTCGGCAGGCTGGTTGCTAACCCCTCCCTCTCTATGTGTCAAGCGAGAACCGCTGACCGAGTAGCGGTCATTCTACGTAAAATAACCGTTAATCCTTTATACAATCAACATATTGGTTGAGTGCTGTTCGATGCCGCCGGCGCCGAGCCGGTGGAAGCGCGGCACGCGAGAGAGGATGTTGTATGGGACTACGCTCTTGGTTGCGCGAGCGAGCACGGCGCTCGGGCGAGCGGTGCCAGGCGGCGGATGCCCGGGAAGGCAGGGTGGCGGAGGAGCCGCGTTCGCGTGAGATCGCGCCGGGCTGCCCCGCCGATGAATGGCGGGAGCTTCCCGCCTATCTTCCCGTGGATCCCGATGAGCACAGGGTCGCCTGCGTGATCGCTGCAGCCATCGTCGCTGGGGATCGTCCGGAAAGCGAGCTGGAGGTTCGCCGCGTATGCATGGCGAACCCCGAGTACCTTCGCGTCACGTGCATAGCGGCCGCGATCGGCGCCGGTGCGCTGGAAGAAAGTTCGTTCAAGGTGCGTCGCATCTATAAAAAGAAGGATATGGAGAGTGAACATGCTGCGTAAATTCAAGATTTCCATCGATGGAACCCAGTACCTCGTCGAGATGGAGGAGGTGGGAGCCCCTGTGGCGACCCCTGCGGACGCCGCCCCCGCCGCAGCTTCCGCTCCTGTCGCCGCCCCGGCGCCGGCCCCCGCTCCCGCCGCGGTACCCGCGCCCGCTGCCCCCGCTGCCCCCGCCCCCGCCGGCGCCCATGTGCAGAACGCGCCCATGCCGGGCACCATCCTCGATATCCATGTGAACGTGGGCGATGTCGTGAAGGCCAACCAGCCCGTGATGGTGCTCGAGGCCATGAAGATGGAGAACGAGGTCGTTGCGGATCAGGACGGCACCATCGCCTCCATCGCCGTGGCGAAGGGCGACATGGTGAACCCCGGCGACGAGCTTTTCAGCATCAGCTAGATGACATGCGGGACGGCGCGGGCGCGCCGTCTATCTGCTGTACGGAAAGCGAGAAAAGAGGCGTGTTCTATTGGAGACTTTGATCGAGGGCGTGATCGCCCTGGGTGCCGAGCCCGGTCGCATCGTCATGATGGCAATCGGCTGCATCCTTATGTACCTGGGCATCAAGAAGGAATATGAGCCCACGCTGCTCGTCCCCATGGGCCTGGGAACCATCTTGGTGAACATCCCGGGTTCCGGCGTGCTCATGACCGGCGATGCCGCGGGCCCGTTCCAGATCCTGTTCGACGCCGGTATCGAAACCGAGCTGTTCCCGTTACTCCTCTTCATCGGCATCGGTGCGATGATCGACTTCGGTCCGCTGCTGTCCAATCCGTTCCTACTGCTGTTCGGCGCGGCGGCGCAGTTCGGCATCTTCTTCGTCATCATCGTGGCGGCGCTGCTCGGCTTCCATATCAACGATGCCGCCTCGATCGGCATCATCGCCGCGGCCGACGGTCCCACGTCGATCTTCGTGGCGAACACCCTGGGCTCCAAGTACATGGGCGCCATCATGGTGGCGGCATACTCCTACATGGCGCTCGTCCCCATCATCCAGCCCATCGCCATCAAGGCCGTGACTACCAAGAAGGAGCGCCGCATCCGCATGGAGTACCGCCCCGGCGAGGTCTCCAAGACGGCGAAGATCCTGTTCCCGGTCATCATCTGCGTGGTCGCGGGCCTTATCGCCCCGGTCTCGCTGCCGCTCGTCGGCTTCCTGATGTTCGGCAACCTGCTGCGTGAATGCGGCGTGCTCGACCGCCTGTCGGTCTCGGCTCAAAACGAGCTCGTCAACCTCATCTCCATCCTGCTCGGCCTGTGCGTCTCCGTGAAGATGGTCTACACCGACTTCCTGCAGTTCGACACCTTGCTCGTTATGGGACTCGGTCTCCTCGGCTTCGTGATGGACTCGGTGGGCGGCGTCATGTTCGCCAAGTTCCTCAACCTGTTCCGCAAGGAGAAGATCAACCCCATGGTGGGCGCCGCGGGCATCTCCGCGTTCCCCATGAGCTCCCGCGTCATCCAGAAGATGGCGACCGAGGAGGATCCCGGTAACTTCATCCTGATGCAGGCCGCCGGTGCAAACGTTGCCGGACAGATCGCCTCCGTCGTCGCGGGCGGCTTGGTCCTGGGCCTGCTGCTCTAGCGGAAAGGTGCGTGAAACCTTATGAATATCGATATGGCGGCCCTTGAGAAGGGCTTGGAGATCCTGGGCCTCGGCTGGGGCGGAATCTTCGTCGTCATGATCATCATCTACCTCGTTTCCCTGGGGCTGTGCAAGATGTTCCCGCCTCGCAAGGATGCGTAGGACCCGTTCGTTTGATCGAGAACTAGGAGGTGCGGCTCGCCTTATGGGACGCAAGATCCGTTTTATGGAGACCATTTTGCGCGATGGCCAGCAGAGCCAGATCGCCACGCGCATGCCGATCGAGGACATGGTCCCGATTCTGGAGACCCTTGACGCCTGCGGCTTCGAGTCGCTCGAGGTCTGGGGCGGTGCGACGTTCGACTCGTGCCTGCGCTTCTTGAACGAGGACCCGTGGGAGCGCCTGCGCACGATTCGCGCCCATGTGAAGAACACCAAGCTGCAGATGCTGCTGCGCGGCCAGAACCTGTTGGGATACCGCAATTACGCCGACGACGTCGTGGAAGCGCTCGTCAAGAAGTCGATCGAGAACGGCATCGACGTGGTGCGCATCTTCGACGCGCTGAACGATACGCGCAACCTCGCGACCTCGATTCGCGCCGCCAAGGAGGCGGGCGGCGAGGTGCAGGCCGCCATCTGCTATACCACCAGCGACGTGCACACCGTCGAGTACTTCGTGAACCTCGCCGTCGAGATGGAGCGCGCCGGCGCGGATTCCATCTGCATCAAGGACATGGCGGGCGTCCTCACGCCCGACGTCGCCTACGACCTGGTCGGCCAGATCAAGGCGGCCACATCCGTGCCCCTACAGGTCCATACGCACGGCACGGCCGGCATCGCCCAGATGACGCTGCTCAAGTCCGTCGAGGCGGGTGCGGACATCATCGATACCTGCATGTCCCCGCTGGCGGAGGGTACCAGCCAGCCCTGTTCCGAGTCGATGGCCATCGCGTTCGAGGGGCTCGGTTACGATACGGGGCTCGACCTCGGGCCCATGGAGGAGGTCGCCGCTGCGCTGCTGCCGGTGCGCGACGAGTTCCTCGCCTCGGGCGTGCTCAACCCCAAGGTGCTGGGCGTCGACCCCAAGGCGCTGCTCTACAAGGTGCCGGGCGGCATGCTCTCCAACCTGCTCAACCAGCTGAAGGAGATGCATATAGAGGACCGCTACGGAGAGGTGCTCGCGGAGGTTCCGCGCGTCCGCGCCGACATGGGCTTTCCGCCGCTCGTGACTCCGCTGTCGCAGATGGTGGGCACGCAGGCCATGATGAACGTCGTCTCGGGCGAGCGCTACAAGATCGTGCCCTCGGAGATCCGCGACTACGTGCACGGCATGTACGGGCGGCCGCCCGTGCCCATTCCCGATGACATACGCGAGAAGATCATCGGCGACGACGAGGTCATCATCTGTCGTCCCGCCGACCTGATCGAACCCGCGATGCCGCGCTTGCGCGAGGAGATCGCGCGGTATGCGCGCTCGGAGGAGGACGTGCTCTCCTACGCGCTCTTCCCCGAGCAGGCGCGGGACTTCCTCGGCCGTCGCGAAGACCCGTTCTACGACGTGCCCGTCCAAGAGGTCGCCGTTTCCATCAACGTGGAGTAGGCGCCCGCCGCTTTCGGCACCGGCCGGATGAGCCGGCGCCCATTCGCATCGAGGGCGTCCGCCCCTTCGCATATCCCGGACCCACTTTCGGCCCGCCGACGCTCCTCCTGTCGGCGGGCCGTCTTTGTGGGGTTGGCGACGTGCAGGGACGGTTCCGGATGAACCCGAGGGCGGGGGCGCGACCGATGCCCGGCCCGTTCCTTCGTTGCGCGGCTCGACGGCGCGCGTGCTCGTCCCCGTCGACTTCTACGACCGCTTCCCGCCAAAAGGCCTCCCCTTCCTCGTGTCCGAGAAAGGGGAGGCGGTTCAACGGTTCCGATGGGGCTCGATGAAAACGGTGGATGCCGCGTGAGCTTGCAGACTAGCGCTTCAGCGAGGTGAGGTCCTCAAGGGAGGTGCCGGGGTAGCGCTTCTCGAAGTTCTCCTTGAAGAGCTTGACGAGCTTGGCTGCAGCCTCGTCGTATGCCTCCGGATCCGCCCAGGTCTTGCGGGGCTCGAGCAGGTCGGAGGGGACGCCCAGGCACTCGCGGGGCACGTCGACGTCGAACACGTCGTCGTGACGGTAGCCGGCGTAGTCGAGCGAGCCGTCCATGGCGGCACGCACCAGCGCGCGGGTGTGGGACAGCGCGATGCGGTGGCCGGTGCCGTAAGGGCCGCCGGTCCAGCCGGTGTTGACCAGGTAGACGCGGGTGTTGTGACGCGCGATCTTCTCGCCCAGCAGGTAGGCGTAGACCATGTGGTCGAGTGGCATGAAGGGCTCACCGAACAGCGCGGAGAACGTGGGCTGCGGCTCTACGATGCCCACCTCGGTGCCGGCGACCTTGGAGGTGTAGCCGGTCAGGAAGTGGAACATCGCCTCGGTGCGGTCGAGGCGCGAGATCGGGGGCAGGACGCCGTAGGCGTCGGCGGTGAGGAACAGGATGACGCTGGGGGTCTCGCCCACGCTGGGCTCGACGGCGCTCGCGATGTGCGACAGCGGATAGCCCGCACGGGTGTTCTCGGTGATGGATCCGTCCGCGTAGTCGGGCTCATGGGTGGCGTCGTCGAGGACGAGGTTCTCGGTGAGGCAGCCGAACTTGATGGCGTCGTAGATCTCGGGCTCGCGCTCGCGGGTGAGGTCGATGCACTTGGCGTAGCAGCCGCCCTCGATGTTGAAGATGCCGCGCGGGCTCCAGCCGTGCTCGTCATCGCCGATCAGGCGACGGTCGGGGTCGGCGGACAGGGTCGTCTTGCCGGTGCCGGAGAGGCCGAAGAGGACGGCGGTCTTGCCGGTCGTGGGGTCGACGTTGGCGGAGCAGTGCATGGAGAGCACGCCGTCCTCCACGGGGAGCAGGTAGCTCATCGTGGTGAAGATGCCCTTCTTGATCTCGCCGGAGTACCCGGTGCCGGCGACGATGATGGTCTTGGCGTCGAAGTTCAGCATGACGGCCGCGTCGCCATCCACGCCATCGGCCTCCTTCGAGGTGGTGTAGTCCGGAGCCGCGAGCACCACGATGTCGGGACGGCCGAAGTTCTCGAGCTCGTCGGCCGTGGGGCGAACCAGCAGCTGGCTAATAAAAAGCGCCTGGCTGGCGCGTTCGCAGACAACGATGACCTTGCGCGCGTAGGCGCGGTCGGCGCCGGCGAAGGCGCGCACCACGAACAGCTCGCGCTCGGACAGGTGGGTGGCGACGTTGCCGTATAGGCGCTCATAGGTCTCGACGTCGATGGGGCGGTTCTGGGGGCTATCCCAATTGACGTTCTCGTGCGCGATGGGCGCGTCGACGATTGTGCGGTTCTGGGGGGAGCGGCCGGTGTACTTGCCGGTCTCGACCATGAGCGAGCCGGATGCGGTGAGGACGCCCTCTCCCGTGCTGACGGCGTGCGCGATGAGCTTGGCGGGGCACCAGTCAACGTGCACGCGCTCCCGATCCGCCGTGATGCCGAGATCTCGAAGAACGGTTCCAATCATGCGATATCACTCCTTTTCCGAAGTTACCTGTGCATCTTGCATGCGCATGGGGTTCACTATGCCCGAGTGAAGTGCCCGCTGCGGTAACAAATCGGCCAAAGCGATGGGTTTACGGGGAAACGGCGAATGATGATGATTCCCTTGTCATTCGCTTTGCATTGTGATATTGCCCTTCCGTTGCGGGCGCAGGGAGACGACGGCGGCATCGTGGGCGGAGGTCCCTCCGCTCTTCGAGGCGATCAGCGCGCGTCCCCAGGGGTCGACGCCGGAGAACGTGCCGAGCGCGGCGCACGTGCCATCGGGGGCGACCGCGCGTACCTGCTCGCCGAGGTAGGCGAGGCGCTCGTGGTAGGCCTCATGGATGCCGGTGAGCGGGGTCGCACGGTCTTGTGCATCCGCTACGGCGCGCTCCCATCGTTTTGCGACGGCGAGGACGCGCGCTCGGATGAGCACGGCGAGCGCGTCGGGCGTCACGCCGTGCCCCGTCCCGAGGCAGGAGTCGAGGCAGGTGATGGGAAGGGCGCCGGGCATGCGCGCCCCGGCGTCCGGCATGTGGATGTTGATGCCGACGCCGCATACCGCGACCGTCTCGGAGCTCGCGGAGCGCGCCTCCACGAGGATGCCGCCGAGCTTTCCTTGCGGCAGCACGATATCGTTGGGCCATTTCAGCCGAAGGTCCCGAACTCCGACGGCCTCGAGCGCCTCGGCGACGCCCAGGGCGCATACCACGGGAAGGCCGGGAAGCACGGCGGCGGGCAGCGGGCGTCGAACGAGGATCGACAGGTAGAGGCCGCCATCGGGGGACGCCCAGGCGTGCGTGCGCCTGCCCCGGCCCGCGCGTTGGACGCGTGCGCGGAGCGCGGTTCCGTGCGGAGCGCCCGCGCGGGCGCGGTCGAGCAGCTCCTGATTGGTCGAGGCGACCTCGTCGAGGACGATGAGGCCCGAAGGAAGGGTTGCGGATGCCTCCATGGCTCCTCCAGCGTTCGTGCGTGCATGACGAGGGCATTGTACCCCTGCGAGTGCGCGGCGCGCCGTCTGGTCGCGTGCGCTCGGCGGCCGTTCGGCCCGTCCGCCCTATTCCGCGAAGCATCCCCCGGGTGAATTGGGTACCATGGGGAGGATTGCGCCACGAAGGCGGCAAGGTATACGAGGAGGAGCGATTTTAATGGCATTTGACCGTAACCGCCGGGGTTCCGACCGCGCCGGCGACCGCGAGAACCGCAAGAACGAGCGCGCTCGGGCGAGCGAGCGCCACACGCAGCGCATGGAGGAGGTCTACGCGAAGGAGATCGCGCGCTGCGCCGATGCGACCAAGGTCTTCGACGGGTCTCCCAAGACGCAGGTCGAGGGATGCGTCCCCGTCGTCACCGTGGTCGATCAGGACGCGGTGGGCGCGATCTTGGAGAACGGTCGCGGCCGCGCGCAGTTCTGCGATATGGCGGTGCTCGATTTCGCCTCCTTCACCACGCCGGGCGGCGGCTACGCCCGCGGGACGATGGCCCAGGAGGAGTCCCTGTGCTCTGAGTCCTTCCTCTACAACGTGCTCAAGCGCCAGGGTGATTGGTACGGGGAGAACCGCCGCCGCCATATCAACTGCAACCTTTATAAGAACCGGGGCATGGTGGTTCCGGCGGTGCGCTTCACGCGCGATAAGATCCATGCCTATGCCGACGTGCTGGTCGTGGCGGCGCCCAACGCACGGCGCGCCCGCGAGGAGTACGGCGTGAAGGACGACGCCCTCCAGACCGCCATGCGCGACCGCATCCGCTTCGCGATGGCCCTGGCGGATTCGACGGGTCGCGAGAAGCTCGTTTTGGGCGCGTTCGGTTGCGGCGTCTTCGGCTGGGACGCCGTCGAGGTCGCGGAGATGCTTCGCGCCGAGCTCGCGAGCGGCGTCCATGCCGCGAAGGAGGTCTTCCTGGCGGTGCCGCGCCGCCGCTTCGACGAGAACCTCGCGAAGTTCTCGCATGCGTTCGCCCGGTTCCCCCAGAAGAACGATGCGGCGTACGCGCCCGCGCCCCTCGAGGAGAAGAAGGCGCCGCGCGAGGAAGAGGACGATGACGATTGGCGCCGCTACCTGTAGTGCGAATCGCTCGCTGCCTGCGGCTTCGGTTTTGACGACGGAGAAGAGCACCTTGCGGGGTGCTCTTTTGCTAGAGAGGGGGAGCGCGGGCGCTCGTGTGGCGCCGCATGCGCGTACTATGATGCGCAGATGAAAGCGGTGGGGCCGCTTCGATGCGCGCCTCAGGTTTGAAACGGGGGCTGGAATGAGCCGGTTGGGTTACATCATTCGCTGCATCGCCCATATGGACTACGGCGCGCTGTTCGATACGGTGGGCGAGGTCCATAAGCGGAGCGGGAAGAATCGCGTGGGGCTGTTCTTCGATATCGTGAAGTGCGGCTTCGAATACGGTGCCGGTTACAAGGATTACCTGCTGCTCGAGTTCGAGACGATGACGCCCGCCCAGCGCGCCACCTTCGTGACCCGCGGCGTGAACAACACGATCGTGAGCATGCTCAACGACCCCGCGTACTACCATATCTTCGATAACAAGAACGAGTTCTACACCACCTTCGCGAAATACCTGCACCGCGCGTGGCTCGATTTCGGCGCCGCGAGCAAAGAGGATGCCTGCGCGTTCCTGGAGGGTCGCGAGCAGATCATCGCGAAGCCGCGCGACGCGTCGTGCGGCGTGGGCGTGGAGAAGCTCGCCCGCGCTGACTTCGCGTCGACCGAGGACATGTACGGCTACCTCAAGCGCGCCGACGCCGACCTCATCGAGGACGTGGTGGTGCAGCATCCCGATATGGCGCGCATCAACCCGGGCTCGGTGAACACCATTCGCGTCTATACCGTGCTCTCCGACGGCGAGGCCAACGCCGTGTATGCGTGCATCCGCATGGGCAACAGCGACCGCCCCGTGGACAACATCAATGCCGGCGGCATGTATTCGCCCATCGATATGGAGACGGGTAAGATCGCCGGCCCCGCGTGTGACAAGCAGTTCCGCGTGTACGAGGCCCATCCGCGCACCGGCACCGTGCTCACGGGCTATCAGATCCCGATGTGGGACGAGTCGATCGCGATGTGCTGCGAGGCGGCGCACGTGGTGCCGCAGATGGGCTACCTGGGCTGGGACGTGGCCATCACCGAGGACGGCCCGCTGTTCATCGAGGCGAACAACATGCCCGGCCACGATGCGTTCCCGCAGATGCCCTCGCAGGCTCCCGATAAGATCGGCTTCCTGCCGGTGCTCAAGCAGTACGTCAAGGGGCTTTAGCAGAACGGGAAACAGGCCCTCGTCCCGGGCCTTGCGCCGAGCGCGCCGCCATCCGAGTCGATCGGGTGGCGGCGCGCTCGTGTCTTCAAAAGGGCGAGGGCATTTTGAGGCCCGTAGCGGACCATGCATCGAAACGCGGTCTGTGACCTCGGGTGGGGCTGCGCGCCGGAGGCGCTCAATGCGGGGGCGGACGATGCAAATCCAGACGAAGCCGCGGGTTGCGCCCGCTCAATTTAGTGCCTGTCCCCATTTTGAGAGCCCTGTGTGCGGGGATGGCGCGCCTGCATGAGACCGACTTGTGCTACCGTTTTCCGCCAACGATTGCGCGCGGGCCACAGCCCCACCTCTCAGTTTGGTGCCCGCCTTCTTTTTGCGGGCGGGGTGCCTAAACGGACACCTTCTGGTGCGGGCGATAGGCCCACATGTGGTCGATGGGGCCGGAGCCGGCGCCCAGGTTGAGTCCGGCCTCGAGCGCGCCCATGAGGTACGACTTCGCTGCCGCCACCGATTCTTCAAGCCCGAGACCTCTGGCGAGACCGCAGGCAATGGCCGACGAGAGCGTGCAGCCGGTGCCGTGGGTGTTTTCGGTATCGACGCGGGGGCTGCGAAGCCACGTCGTGCGAACGCCCGCACCGACGTCTGCGGTTTCAGTCGGTGGCAGGGCCAGCACGTCGTTGGCATCGTGGACGCCGTGGCCACCTTTGACGAGCACGGCGCAGCCGAAGCAGTCGGCCAGCGCGACGGCCGCCCGCTCCTGGTCCTTCTCGTCGCGCACCTCGAAGCCTGCGAGGACCTCGGCTTCCGGCATGTTGGGCGTGATGAGGCGCGCGAGCGGCATGAGTCGATCTTCGAGTGCATGGACCGCGTCCTCGGCGATGAGGCGGGCGCCGGATGTGGCGACCATCACGGGATCCAGCACGATGTTGGCGGCGCTCCAGCGCGTGAGCGCATCGGCGACGGCTTCGATGGCGGGGACCGACGGGCACATGCCGATCTTTATCGCCGCGGGCGGGATGTCCTCGAATATCGCATCGATCTGTTCGGCTATGAACGTCGGCGTCGCCTCGAGCACGTTGCGGACGCCCATGGTGTTCTGCGCGGTGAGCGCGGTCACGGCCGTCTCGGCGAACAGCCCGTGGGCCGCGACGGTCTTGATATCCGCCTGGATGCCCGCACCGCCGCTCGAGTCGGAGCCGGCGATGGCGAGTACGGCGGGCAGTGCGGCGCATGCCGGGGGCAACGCCGGGGAGGGGGATTCGCCGCCGCCGAGTACCTCGTCCAGACGGGCGCACAGCTTGCGTGCGGCGGCTTGGGCATCATCGGCCGCGAAGAGGGCCGAGACCACGGCCGCGCCGTCTACACCTGAGTTCGCGAGCATGTCGAGCGTCTCGACGCGCAGCCCGCCGATGCCCACCACGGGGATGTTCACCGCTCGGCAGATGCGCGCGAGCTCTTCGGAGGTGACATCGACGGCATCGGGCTTGGTGGGGGTGGGGATAAGCGCGCCCACGCCCAGGTAGTCGGCTCCCGCCGCCTGGGCAGCGCGCGCCTCCTCGACGGTCTGGACCGAGACGCCGATGATGGCGCCGTCACCCAGCAGCCGGCGCGCATCGGCGCAGGCGGTATCGCTTTGGCCCACGTGGACGCCGTCGGCACCCACCTCGCGTGCGATCTCGACCTCGTCGTCGATCACGAAGGGCACGCCTGCGGCATGGCAGATGGGCATGAGCTCGCGAGCGAGCGCTACGATCTCATCGTGCGTGGCGTGCTTCTCGCGCAGCTGGATAAAGGTGGCGCCGCCGGCTATAGCGTCGGCTACGAGCTCGGGCAGGGTGCGTCCGTTGAGCCAGGCCCGATCGGTCACGGCATATAGGCGCATATGCGTACGGATGTCCTGGGCGCTCCAGCGCCCGCGGCGAGGTGCCATGTACGAATCTCCTCTCGATTGCGATGCCCTCCGCGTCGGAGGGCTGCCCGAAGGGTCGTGCGGCGAGGGGGCGCCGGCACGGCCCTTCGGGGACGGCAGGGCGGGCGGGTGCGTGTCCGCCCTGCCTCGGTTGCAAAGGCGCGGCTCCCCTAGAGCTCCTCCACGAGCGCGCCCTCGGCGAGCTGCTCGGCGGTCATGTTGCAGATGGCGTCGAGCAGGTAGGTGCGGAAGCTGCCGTTTCCATCGAGCTCGCCCATGCGCGAGGCCGCGATCTGGCCGGCCAGGCCCTCGCCTGCGATGGCGGCGACGACGGCCTCGAGCCTGGAGGCGGGGTTGGCCGTCACGTAGGCGCCCACGAGGCACGAGAGCACGCAGCCGGCGCCCGTCATCTTGCCCATGAGGGCAACGCCGTTGCGGATGGCAACGGCGCGATCGGCGCTCGCCACGATGTCGATGGCGCCGGTGATGGCCACGATGGCATCGAGCTTTGCCGCGAGTTCGCGTGCGAAGGCGGCGCTCTCGGCGAGATTCTCGTCGGTCACCACGTCGTCGGGGTTCACGTCGACGCCGCGCGTGGAGGAGGCGGCACCCGCGACGGCCTTGACCTCGCTCATGTTGCCGCGGATGACGGTGATGGGCAGGGTGTCGATGAGCTCGGAGGCGGTGGCGGTGCGCAGCGCCGAGGCGCCGGCGCCCACCGGGTCGAGCACGATGGCGTGCTCGAGCTCGGCCGCGCGCTTGCCGGCCACGCGCATGCCCTCGATGGAGTGCTGGTTGAGCGTGCCGATGTTGAGCACGAGACCGCCGCAGATGCTCGTGATGTCGGCCACGTCCTCGGGCTCGTCGCTCATGATGGGCGAGCCGCCGCACGCCAGCAGCGCGTTGGCGCAATCGTTGACCGTCACATAGTTGGTGATGCAATGCACCAGCGGCACCGTCTCGCGAACAGCAGTGAGGGCGTCCTTAAGATCAGCAGCGGAAATAGTCATAGTAAGCAATCCTTCCATAACGAATGAAACGCTTCTGCCAGGGCGGATGCAATGCCAAGGCAGAGCATCAAGCAAGTTTTTTCTTTTAGGAACGTGGTGACGCGTAGACAGCCACCTCAGCCGTGGCAACGCAGGGTCGGGGAGGGGGCGGGGTGAACCCCTCGCGCGATTTCTGAGGCAAAGCCGAAGCTGAACGTGAGAGGTTCACCCCGTCCCCCCCCCCGACCCGACCATTATCCTCAGTCACGTCGCCCGAGCCTAGTGCTCCGAGTCCAGATCGATCGTCGTCCCCTCGAGCACCTTGTTGACCGTGCGCACCGCACACATCTTGCCGCACATCGTGCAGGTGCCCTTGGTGGCCGCCGGCGATGCCTCGTAGCGCTCGCGAGCCGTCTGGGGATCGAGGGCGTACTTCCACATCTCTTCCCAGTCGAGCTTGCGCCGGGCCTGCGCCATGCGGTTATCCGCGTCGCGCGCGCCGGGGACGCCCTTGGCGATGTCGGCCGCGTGGGCCGCGATCTTGGTCGCCATGAGGCCTTCGAGCACGTCGTGGGCGTCGGGCAGGCACAGGTGCTCGGCGGGGGTCACGTAGCATAGGAAGTCCGCGCCGGCCGAGGCCGAGATGGCGCCGCCGATGGCCGCGGTGATGTGGTCGTAGCCCACGCCGATGTCGGTCACGAGCGGCCCCAGCACGTAGAAGGGGGCGTTGTGGCACAACCGCTTTTGCAGCTTGATGTTCGCCGCGATCTCGTCGATCGCCATGTGCCCGGGGCCCTCGACCATGACCTGCACGCCGGCGTCCCAGGCGCGTTTGGTGAGCTTGCCCAGCTCGATCATCTCGGCGGTCTCCATGGCGTCGTTGGCGTCGTAGAGGCAACCCGGGCGGCAGGAGTCGCCGAGCGAGATGGTCACGTCGTACTCGTGGCAGATTTTGAGGACCTCATCGTAGAACTCGTAGAAGGGGTTCTCGTTGCCGGTGACCTCCATCCAGCCAAAGAGCAGGCTGCCGCCGCGGCTCACGATGTTCATGAGGCGGCCGGTCTCCTTGAAGGTCTTCACCACCGAGCGGTTGATGCCCGCATGCACGGTGACGAAGTCCACGCCGTCCTCGGCATGCACGCGCAGGACCTCGAGCAGGTCTTCGGCGGTGAGTTCGACCAGCGGTTTCTCCATGTAGCCGATGGCGTCGTACATGGGCACGGTGCCCACCATGAGCGGACACTCGTCGATCACCTGTTGGCGGAAGGCACGGGTCTTACCCGAGTTGGAGAGGTCCATGATGGCATCGGCGCCGCGGTTGACGGCGATGCCGACCTTCTTCCATTCCTCGACGGCGTCTGCCTTGTCGCCCGAGATGCCGAGGTTGACGTTGACTTTGGTGGAGAGGCCCTCGCCCACGCCGCGCGGGGTGAGGCCGCGCTCGATATGGCGGATGTTGGCCGGGATGGCGATGGTCCCTTGGGCCACGCGTTCGCGGATGTACTCGGGGTCGCGCCCCTCGTGCTCGGCCACGGTGCGCATCTGCGGGGTGATCTTGCCCGCGCGGGCGAAGTCCATCTGCGTGATGGGCTCGTTCGGCGGATTGCCGGCGGTGTTGATGGTGCTCATGCACTCGCTCCCTTCGTTGGCATTACCCATATCAGGTTCTTCGGGTCGGGGCGGGCGCCGCCCCCTCTCAGCTTGCCGTCTCGTCCTGCAGGCTCCCCGTGATATGCAGTTGTCGGTTCCGATTGTAAGCCCTATCCGCGCACACGGCGCCGTCTTTCGCGCTTTTTACCTAGCGTTTCATGAAGACGAAGGTCTGACGCGGTCCGCTCTCGTCCGAAAGCTCGGGCGCGAAGCGGAACCCCATATCGAAGCGTTTGAGGTCGTCGGGGCCCTCGGCTCCCATCTCGGCCATCCAGCGCACCATCGTGCCCCGGGCCGCCTTGCTCTCGGTGGATTTCTGCACCGGGCGCCCATTGCGCAAGCTGCTCGAGAACACGCAGGTGACAACGGGCGTAGCAGAGTCGAGGTGCGGCAGCACCGCCTTGGAGTACTCGTTGCTCGCGAGGTTCACGATGCAGGCGCTTCCGCGGTCGGGATCGCCTGCAGGTGGGACCTCGGGATTCGCCGCGTCGCCAGCTTCGCGGTGGGCCAAGGGGCGGGTGGTGCACGGATCGCCGCAGATGGCGCGGGCCAACGCGTCGCCCCAGAAGGCGTAGAGGTTTTTGGCGTCGTCCACGGCCAGCTTCGCGCCCATCTCGAGTCGATAGGGCTGCACGGCGTCGAAGGGACGCGCGCAGCCATAGAGGGCCGAGAGCACCCAGAGGTGCTCCTGGAGCCACGCGAGCGCCGCTTCGTCCATGACTTCCGGAGCCATGCTGCGATATTGGATGCCCACGTAGGAGAAGATCGCCGGGCCGACGCGTCGCGCGGTTTCGGCGTCCTCGAGCGCGCTCGCGTTCGCGATGGGGCGGAATGCGTGCAGCCGCGCGAGGTTTTCATCAAGGAGCTTGTCGCTCACAGCCCAGAGACGCTTCAGGCCCGCGCTGCCGTCGTCGCGCTCAACGGCTTGCAGCTCCTGGATGATGCGCGCCGCCTGTTGCGGAAACGGGGGTATGCCGCGTGGGGCGAAGGCGTCGCGATGGATTTCCATCTGCTTCGCCGGCGATATGATTGCCTGTATCATGGATCGCTCCGTTTCTGGCTATCGCGCCCTCGGGGTTCAGGGGTGTCGGGGCAACCGTTCGATTGCTTGGCGAAGATTGTAATCGCTTACAGCTTTGTTGGGCTACCCGCGTCTTCCTCTTAGGACAGCAGACGGAAATATGGCTTTTCCGCGGCGTTCGATTGACCCGATGATACCGTCGATGCATGGATATCGTGTTATGGGGCATATCGGCTTTGCGGTTTTACCGCATCCCTCCGTTTCTTCGCGGGGATCTTTCAGTACGCTTCGACCGCACGCAGATACTGCATCGACCTTCACGTGCCGATCGGGTCGCGGTTGACCTTGTCGGTCGTCCCGTCCATATCATGGTGCGCGATCGAGCCGATCGATGGGGCCTCAAGCATGCGAAAAGCCATCTGTGGAGCGGCGAGGTCCCCGTTGGCGCCGTGGAGGAATGCGGCCCCTACGTATCCTGTGCTACGCCGGCGTTCGCCCTGCTTCAGCTTGCGCCTTTCATTTCCGATATCCATCTATGTATGCTGCTCCACGAAGTGTGCGGCGGCTTTGCGGTTTGCGAGCTTCCTCCCGAACCGCGTGCGGAGCTCCAGGCGCTCGTGGAAAAAGGGTGGCATGGCAGCGAGGGTTGGCGGCCGGTGCTGGACGGCGCGGGACGGCTGACCGATCTTTGGCAGCGCCCCGCATGCGCTGATGTGGAGAGTGTTGTTCGATTTGCCGAGACTAACGCGAGTGCTCGTGGAGGTTCGCGACTCCTTCGAGCGACTCGGGACTGCTTTGGCTGCGCGCGATCGCCATTCGAGGTCCGCGCGGCGCTGCAGTATGGTATTTCGCGGATGCGCGGAGGTGAAGGGAGGGATGTTCGCCTGGACGAGCGGATTGACCTGTCGCGCTCGGGGCGGATTTTGACGGGTCAGTCGGTGTGCTATGCGGACCTGCTCGCCGAGAGTCAGGATGGATCTAAGCAGCTGGTGATCGAGTGCCAAAGCAAGTTGATTCACGCTGCCGCCGATCGACAGCTGTTGGATTTCGATCGCCAGGTTGCATTGCAGTCGATGGGTTATGACTGTATTCCGCTTACATATCAGCAGCTGAAGAGCGATGAAAGGCATAGGGAGATGGCCGAGCTCGTGGGAATGAAGCTCGAAGGTCGCTACCTGAAGAAGTCGGCGCTGCTGCAGGAGCGGGAGCGTTCATTTCGTCGCGAGTTGTTTTGCGACTGGCGCCGTTTGGGCGAGGTGTGAGCAGGGACGGCGATGCATCATTGGCATTTTCAATCGAAGTGAGCGGAATGATGCGGACCGCCCAAGCCCTCCCCCTCGAAGTGAGTGGAATGATTAGTTGAGCCTGGGTATACGAAAGTTGTCGATGTCGCTACCTGCGGTTTTATTGGTGAATATAACCCGAAACACGCGGTCTATTTCGAGGGTCTGGAATAATTCACTCACTTCGAGGGGGAGAGCTTCGCAGAGGGCGCTTTGTAGGAATTAAAGATGGTTTGAATAAATGATAATTTCCACGTCGAGCATCCGCGTGCATGATGTAGAAGCGAGGGTGCGCTTCTTGTGCGAAAAACATGCAATCCCATCGGGGCTTCTGGCTGCATGGCGGTTTTGGCGCGCTGCTCGCGTGCGGGGACTCGATGGGGAGGCAGTATCGATGCCCTCGCGTGGGCGGGGGTTCTATAGAGGATCGGCGCCGACGCCCGTGTTATTGCGGGGCCGGCACCGCGGGCGGGAAGGCGAAACGCCGGCGTCCGCGTTGGGGTGGGCGGACGCCGGCGTCGGCTTCGGGTGCGTGCGCGGACGCCGGGAGAGGAGGCTACGGACGGGTGATGAACGCCTTGTAGCCCTTGTACGCCTCGTAGATGTCGGCCTTGTTGGTGGCCTCCCACAGCGCGTGCATGGAGATGACGGCCACGCCGGAGTCGATGACGTTCATGCCGTACTCGGCGAGGATGTAGGCGATCGTGCCGCCGCCGCCCGCGCCGATGCGGCCGAGCTCGCAGGTCTGGTAGTCCACGCCGGCCCCATCCATGATGTCGCGGATCAGCGCGAAGTACTCGGCGTCGGCGTCGTTGGAGCCGCCCTTGCCGCGGGAGCCGGTGTACTTGTTGAAGCACAGGCCATGGCCCATGACGGCGGCGTTCTTCTTCTCGAAGCGGTCGGCGTAGAGGTGGTCGAAGCCGGCCGACACGTCGGAGCTGAGCATGCGGGAGTTGGCGAGCGCGCGGCGGAGCGCCAGCGGAGAGTCCTCGCCGGTGAGCGCCATGATCTCGGCCACGGTGTTCTCGAAGAAGCGGCTGGTCATGCCGGAGGCGCCCACGGAGCCGATCTCCTCCTTGTCGACGAGCAGGGTGACGCTGGTGGTCTCGACCTGGGGCACGTCGAGCTGGGCGAGCAGGGAGGTGTAGGCGCAGACGCGGTCGTCCTGGCCGTGGCCCAGAATCATGGAGCGGTCCAGGCCCATGTCGCGGGCGGGGCCGGCGGGCACGACCTCTATCTCGGCGGAGAGGAAGTCCTCCTCCTCGACGTCGTACTTCTCCTTGATGAGGTCGAGGAACATCTGCTTGACGGGCTCCTTGACCTCCTCGTCGCCCTCTATGACGACGGGGCGCCCGGCCACGATCACGTCGAGGTTCTCATGGTCGACGGCCTTGCCGGCGGGCTTCTCCATCTGCTCGCTCGCGAGGTGGATGAGCAGGTCGGAGATGCAGAAGACCGGATCGGCCGGGTCCTCGCCCACGGCGATGTCCACGCAGGTGCCGTCCTTCTTGCAGATGACGCCGTGGAGCGCCAGCGGGGTGGCGACCCAGTGGTAGGCCTTCACACCGCCGTAGTAGTGCGTGTCGAGGTAGGCCATGTCGCCCGCCTCGTACAGCGGGTTCTGTTTGAGGTCCAGGCGCGGGGAGTCGATGTGGGCGCCCAGGATGTTCATGCCCTGCTCGATGGGGCGGGAGCCGAGGTTCACGAGCATGAGGGTCTTGTTGTGGCTGGCGGCGTAGACCTTGTCGCCGGCCTTGAGCTCGCGGCCCTCGGCGATCGCCGTCTCGAGGCTCACATAGCCGGCGGCCTCCGCGAGTTTGATGCTGGAGGTCACGCATTCGCGCTCGGTCTTGTTCTCGCTGATGTAGCGGCGATAGCTCTCGCAGAGCTCGTCGAGCTCGGCCAGGGCCTCGTCGTCGTATTTCTTCCAAGCGTTGGGTCGTTCCATGACGTTCCTTTCCTTCTGCGCAGGTTGTGTTACCGCATGCCATGGTATCACGTGGACGCGGAACCTTTGTGCATGCGAGGAGGAGGTGCTGAGGTGGGGCGCGGCGGGCACGCGGCGGACGTGCGGGGCCGCGCCGCGTGGGAGCGGGGAGCCGGGCCAAAAAGGGCGTTGGTGCGGAAGGGGAGGAGTGCCAAAAAACGCGTTAGTGCGGAGGTTTGGCCAAATAGTGCGTTAGTGCGGTTTGGAGGGGGTCCAGCGCGACTTCCTTATTCATCGAGTGGTATCGTCCGAGCCTTCTAGCTCGTGTGATGTTATTACCGTATTCATAAGGTACCATTACCATCTCCAGTCCAGACCGCACTAAGCTGCTATTTGTCCCAACCTCCGCACTAAGCGATTATTTGACACTCGCCCCGTACCGCACCAACGCTCTTTTTGGTTCAGTGCCCGCACGGGTCGGCCGCTCGGGGCGCTCCGCTGCCCCGGCGTCTTCCACGCGAGCCGCGTGAATCTCGGCAGCCGGCACCGCCCGTCCGGGACCGCGCCGTGTCCATGCGGCGCGCTATACTTTCTTCGTTTTAATAAGCGAAAAGC
>CAUWGM010000015.1:0-43566 GCA_963558435.1 uncultured Collinsella sp.
GGCGCGCGGCCACGGTTGGCGTTACGACCATTGTCGCCCGACCCACGATAGAGCTGCAAGGGGAGGGGCTCCCAATGTTCAACTCATATCGTCTCATGCCGATCTCGCCCCGTGGGAGGGTGTTGGCGCTCATCGTAAAGCGCTCGCGCGGTAGACACGCAACGCCGCGCCAATCCAGGTTGCTAGCTCAACGGCAGAGCATCGGTCTCCAAAACCGGGGACGGGGGTTCGATTCCCCCGCAGCCTGCCAATCGGAGATTAGCCCGCCGCACGGTGGGCTTTTTTCATATCGGGCCGCCCGCGGGGGCGGCTTTTCCATGCCCGCACGGGCGAAAACGACGCGCCGCACGGCGGTGACGGCGGTCGCCGGGAAGTTGCGCCACATGGTCCCCACCGTGATGCGCGACCAGGTCCCGTACGACCCGGCGAGGCCGGGGAGGGACCCTTCAAAGCATTCGGTATCCGGTTCTCAAGGTGCAGCGAAATCTGAAACTGGAACGGAGGTGAAAGCCGGAAAAGCTAGCCGAGATATCTTGACTTCATATAGCTGGCCTCCTTGCTGGTAGAGGTCGATGCGCTCGGCTCGCGCCATGACGCGGGCGAGCGGGTCTTTTATCTGCTCGATCGAATCGGCGGTGATCGCGGGGGCTGCGTTCGCCCCGCCGTCCGTGACGGACGGGTAGAGGTTGCGCGCGGCATACGATGCGGCGAGCTTGTCGGCGTTGGCCGCGATGCCGTCCTCGTCCTCGGCGCTCATCGCGGCGAGGATTTCGGCGTCAACGCCCTTCTCGGCTGCGATGCGGGAGACGGCGAGCTGCCGGTTGGCGGCTGCCAGCTCGTCTTTGAGCTTCGCGGCGTCCGCCTTGGCCTCATCGGCAGCGGCCCGCGCGTCGGCGGTCTGCTGGGCGAGCGCGTCGTACTGCTTCGCCTTGTCGGCGTTCGCCTTGCTGCGCTCCTCCCACTTGCGGGAATCCTTCAGCAGGGCGTCGTACCTGGCTTGAAGCTCGGCGAGCGCGTCGGGCTGCGTCGGCTCTGCCTGCTGCCCCTCCACCTGCACTGTGGTGGTGGAGGTCGGCTCGGCGTTAGGCATAAAGCCCCCTTCCTGCGCCGTGCGGCGCGTCGTTTTCGCCCGTGCGGGCATTAAAAAGCCGCCCTGCTGGACGGCTGCATATGAAGAAAGCGGCTCCCGTGCGGGGACTGCTCTAATTAACTTGGTTGGTTGCGTGCATGCGTTCGCGGTACTCGTCCAGATGCGATTCATGGACGAAAAGCCGCTCAACCACGCGCTGGTTCTTGCCGTTTGCGGCTGCGCTGCATTGCTTGCGCGTCGCTGCAATCTCCACACAGCCACGAGGAGCGGTAAACTCACTCACGACGACAAGGCGCCCGCACGACTCAACCCAATTCGAACACTCCGAAATCAAAGCCCTCATATTCGCCGTAATTCGTGTTTCGGTATGGCGGGACGCAATACACGGTCGCGTTGTTCGGCAGCTCCACCTCACGGTAATCGAGTTCCAGCCGTTCCGGCCCTTCCAGCCGTTGCAGCCGTTGCAGCCCTTGCAGCCCTTCGTTTTCGTTCAAACCGTGCCGCGTGAGATAGGGTTGCAGAGCACGTACGAAGTCGCGATAGGCCTTATGCCGCTCGTTGAGCGTGGGGGACGCAATCATCTCGGACGCCGCAACCTTGGCCGGCTCCAGGTCGCGGCTCCATAGATAATCTCAACCGTTGTTGCCGAACGAGAATACGTATCGGATATAGGGGTCGGAATCCTTGAGCGCGTGGAACTCCTCACGCGTCGGCACGCGTGATTCATCGGCGTATTTGCCATTCACCGCGTCGATGAAGAGTTTGGGCGCGTCTGAGATGTCGTTCACGATGAAATGCTCGAACTTGCCCGACAGCACCGCGGCGTGCGTGACGGCGCAGCCACCGGCGAACAGGTCTACAAGCGTATCTGCGGGCGGCAGGTTCTCCACAACAAACGGTGCGATACGCGACTTGCTCCCGCGATATGGGATGCCGTACCGTGCCAAAGCTCCTCCTTCACATATGAAAAAGCCCGCCGTGCTGTAGGCTGATCTCCGAGTGGCAGGCTGCGGGGGGAATCGAACCCCCGTCCCCGGTTTTGGAGACCGATGCTCTGCCGTTGAGCTAGCAACCTGGATTGGCACGGCGTTGCGTGTCTACCGCGCGAGCGCTTTGCGATGAGCGCCAACACCCTCCCACGGGGCGAGATCGGCATGAAAAAGGCCCCTTGCGGGGCCAGGCGCTAACTTGCGTTTGAAATGTAGCCCTCCATCTCGACCTTATGCCGCGCTTTCAGCAAATCGTAACCCGGATAGCACTCCGGACAGAGCACGCGGTCATGATCGACGCGCTGCCACCCATCGGGGAGGTCGGCCAAAGAAAGGGAATGGAAGCCCTCATCGACCTCGATGCTCGCGCCGCATCGGTCGCACACGAGCGCCTTCTTCGTCACAAGATCCATAAAGACCTCCGAACCATGGGATTAAAGAAGCCCTGATGTCTCTCTGACAAGTGTTCCGTCGCTCATGCACTCGCGAATAACGCAGCTGCGCGCAAGCTCAGGAGGCGCGAGGTCTCCGCTCGCATCGAAATAGAGGATTTCAGAGTAATCTCCGCCCGACGGCGTTCCACCGTGATTCCGTTCCCAGTAAACTCCATCTTCATGGATGTAATTATCGGGAAGTGCGGTTTCATCCATCGAAGTCACTTCCTAAAAGCCTGTCAATCAATGCCGAACGATTAGGAAACATCTTCTTAAATTGTGCCCCGTTTATGCAGTATTCAGCGACTGACTCTGCGAAATCCTCTGAGTCGTCGTTTGATGCATACTTTGTCGGGTACCTCCTCTTTCCCTTTTCGTAATCAAGGCGCATCGCTTCCTGCCAATCGCCGCAACGGCTATATCGCTTTCCCTCCATCGAGTTGCGCGGGTCGATATAGTGACCGGCTTCGTGGCAATATGTTCTGACAACGTAATCGTCATCATGCCCGACATGGGCGTAAAAAGTGATTTCGCTTCCACCTGTGGCATACGACTTCGTGAAGTTCTTGTACACTCTTCGCCAATAATCGTCTTCTGGATTCGGATAGTCGACAAAGAAAACGGTGTCCTGCATTTGGCTCTTCACGTTATCGGGCATGCGGTCGTAAAGGCGGATCGCCCTCTCCGGAGTCATGTCCTGCTTCGCAGTATCAATCCCAGCGGGGAATACGAACCTCCTGCCATCCGCAGTCGTATAAACATCGCACTGTCCGCGACCAATACTAATGCCACTCCTGCCGCTAGGAAGCTTCAACTCTTCAACTGAATGAGTTGCGCTATTTGCACAGTGCGCATCGCCGTACTTCCATCGGTGATATATCTCGTCCGGGCCGTACCCCCTCAATCTCACTACCGTCTCCATGGCTCGGAACGATGCGGCAATCGCACCCAGGATGAGCGTGGCTGGCGGCTTCTTCCTTCTTGTACACCGCCCTGCGAGACGCAAGCATCAGGCAGAACGAACACGTCTCGCCACCGCTGGGAACTCGGGCGTACTTCGGCTTGAGCGGATCGCGCTGAGCATTTCCCGCAACCGACATGTTCGCGGCTCGCCGTATGTCCTTGTCAACGCGGTCGATGACCTTGCTGTTGAACTGGTCTATCGGTTTGCCGTCGATCACGTCTTGGACGAATACGCGAACAGCCCCATCAAAAGCGACTGGATCGAAATCGCTCATCGCGATGGCCCCCATAGGGTCACCTACCTCCACGACGCGGATGGCATCGTAGAAATCAGCCCCAGCTTGCGCAGCCGCATCAGCATATGCTGGAAGAACAGAGAATATGGCATCTACAACAGCCGAACGACACTCTGCAACGTTGCTCTTGCTCCACTCTATAGAACGGAGCAGCCTCAAAACCCTTTCTTTGGCGTCCGCGCTCAGCCCATTCACCTCGTTGGTCAGGTAGTCGAGCGCGTCGCGCGGGATCGCCGTCGGCTCGCGTTTGGGGGCTGCCGTCGCGACCGGGCGCGACCCCGACGCGACCGAAGGGGCTATAAGAGCATTTGTCGACAAGGTGCTGAAGGGCGACATCGACTCGTTTAACAGCGCCGTCCTCTCGCGAGTCGGTTACGAGTTGAAGCGGAGCGCGGGGCAGACGATGATGGAGAACGCCGCCCGCGACCCTCTCAAACCGCGCTTCGCCCGCGTGCCGAGCGGAGGGGATACTTGTAAGTTCTGCCTGATGCTCGCGAGCCGCGGGTTCGTCTACCACACGGAGAAAGCGGCGAGCAGCTTCGACCACTACCACGACGGCTGCGACTGCAAGGTCGTGTGCAGCTGGGACGATGGCGGTGCCGAGGGCTACGGCCCCGACGCCATCGCGGACAGGTGGAACGACCTCGAATGGGCCGACGCCGAACTGCGCGCCGAGAGGAACGGCACGACCGCCGAAGAGGAATACGCCAAACGCATGAGACAGCTCGGCGAGTCCGCGAAGCGTGCGAAGAGGCGGCGCAAGAATATCGGCAGCGACGTCCTAGCGGCTAGGGCGGCTAAAGCCGGGGCATCCTCTGGGGTTAGCAAGAAAATAATAGAAGATGGCGCCTTCAGCAAGCGGGGCTTTATGTCGTCGGCGTACGGCATCGAAATTGATTACGCAACTCGACACGGGTACAATGAACTTGCGGATAGACTGCGTATACTGCTCGACGAGGACAAGAAAGCGAGGAGGTCGTAGATGGGCGGACAGCTTGCAAGGCAAGAGTGCATCGAGCTCCTGTCCTCGCATAATCCATTCAAGAACTCTCAGGCTCTTGCGGCCCTCATGGAGTCTCGCGATTTCTCCGAGGATTTCGTCGCCCTTGCTCGCGAGATTGAGACGAAGGACGATACCGTAGCATTCCATATCCGCATCAGCTCTATAGCGCGTGCATATCTGCACCTCGCTGGTATTTGCGATGACGAGTCCGTTGACGAAGAGACAGCGTATGTCCTGTCCGCATTCGGGGCTATTCCAAACATTACTACTTAAAATATAACGAACATATGCGTCTCATGGCGAAGTCGCGCACGTCAAATAGACATCGGGGCTTCTTTAGCTACATAGTTCGGAGGTCTTATGGGGCTTGTAACCAAGAAGGCGCTCGAATGCGACCGTTGCGGTGAGTCATTCGAGCTCGACGGTTCCGTCGCGCTCGCCGCCATCGTCGAGCATTCCGGGGATAAGGGCCTGCTCGATGCGATCGCCAAGGTGTCCGAGATGCTGGCGGAGCGCTGCGAGCTCATCGAGGAGAACAAATGGCTCAAGCGGCGCATCGCCGAGGAGGACGCGAGGCTGGCAAATGTCTAACATCGCCAACATCGTCAAGGGGTTCCTCGACGTCGCCAATGCCGCCCAGTCCACCGCCGACAAGGCGCGAATTCTAGACCTCATATCGCAGATCCAGCAGATGAGCGCCGAGCTCGATTCGCTCAAGGAAGAGAACAAGATGCTCAGGGAGCAGCTGGCCAAGCGCAAGAAGATGGAGCGCATCGGCGGCGCGTGCTACATCCTGGAAGATGACGGCGCGAAGACGGGGCCGATCTGCCCGCGATGCTATTCGGAGGACGGTATCGTGATGCTGCTCGAATCAGATTCGCATGGCGCGTCGTGCTCACGTTGCGGCACCCGTTACGCGGGCGTCGCCTCCGGCATCGAGGGCCCGAGCTCGATGGTTTCATATTGATT
Organism: uncultured Collinsella sp.; assembly: GCA_963558435.1. Lineage (GTDB taxonomy): Bacteria > Actinomycetota > Coriobacteriia > Coriobacteriales > Coriobacteriaceae > Collinsella. The sequence continues at coordinate 5,745 of CAUWGM010000015.1, forward strand.
GGTCATTGGCCCCTGCAAGGGGTCTTTTTCATGTCGAGCGGACTTGGATGCGACTGAGCGCGCGCGAAGATACGACGAGGAGCGGTTATACGAGACCAGCGCCCTTTTATGCGGAACCCCTCCACTCTGTGCAGACGGTGGAGGGGCGCTTTATTTTGCCCTCGCTTTTCCCAAATGGCATAGAATACCCGTAGTTGCACGTTCTACTCGGTGTATTTCCGCTGGTAAATGGGCTTGCGTGACCTAGCCGTAGCTAACATGTATACTGGGCGGGTTACAACGCGGCTGTTGGAAGGAGCATGGGGACATGCGTCAAGGATTCGATAACGAGAAGTACATCGAATTGCAGACCGAGCAGATTCGTCGTCGCATCGACGAGCTCGGCGGCAAGCTCTATCTTGAGTTCGGAGGCAAGCTCTTCGATGACTACCATGCGTCCCGCGTCCTTCCCGGCTTCGAGAGCGACACCAAGTTCCGCATGCTCGAGAAGCTCGTAGACGACGTCGAGATCATCATCGCGATCAACGCGAACCATATCGAGAAGAACAAGGCGCGCGGGGACCTCGGCATCACGTATGACGAGGACGTCTTGCGCCTCACCGATATCTTCCGCGCGAATCACTTCGCCGTCGCCGGCGTGGTGATCACCCAGTACGCCGGCCAGCCGGCCGCCGCCGTGTTCCGCCACCGTCTCGAGGAGATGGGTATCACCTGCAAGCTGAACTACCCTATCGAGGGCTATCCCCACGATATCGACCTCATCGTTTCGGAAGACGGCTACGGCAAGAACGAGTTCGTCGAGACCACGCGTCCCCTGGTCGTCGTGACGGCACCCGGTCCCGGTTCCGGCAAGCTCGCCACCTGCCTCTCGCAGCTGTACCACGAGCACCAGCGCGGCGTCGAGGCGGGCTATGCGAAGTTCGAGACGTTCCCCGTCTGGAACCTGCCGCTCAACCACCCCGTCAACATCGCCTACGAGGCGGCGACCGTCGACCTCGATGACGCCAACATCATCGATTCGTTCCATCTCGAGGCCTACGGCAAGACCGCGGTTAACTACAACCGCGACGTCGAGGCGTTTCCGGTAGTCAAGGCCCTCATGGGCAAGATCTTGGGCGAAAGCCCCTATCAGAGCCCGACTGACATGGGCGTCAACATGGTCGGCTTCGCCATCAGCGATGACGAGGCGTGCCGCGATGCCTCGCTGGCGGAAATCGTCCGTCGCTACTTTACCGCCGCCGTGAACGTAAAGCGCACCGGCACGGGCGAGGAGCAGGTGGGCCGCCTCAAGGCCATCATGCAGAAGGCCGGCATCGACAAGGGCTACCTGCCCACCCGTGCCGCGGCCTTGGGGCGCGAAGAGGAGACGGGCGGCCCCGTCGGCGCGATGATGCTGCCCGACGGCTCCGTCATCACCGGCAAGACCTCCGAGCGCCTGGGTGCGGCGAGCTCGCTGCTTATGAATGCGCTGAAGACCGTTACCGGCGTCGACGTCGAGGAAGACGTCATCGACGACGGCGCGATCGATCCCATCTGCCGCCTCAAGACCGAGCGCCTCGACAGCAAGAACCATCGCCTGCACTCCGATGAGACCCTCATCGCCCTGTCGATCTCCTCGGCCACCAGCGAGGTGGCCAAGCGCGTCATCGGCGGTCTGCCCAAGCTGCGCGGCTGCGATGCGTTCTTCAGCGTGATCATCTCCCAGACGGACGAAGAGCTCTATCGCAAGCTCGGCATCAACGTGTGCTGCGAGCCCAAATACGAGCGCCATACCTTCTATCACAAATAAGACGCTATGGGGGAGAAGCGTTTCGAGATTCCCGGGGCGTCGCTCGACGGCTCGTCCGAGCTCGAGCACGCCTGCGATGAATACCTCTCGCATCTCGTCGTCGAGCGAAACGTCTCCCCCCACACGATCGACGGTTACCGTCGCGATCTGGCAAAGTATCTTTCCTATCTCGTGGCTCGCGGCGTCCGTCATCCTGATGATGTGACGCGGGCGATGGTGGAGGACTTCGCCATGGCGAAGCGGCGGGCGGGCTACGCGTCCTCGTCGATCGAGCGCGCCCTCTCCGCGGTGAAGGGCTTCCATCGATTCATGGTCCGCGAGGAGATCTCCTCGGTCCATCCCACCTCGACGCTCCACCTTCCCAAAAAAGCGGAGCGTCTTCCCGCGTGCCTGAGCATCGACCAGGTTTGCGCCGTGCTCGACCAACCGTTTCCCGACACGCCCGCAGGGGTGCGCGACCATGCCACGCTCGAGGTCCTCTATGGATGCGGCCTGCGCGTGAGCGAGCTCGTGGGGCTCGATGTGCGCGACGTGCACCTCGATGACGAGTTTCTCCGGGTGATGGGGAAGGGGGCGAAAGAGCGCCTCGTCCCCATCGAGGGCGCTGCGCGGAGGGCGCTCTCGGGCTATCTATCCCAGGGGAGCCGCGACGCCCTGGCGGCCCATGCGCGCTCGCGCGCCGCCTCCAGCGCGGTCTTCTTGAACAAGAACGGCACCAGGCTCACGCGCCAGAGCGTGCATGTGCTCTGCGAACGCGCGGGCCGCTCGGTGGGTATCGAGGGCCTGCATCCCCACGTGCTGCGCCATTCGTTCGCGACGCATATGCTCGCAGGCGGCGCCGACTTGCGCACGCTGCAGGAGATCCTTGGCCATGCCGACATCTCGACCACGCAGGTCTATACGCATGTGGATCGCAGCCAGCTCATCGAGATCTACCTGGCGGCTCATCCGCGCGCGTAGGGCGCCTTTCGTCTCGATCGCGCCGTTTACGGTCGAGATTCGGCGGTTTGAACCCAAGGTATAGTGGTGGCGCTGCAACCGTGTCGGCACGGTTCGCTAGTATCTAATCCCACGTGCTCCCGCAGTTGTAAATTACTTTATCTACCTGCGGCTTCACAGGTGAATCACAATCGAATAAAAATCGCTTCAAGCTCAACTTGAAGGTTATACCGCCGTACTCGGATGGCGAGTAGTGGTGCTCTTAGGGACAGCAAACACAATATGTTGTGTCTTGTTTCGCGTGCCGCATCCCCTTGCTGCTCGGTATGAAGTGTCATGGGGTGGGGGAGTGGGGGAGAGTGTGGGAAAAAGTGTTGCACAAAGGGGCTTCAGCCCATAATATTGAAAGCGTCGACAGAGGGGGTGGTTCCCCGTACCGCGCATCCGAGCAACCGAGGGGAGGGCGCAGCAGTGATCTTGACCGGAACATACGAGCGCAATCTCGATGCGAAAGGTCGCCTGTCCCTGCCTGCTGCCGTCCGTGACGAGCTCTCGACGCATGTGTACGTGTTGCCCGCGCCCGATGTCGATGCCCTGTACGTGTTCTCGAGCGAAGAATATGAGAAGTGGGTCCTGGGCCTCTTCGAAAAGCGCGGAGGTTTCGACGCGCGCAAGCGCGAGGACCAGGCGCTCATGAGGAAGATCAACTCGATGGCGACGCCGATGGATATCGACTCCGCCTCCCGAATTGGCCTTTCCGAGTCGCTTCGCGAGAAGAAGCATCTTTCTCGCGAGGTCACCGTGGTGGGCAACTTCGACCACCTGGAGATCTGGGATCGTGCGGTCTGGGAGCAGACGCAGCAGGATTCCGACGACGACCTGGCAGACCTCTTCTATTCGTAAAGGTTGGGACACACATGGCAACGGGAACATTGACACCTGCATATCGGCATGAACCTGTCATGCTCCAAGAAGTGCTCGACACGCTCGCCCTCAAGCCCGGTGCGGTCGTGTGCGACTGCACGCTGGGCGGTGCCGGCCATTCGGTCAAGATGGCCGCCCAGGTGGGAAGCGAGGGCCTTCTGCTCGGCATCGACCAGGACGATATGGCGCTCGCGGCAGCGGGGGAGCGGCTCGATCGAGAGGCACCCGGCACGCCGCACCGTCTCCTCAAGGGGAACTTCGGGGATATGGACGAGCTCCTCTGCAGCGCGGAGGTGCCGGGCGTCGATGGATTCCTGTTCGATCTGGGCGTTTCGAGCCCGCAGCTTGATATCCCTGGAAGGGGCTTCTCCTACAACGAGGACGCCCCGCTCGATATGCGTATGGATCCGGGTAACAACACCTTAAACGCAGCCGAGGTCATCAACACCTATAACGAAGCAGACCTCGCCCGGATTCTTCGCGTGTACGGTGAGGAGAAGTTCGCGACGCAGATCGCGCGCGAGATCGTCCGCCGCCGTGCAACGGCGCCCATCGCCACCACCGGGGATTTCGTCGACGTGATCAAAGCCGGAATCCCGGCGGCGGCGCGACGGCACGGCGGCCACCCCGCCAAGCGGAGCTTCCAAGCGATCCGCATCGAGGTCAACCACGAGCTCGAGGTCCTCGAGCGCGGTCTCGAGGCGGCGATACGGTGGACGAACGAACGGGGGCGCATCTGCGTCATCTCGTACCACTCGCTCGAAGACCGTATCGTGAAGAACATCTTCAAGGGGATGAGCCAGGGCTGCACGTGCCCGCCGGATATACCGGTGTGCGTGTGCGGGAACGTGCCGACGTTGAAGGTGATCACCCGTAAACCCCTTGTCGCGTCGCCGGAAGAGGTGGCGCGCAACCCGCGGGCTCGTTCCGCGAAGATACGCGTCGCGCAGCGATTGTAGCTGCCGCGCCGTGTGCCTCCGCTGGGTTGGTCCGCACGAAACGCAGTACTTAAACGCAGCACCGCGCACAAAGGTGCGCACACTGAAAGCGGAGGCTTGCATATCATGGCTTATTACAATTCAAATGCAGCAGTTGCCTATGATATGCAGGCCGAAGCATATGAGCGCTCGAGCGCCTATGCCCCCGCGGCTCCGCGGGAGGAGCGGCGCCCGCGCCTCGACGTCCTCACCGGCGCCGGCCGCGAGGCCAGCCAGGGCGTCAGCCCCATGTTCGCCACGGTAGTCAAGGTCGCCTGCGTCCTCGCGCTGATCTTCTGCGCCGTCGGCGTGGCGAGGGTGGCTATAGCCGATGTCACCACGGCGACGCTCAACGCCAACGCCGAGATGACCAACGCCATCGAGACCGCTCAGGAGCAGGCTTCCAACCTCGAGGTCATGCGCTCCGTCTACGGTTCGCATGCGCGCATTCGCGACCTCGCGTCGGGTACCCTCGGCATGGTCGAGGCCGAGGGCGGCGTGACGATCGACCTGTCCTAGGTCGGTCAAGACAGGAAACGACGGAATAGATCTCTTCTATGGATAATCGCAAGTTTCGTGAAAACGACCAGCGCCCGCGCAGCTCGACGGATCGTCGCGCGCGCGGGCAGCGCTCTGTTCCGCCCGCGGATTTCTTCCGCGACGGATCGGACGGCACCGCCATCTCGCGCCGCCGCGTGGTGGGAGGGCTGTTCGGGCTATGCCTGGCGCTCGGCGTGGGCAAGCTCGCCGAATACCAGATCTTCGACGTCGAGAAGAACCGCGCCCGCGCGGACAACCGGCGCGTGCACGGCAGCGACCTGTTCGCGAAGCGGGGGACCATCTACGACCGCAACGGCAACGTCCTCGCTTCCTGTGCCGAGTGCTCCAACGTCTACGTGAACCCGTCGCTTGTCGAATCGAAGCAGAAGGCAGTGAAGGCCTTGGTGGAGATCTTGGGCGTCGATAAGGAGGAGGCGCTCGAGAAGGTATCGGGTGACGGGACGTTCGCCTATATCAAGCGCCAGGTCGATCAGGAGGATTGCGACCTGCTCGCTCGGGAGCAGATCGCCGGCATCGAGTTCGAGCGCACCATCAAGCGGGTGTACCCCTATGGATCGCTCGCCGCCCAGGTGCTGGGCGCGGTGAACGTTGACAACGTCGGCATCTCGGGCCTGGAGAGCTATTACAACGAAATCCTCACGGGAACGAACGGCTACGTCGAGCGCGAGAGCGGAATCGACGGCTCGTTCATCGCGGGCGGCGCCTACGAGAAGGAGCCGGCGGTCGACGGCGTGGACATCGTGCTGAGCATCGACGCGAACATCCAGCAGGCGGCCGAGGACGCCATGGCGGCCGCCGTGCAGGATTCCGGCGCTAAGTACGGCTCGGCCATCGTATGCGATCCCACCACGGGCGAGATCCTCGCCGCATGCTCGAGCCCCACGTTCGATCCCGCGGACCTATCCACCGCGCGGACGGAGGATATGAACCTGCGCGTCGTGACCGATGCGTACGAGCCCGGTTCGGTGTTCAAGGCGCTTGTCTGCGGTATGGCCATCGATATGGGCAAGGTGACGCCCGATACGGAGTTCGACGTTCCCGCGAAGGTGCTGGTCGGCTCCGATTACGTCTCCGACGTCGACGAGCGCGACTACCAGATGGAGATGACGGTGCGCGAGATCATGCGCCGTTCATCCAACACGGGCATGGTGCTCGTTGGCGAGAAGATCGGCGAGGACTCGTTCGCCTCCTACCTCGAGGCTTACGGGATCGGAAGCAAGAGCGGGATCGATTTTCCCGGCGAGTCTGCCGGCATCATCCGCGACCGCAGCGACTACGACGGATCGAGTCTGGGCTCGATGTCGTTCGGCCAGGGAATCGCCGTGGCGCCCATCGAGATCCTGCGCGCCATGACGGGTATCGCCAACAAGGGAATGATGTCGACCCCCCATTTCCTGATCTCGAAAAAGGGCGAGGACGTCGATTGGGGCGAGAAGAAGCGGTGCATCAGCGAGGAGGCGGCGGAACAAGTCGTCTCGATGATGGAGACGGTCGTGGAGGAGGGAACCGGATCGGGCGCGCAGATCGAGGGCTACCGGATCGCGGGCAAGACGGGTACCGCCGAGCGCGCCGGCGAGGACGGCGGCTACCAGCAATCCAACAACATGGCGTCCTTCCTGGGATTCGTCTCGCCCGGGCATCCGAAGGCGATGGTCTATATCACCCTCGACGGCACGGCGTACACCTCGAGCGTCGCGATGCCGCCGTTCCAGGCGATCATGCAGGCGACCATCGACGCGCTGGGCATCAAGCCGGAGGCCTAGGGGACGGCGTGCTGACGGGGGCGCGTGCGCGGGGGTCGGCGAGCGTTCACACAGCCTGCACCACAGCGGCGGCTCCGAGCGATACAATTAACCGCCGACATATGAGCGTACGAAGGATGACGCATGATTGAGATAGCTGTGAAGTACCTCGAGAGGGTAACGGGGGCGCGGCCCTGGACGGGCAACGCCGACCGTATCTGCCGAGGGGTCGAGATCGATTCGCGCAAGGTCGGGCGGGACGCCATCTTCGTGGCGTTTCCCGGAGAGCGGGTGGACGGCAACGAGTTCGCGCCGCAGGCGATCGAGGCGGGCGCCGCGTGCGTGGTGCTGACGACCGATCCCTCCCGCGAGCTGCTGCGCCTCGCCGACGACCACGAGTGCGCCGTCTTCACGGTAGAGGACCCCACCGAGTTCCTCCTGCTGCTGGCCCAGGGCTATCGAGCGCGCATCGGCTGCACGGTGGTCGCCGTGACGGGCTCCATCGGCAAGACCACGACCAAGGACGTCCTCTGCGCGCTGCTGTCCACGCGCTATCGCGTTCACGCCACGCAGGGCAACTACAACAGCCTCATCGGCATGCCCCTCACCATCCTGGCCGCGCCTCGCAACACCCAGGTCATGGTGCTCGAGATGGGTATGGACTCCCGCGGGCAGATCGAGCGCCTTTCCCGTTGCGCCCAGCCCGCGTATTCGATCATCACCAAGATCGGCACCTCCCATATCGGCTTGCTGGGTAGCCGCGAGAACATCGCGCGCGCCAAGGCCGAGGTGTGCGCCGGCATGCGTCCCTCGAGCGAGAACTTCGAGGGGCATCATTCCGCCCTGGTGCTCTCCGGGGAGGACGACTTCACCCCGTTCATCATCGAGAACTTCGCCAAGCCCGCCGGCATCGATGTGATCCTGTGCGGGTTCTCCTCCGATGACGACGTCTGCGCGACCTCCGTCGAGGTCGGGGAGGACGGGTGCCCCTCGTTCACCATGACGGTCCGCAGCGGCGCGCAGTTCAAGACCGCGCTCGCCATCCCCGGCAAGCAATCCGTAGGCAACGCGCTCTATGCCGCGGCCGTGGCGGCGGAGCTCGGTATTCCCCAGTTCACGATCGACGAGGTGTTCCGGAACCTGCAGATCACCGGGCGGCGCCAGGAGGTGCGGCGGGCTCGGTGCGGTGCGCGCGTGATCGATGACTCGTATAACGCGAGCCCCGAGTCCATGGCCGCCGGGCTCGATCTACTTGCCACCCTGCCGTGCTCGGGCACGCGCATCGCGGTGCTCGGCGAGATGGGCGAGCTGGGAGACGAGGGCAGGCGATTCCACGAGCTGGTGGGCGCCTATGCCGCCGCGAAGAAGCCCGGGCTCGTCGTGTTCGTGGGCGACGAGAACGCCCGCGCCATGGCAGCTGCCGCCCGCATGATGGGTTTGGGGGAGGACTCCGTCGCCGTGGTGCCCTCCTGCGACAAGCTCATCGCCCGCTACGGCTCCGTATTGTCCGCGACCGATCTGGTCTTGGTGAAGGGCTCGCGCTTCGTCGGCCTCGATCGTTTCGTAGAAGAGGTTTGCTAAATGTTTGCTAATCCCGCTTATCCCACGTACCAGGCGTTCCTCGCGCTCGGCGTCGCCGCCCTCATCGTGCTCGCCGTCATGCCCTTCTGGATCAAGCTGTTGAAGGTCGAGGGGATCGGGCAGCAGGTCCGCGCCGACGGCCCGCAGCGGCATCTGGTGAAGCAGGGCACGCCCACCATGGGCGGCGTGGTGATCCTGCTCGGCATCGTCGTGTCCACGCTGCTGATCGGCCACCTCACCCCCAAGGTCATGCTCGCAGGCGCTGCGGCGCTGGCGACGGGTGCGCTCGGGCTCTTCGACGACATCACCTCCGTGGCGCAGGGTCGGTCCCTCGGCCTGACGCCCACCGCGAAGATGGTCGGTCTCACGGCCATCGTGGTCGCGTTCTTCCTGCTCGCCGTCAACCTGTGCGGCGTCGAGCCCGTCATCCGCTTCCCGGGCGGCTTCGCCATCGACCTGGGGGTCCTTACGACCACGTTGTCGGTCGGCGGGGCCACCATCTCCATCCCCTGGCTGTACCTCGTGTTCGTCTTCCTGTTGCTGGCGGGAATGTCCAACGCCGTGAACCTTACGGACGGCCTGGACGGCCTCGCGGGCGGCACCGTCATGATGGCGATGATCGTCATGGCCGCCATCTGCTTTTTGAGCGGGGATGCCAACCTCGCGATCTTCTGCGCCGCCTGTGCGGGCGGCTGCCTGGGGTTCCTGTGGTTCAACGCCTATCCCGCCAGCATCTTCATGGGCGATACCGGCTCGCTCGCCCTGGGCGGCGGATTCGCCGCGGTCGCGATTCTCACCAGCACCGAGGTCGTCTCCCTCGTCGTGGGAGCCCTGTTCATCATCGAGGCCCTCTCCGTGATGATCCAGGTCCTCAGCTACAAGGCGACGGGCAAGCGCGTCTTCCTCATGGCGCCCATCCATCATCACTTCGAGAAGCTCGGATGGGCTGAGACCAAGGTGGTCATCCGCTTCTGGATCATCGCCGCCGCGTTCGGTGCCCTCGGTCTGGCCTGCTTCTTCCAGATGGGTTAGTGATCGCGATGCCGCTTCCGCAGACTTTCTCCCTGTTGGTGCTCGGTCTGGGCTCCACGGGATTCAACGTGATCGAATGGGCGCTGCGCCACCAAGGGGAACGCGTGTCCGCTGTGTGCGTGTACGGCGGCGCGTCCGCCGAGCCGAACGAGAGCACCCGCGCCCTCGAGGAGCATGGCGTGCGCTTCGTGTTCGGTACCGAGAGCGTCGAGGGGACGTACGACGTGTGCGTCGCCAGCCCCGGCATCTCCGAGTTCTCCGAGTTCTACCAGTCGGCGCGCGCGGCGAGCACCCAGATCATGGGCGAACCCGAGTTCGCCTACCGGCTCTCGCCCGAGCGCTGGTGCGGCATCACGGGCACGAACGGCAAGACGACTACCACGGCGCTCGTCGAGCATCTGATTCGCTCGAGCGGCATGGCGGCGTCGGCGGTGGGCAACATCGGCACCGCCGCCATCAGCGCCGTCGACTCCCGTTCGCCGGGCGACTGGCTGGTCGCGGAGCTTTCCAGCTACCAGCTTGCCACCACGGAGGAGTTCCATCCCAGGGTCGGCGTCCTGTTGAACATCACGCCGGACCATCTCGCCTGGCATCGCTCGCATGATAACTACGCCCGGGCGAAGCTCAAGCTCTTCGAGAACATGGGCGAGGGCGACCTCGCCATCGTGGACGCCGACGATCCCGGCATCGGCCTGTACGGGGACGAGGTCTTCCGCGACGGGCTCCGGGTTCTGCGCGCGTCCTTCGACGACCCGGCATGCGCCGATGCGGCGTTCCTGCGCGCGGGGCGGCTCGTGGTGCGCCTAGCGGGCGAGGAGCTCGACCTCGTCGATGTCTCCGAGCTGCTGCTCGCCGGCGACCACAACGTCAAGAACGCCCTGGTCGCCTCGGCAGCCGCCCTCGCGTGCGGCGCCTCGGCGGAAGGCGTGCGCGAGGGATTGCGCTGCTTCGGGCCGCTCGAGCACCGTGCCGAGCCGTGCGGCGAGATCGATGGCGTTCGCTACGTGAACGATTCGAAGGCGACCAATACCGATGCGGTTGAGAAGGCGCTGGCGTCGTTTCCCGATGACCGCGTCATCGTGCTGCTGGGCGGCCATGACAAGGGGACCCCGCTCGATGAGTTCGCCTCGTTCGTCGTCGACCACGCCTCGTGCGCCGTGTGCTTCGGTGAGTCTCGCGAACGATTCAGGCGGGCGCTCGAGGATGCCGACCGCTCCGGCGTGATCGACATCGCGGAGGCCGACGACCTCTATGACGCGGTCGATGTGGCGCGTTCGCTCGCATCCCGCGGCGACGTCGTGCTGTTGTCCCCGGCATGCTCGTCGTTCGACCAGTTCTCTTGTTTCGAGGAGCGGGGGCGCGCCTTCAAGGCGTATGTAGATAAGATTCGCATTGCCCTCGACGAAGGGGAGCAGTTCGATACCGAAGAGTAGCCGGAGGCGCTTATGGCAACCAGATCAACCGACCGTGGCTCGCGCGATGTTCGGTCTCCGCGCACGGGATCGGGACGCCCGTCGACGCGCGCGTCCCGCAGGGAGGGCGGTGCTGCGACCCGCACCTCGTTTGGAGAGCGCCGCCTCGCGGGCGTCCCGGCTCGCATCATGGCGCCGCGCCTGGTCTTCATCGCCTGCCTGATCGCGCTCGTCGCGTTCGGTTTGCTCATGGTCTACTCCTCCTCGGCTCCCACCACGGATCCGGGGAGCAATCCTTTGAAGTCTACCGCGTTCCGTCAGGCCATCTTCGTCGGAGTCGGAGCCGTCTGCGCCTTCGCGATCGCCCGTATTCCGCTTGATCGTTATAGCGAGCGTCGACTGTTCGCCCTCTGGCTTCTCTGTGTCATCTCGTTGGTCTTGGTTCTCTTGATCGGAGTGGGTGCCGGTGGGGCTGTTCGATGGATCCGTCTGGGTATAATCAATTTCCAGCCATCTGAGATAGCCAAGCCGTTCCTCATTTTGACAGCAGCCAACATCCTGGCAGAGTATTACGACCGCATGAATCTTGACACCGGCAGCTTCATCAAGCTGTTCGTGGTCTCGACGGTGCTTCCCATTCTGCTGCTCCTCCTACAACCCGACTTCGGCACGATCATCATTCTCGCCGCGACCATCATGGCGATGCTGCTATTCTCCGGTGCCCCCTGGCGTCTGCTGGGCTCCATCCTCGTCGTCGGCCTCATCTTGCTGGGCATCGTGTTCATCGCCGAGCCCTATCGCGTGGAGCGCTTCCTCGTCGCGCAGGATCCCTGGGCGGATATGTATGATAGCGGCTACCAGGCGACCATGGCTATCATGGCATTCTCATCGGGAGGCCTGTTCGGGCGCGGTATCGGCAACGGCACGATGAAGTATGGCTACATTCCCGAGCCCGATAACGATTACATCCTCGCCGTCATCGGCGAGGAGGTGGGATTCGTGGGTACCATCATCTTCTTTGCCGTCTTCACCGCTCTGCTTGTTTCGGGTTTTAAAATCGCGCGCGAGGCCCCATCGATGCGAGACCGCCTGGTAGCCTATGGATGCACTACGATTCTCGGCGTCCAGTTTCTCGTGAACACGCTGGGCATCTTGGGCGTGACCCCCATGACGGGCAAGACGCTCCCGTTCATCTCTGCTGGCGGATCCTCGATGATCGGGTGCCTTATGCTGGCGGGATACATCATCCGCGTCTCGATCGATAGCAACCAGCGATCCGTGTACGATGACCGGCGATCCGAGTTCGCCGTCATGGGCGCCGATCGCGCTTTTACGGGCCAGGATGACGTTTCGAGCCATATCGGGCGAAGCACTGCCGGGGAGCCGCGGAGGCGCTCATCCCGCGAGGACGGGCGCGGGGGCGGGTACCGCCCGGGTTTCAGCGTGATGGATGGCTCGGGTGGATCGGGCTATCCCGAGGAGGGCGCTGTCGCGGGTCCGCGCGGCACCCGTCCGCGCCCTGATGGGCGCCGTTCGACGTCCCGCGGCTACGGTCGGGTGAATCTTAACGATAATCCTTCCGAGCGCCTTCGCTCGCGGGATGCGGGGCCCGAGGTGCGCGGCGGACAGCGTGCGCGCGGCGACTCGCGGGGACGCGGTGCCGATTCATATGGAACAAGGAGGGGTCGCTATGACCGATAACCATGCATTTCGCGTCGCCATCGCCGCGGGCGGAACGGCCGGGCACGTGAATCCGGCGCTCGCGCTCGCCGAGGAGCTGCGCGACCGCGGGCACGCCGTCCGCTTTTTCGGCGAGACCCGCAGGCTCGAGGGCCGCCTGGTGCCCGAGGCGGGATTCGACTTCTTCCCCGTCGAGGTGACCGGTTTCGATCGCGAGCGCCCCTGGACGCTCGTGACCGCCTTGTTGCATCTCGCGCGCGAGGAGCGCCGGCTGGTGCGGGCTTTCGAAGCCGACCCGTCGCTCAGGCCCGATGTCGTGGTCGGTTTCGGCGCCTATGTCGAGCTGCCCCTCATGCGCGCCGCCGCGAGGCTGGGCATTCCCATCGCGTTGCACGAGCAGAATTCCGTTCCCGGCCTGGCGAACAAGCAGGCCGCGAAGTCGGCGTCCCTGATCGCCATCGCCCAGCCGAGCGTCGAGTCGATTTTCCGGGAGCGGTGCGGGGCGGATACCGAGATCCTCATGACGGGCAATCCCGTGCGCTCCTCGGTGCTCGCGGGCGACCGCGGACGCGGACGCGCCGCGCTCGGCGTCTCTTCCGATGAGACGCTGCTGCTGGTGTTCGGCGGCTCCCTCGGCGCGCGCCACCTCAACGAGCGCCTGGCGTCGCTGAAGTCCGGGTTGCTCAGGATTCCGGGGGTGCGCGTGGTGCAATCGACCGGCGCCGAGGGCTACGACCTCGCCGTGGCCGAGCTCGCCCTGACCGAGGAGGAGTCGGCGCGCTGGGAGGTCCGTCCCTATATCGATGCGATGGGCGACATGCTCGCCGCTTCCGACCTCGTCCTCTCCCGTGCCGGCGCGTCGTCCATCGCCGAGATCGCCGCGCTCGCTGTTCCATCGGTACTGGTTCCCTATCCCCATGCGACCGCGGACCATCAGACCACGAACGCGCGCTTCCTCGTCGACGCCGGCGCTTCGGTCATGTACGCGGACGCCGCCATCGACGACGACGCGTTCGCGGACGACCTCTTCGACCTGCTGCGCCGTCCGGAGCGGCGCGATGCGATGCGCGCGAGCGCCCGAGCGCTCAAGCAGGACCGCGCCGCACAGCTGCTGGCCGATGCTGTGGAGGCCTTGCGGGCGCGCTAGGAGTCGGCGCGTTTTCGAGCATAAGAGTATAATGAGATAGTTTGTATAGACGCGAGGCTACAAGGAGTAGGCATGTCGAATATTGTGGTTCCGGAATCTACCGCGGCGCCGACCTTCGAGAGCGCTCATTTCATCGGCGTAGGCGGCGCCGGCATGAGCGGCATCGCGCTGGTTCTCCATGAGCGCGGTTATCGGGTGACCGGTTCGGACCTGAAGACGTCTCGCTATATCCGCCAGCTCACCCGTGCCGGCATGGAGGTCTTCATCGGGCATGAGGCCCAGACCATCGACCAGGTCAAGCCCGACGTGGTCGTGGTCTCCACGGCGATTCCCGAGACGAACCCGGAGCTGGTTCGCGCCCGCGAGCTGGGTATTCCCATATGGCCCCGCGCGAAGATGCTTTCCGCTCTGGGAGCCGGCTACACCACCCTCGCGGTCGCCGGCACCCACGGCAAGACGACGACGTCCTCTATGTGCGCAACCATGCTCGACCGCATGGGGCTCGACCCCAGCTTCCTGATCGGCGGCATCGTGGAGGGCTACGACACAAACGGCCGCAACGGCGACGGGGAGTTCTTCGTCTGCGAGGCCGACGAATCCGACAGCTCGTTTCTCTATCTCGACCCCGACGTCGTCATCGTCACCAACGTCGAGGCCGACCATATGGACCATTACTCCTCGCTCGAGGAGATCGAGGAGACGTTCTCCACGTTCATGAACCTGGTGGGAGAGGACGGCACAGTTATCGTATGCGGCGAGGACCCGCGCCTGGTCGAGCTCGCGTGCGCTACGGGGCGTCGGGTGGTCACGTATGGTACGGATGCTTCGAATGACGTCGTATGCACCCTCCATCCCGCAGAGCACGCGCTCGGGAGCACCTTCGATGTCAAGCTGCCCTCCGGCGTTTCGCACGAGGTCTCCATCAAGCATAATCCGGGCATGCACAACGTGCTGAACGCGACCGCCGCGCTCGCGTCGGCGTTCGTCATGGGGCTCGATACGGATGCCGCCGCCCGCGCCCTCTCGACGTTCCAGGGCGCGCGCCGTCGCTTCACGCATATCGGCGACGTGCACGGCATCACCGTCGTAGACGATTACGGGCATCATCCCACCGAGATCAAGGCGACGCTCGCCGCCGCCCATGGACTCGACTTCGGCAACGTCGTCGTCGTGTTCCAGCCGCATCGCTATTCGCGCCTGCAGGCGCTGCGCGACGATTTCGCGAACGCGTTCGCCGACGCCGACAAGCTCGTGCTCATCGACGTGTTCCCGGCCGGCGAGATGCCCATCCCGGGCGTCACCAGCAAGATGCTCGCCGATACGATCCGATCCCTCCATCCCGAGAAGGACGTCGTCTACGTCAGCGATCGCCCGGCGCTCATGGAGCGCCTCGATTCGCTGCTGGGGGAGGGCGACCTGCTGATCACGATGGGCGCGGGCGATGTCACGACGGTCGGACCCGATTACATCGAGCACGTCGCCGACCTCGAGCGCGCCGGCGGTCGAGCTTAATCTGGAAGGGCTGGTGGCTTGGGCATGGGCGTATTCAACGCGGTTATGTCGCTGTCGGGCCTGATCGACACCGAACTCGCGGAGGGCGAGCGCCTTGCTCGCCACACCAGCTATCGGATCGGCGGCAAGGCGGCGCTGTTCATCACCTGCCATAGCTATCATTCGCTTCGTCGCACGATCGAGGTGCTCGGCAGGGAGCAGGTGCCCTGGGTCATCTTGGGTAAGGGCTCGAACCTGCTCGTCGCGGACGCGGGCTATGAGGGCGCGGTGATTTCCCTGGGTCGGGAGTTCTCGCGCTTCGTGGTCGACGATGATGACGCGACGATCACCGTCGGCGCCGGTGCCATGCTCGCCCGTCTGGTCAACGAAGCGCTATCGCGCGAGCTCACCGGGCTGGAGTTCGCCGTCGGCATCCCCGGGACCGTCGGTGGCGCCGTCTCCATGAACGCGGGTTCGCGCGAGGAGTGGATCGGCACCGTCGTGCGCGACGTGGTCACCTACAAACCCGGTGTCGGCATCCGCCATTACGGCCATGGGGACGTGACGTGGGGCTACCGCGTGACGTCGCTGCCCCGCGATGAGATCATTCTCGAGGCGACGCTCCATCTCGAACCGGGCAAGAAGGCGGATATCCGCGCCAAGATGGAGCGGTCGCTCGCGCTTCGTCGCCGAACCCAGCCCATCGGCTCCGCCTCATGCGGTTCGGTATTCCGCAATCCGGCCAACATGAGTGTTGGAAAGATGATAGAGGATTGTGGATTGAAGGGTTTTTCCGTGGGGGGTGCTGAAGTATCCACCCTTCACGCTAATTTTATTATCAACAAGGGCACCGCGAGCGCGGGGGATGTCTCCGCGGTCATCTCGCATGTATATGAGAAGGTAAAGGAAACGTATGGCGTCGAGCTCCAACCGGAAGTCAAATTCCTCGGGTTCTAAAGCACCGAAGCCCACGTTTCGTCGGGCGGGGTCGTCCGCGTCCCGACCTGTAGCGAGTCCTCGTCCCGTGGCTCCGCAGCGTCCCAGCAACGTTCCGGCGCCCACGAAGCCCATCAGCGCCTATACCGCTCCCTCGAGGAAGCACACCGCGAAGAAGGCTGCCACCGTCGTTCGGGAGCAGCGGGCCCGCCAAGCACGGGCCGCGGCACCCCGACCCACGAAGCGGTCGGCTTCCGCGACGCGCCCCGCCCCCTCTGCTCGTCCCGCAACCTCCGCAAGGCCTCGGGTGGCGCGCGATTCGAATCCTTCCCGTCCCGGTGCGTACGGGGCCGCGACGTCATCGCGCCCCCGTACGTCCGGACTGCTGCCGGCGAGATCTGCTGGAGCGCTGCCGCCGGCGCCGGTCGGCGTCGAGCTTCGTCGCCGGCAGCCCGCGCGTCCCGTCGCGCCGCACACGGGCTCGGCTGCGCGTCCCGTCGCAAGCCGTCCCGTCATGGGGAAGCGCCCTGTCGCGACGGCTCCCTCGACGAGGAAGCGTCAGCGCGCCCATGAATCCAGGAAGCTCGCGAGCGTGGCTGCGGCGCCCAGGCCGGCGGTCGATTCCCCCCAGGGCTCTTTGAAGCGCGACCTCGAGATCAAGATGCCGTCTCTGTCCCCCGCCCGCCTCGCGCTCGCCGGGGTCGTGGCCGTAGCCGCCATGCTTGCCCTCGTCGCGGTCGCCGTGGTCAACTCCGGCTTGTTCGCCGCAACCGATATTCGCATCGCCGGCAGCGAGCACGTCGCTCAGGACGCCGCCGAGCAGCTGATCAACCTGCCCGAGGGGACCACGCTGCTCAACGTGGACGAGGAGCGCATCGTGGACGCCCTGAAGCAGAACCCCTGGGTATCCGGTGTCGAGGTGAAACGCGAGTACCCCCATACGCTGGTCATCACGCCGCGCGAGCGCGCGGTTGCCGCCATCATGTACGTCGCAGCGGACGATATCGCCTGGGCCATCGGGGATGACGGCTGCTGGATCGCTCCGCTCTCGCTCGCCGTCACCGTCGACGAATCCGGCTCGATCGTCGAGAGCGGCATCGTTACGACGGAGGCATCCGAGAAGGCCGAGGGCGATGCGGCCGCGACCGATGGCTCGTCGGGGGACGAGGCATCGCAGGGCGGGGCTGATTCCGCTTCATCCGATGCGGCCGAAGCGGCGGATGCCGATGACGATGCCGACGGGGACGGGTCCGCGCAATCCGTCCGAACGGACGATGCTTCCGATGCTGCCGGTTCCGAGGGCGCGGATGCCTCGACCGAGTCCGCCGACGATACCGCCGACGGACAGGACGCCACCGAGGTCGACTCCGACGGTACGCGCGCCCTCTTGGGCGTCGACGCGGCCGAGGCCCTCGCCAAGCATTTCGGCGCCCTGCTGCTCACCGATGTGTCGTCCGACGTTTCGCCTGCCAGCGGCCGCGAGGTGCAGTCCTCTGTTATCCTTGCGGGCATGGAATACGCCGAGAAGTTCTCCTCGGATTTCAAGGCGCAGATCAAGTACCTGTCCGTGCCATCGGAGGAGGCGATCGCCGCGAACCTCGTCTCGGGCGTGGAGGTGGCGCTGGGCGCGCCCGACGACATCGCCGTGAAGGAGCGCGTCGTCACCTCGCTGCTGTCGCAGGAGTCGGGCGTCACCTTCATCGATGTGAGGACGCCGAATGCGTATACGTTCCGCAGCGTCCCCCAGTAGCCAGCCCGCGTGCGGCGCGTCTCCCGCGGGTTGCCGCCGCGCGCCGCGCCCTTATCCCGGAGCCGTGCCGCGGCAGGGCTCAGGAGTCTCCTGCTTCGGCGAATGGCTTTACCGTCTACCTGCAGTTTGGTTGCCAAATTCACATTTATACGTGTCGACATTTGACAACAGCTGTAAAATCATGCAAAGATACAGTGTTTTACCTCTACGTTTAATCTGAACTTGAGGGTTACTGTTACCGTTTATTATTCGCAAGCTTAACGTTGAGCGATGTTCGGAGGACCGACACATGCACGAGAACGAGATCAACAACTATCTTGCCGTCATCAAGGTGGTCGGCGTGGGCGGCGGCGGCACCAACGCGGTCAACCGAATGATCGAAGAGGGCATCCGCGGCGTCGAGTTCGTCGCCATCAACACGGACGCCCAGGCGTTGGCGATCTCCGATGCAGATATCAAGGTCCATATCGGCACCGACCTCACGCGCGGCCTGGGCGCCGGCGCCAATCCCGAGGTCGGCCGCAAGGCCGCCGATGAGAGCCGCGATGACATCGCCGAAGCCCTGGCGGGCGCCGACATGGTCTTCATCACCGCGGGCGAGGGCGGCGGCACGGGCACCGGAGCCGCTCCGATCGTCGCGGACATCGCCATGAACGAGGTCGGCGCGCTCACCGTCGCCGTCGTTACCAAGCCGTTCACCTTCGAGGGCCGCAAGCGCAAGAAGGCTGCCGAGGAGGGCATCAAGACCCTGTCCGACAGCGTCGACACCCTCATCGTCATCCCCAACGACAAGCTGCTCGATATCGCCGAGAAGAAGACCACCATGCTCGAGGCCTTCTCCAACGCCGATGGCGTCCTCTCCCAGGGCACCCAGGGCATCACCGACCTCATCACCGTCCCGGGCGTCATCAACCTGGACTTCGCCGACGTCAAGACGATCATGCGCCAGGCCGGCACCGCTATGATGGGTATCGGCGTGGCCTCCGGCGACTCCCGTGCGGTCGACGCCGCCCAGCAGGCCATCTCCAGCCGCCTGCTCGAGAGCTCCATCGATGGGGCGACGCGCGTCCTGCTCTCCATTGCCGGTTCCAAGGACCTCGGTATCCAGGAGATCAACGATGCCGCCGACCTCGTCGCCAACGCGGTCGACCCCGAGGCGAACATCATCTTCGGTACCGTCGTCGACGAGTCCCTGGGTGACCAGGTGCGCATCACCGTCATCGCCACCGGTTTCTCCGATTCCAACGTCAACCGTCAGGACGACCTGTTCGCACAGTCCCAGGCCCAGGCTAAGGCCGAGTCCGCTGCCCCCGCTCATGCCGCGCAGGCCGCGCCCACGCGCAACGTCGGCGGCACGGAGCTGCCCAACTTCGGCAACGACCAGTTCGAGCTTCCCGATTTCCTGAAGCGCGGCAACTTCTAAGCGCAGCCTAGGATCAATCGAATCAACCCGTCGAGTGCGAGCTTGGCGGGTTTTTCTTGTTAACGCCTCTTCTATGGGGGCGGGCGCCATCGCCTGCTCGGAGCATCGCGTTCTGACATCACGAGATTGCGAGAACCTATGGAACGTATCGTTCACGACAACGGCATCGTACTGCTTCGCTCGGACAGGGGTGCGACGCGCCTGGCGTTCACCGAGCGCACGGGCGGTGTCTCAAAAACGCCGTATGCGTCTTTGAACCTGGGATCGCACGTGGGGGATGAGCTCGAGAGCGTTATCGAGAACCGTCGCCTCGTCCTGGAGGCCCTGGGGTGCGCCGACGATATGCAGCGTCTCCTCGTGCCCAATCAGGTTCATGGTGATGACGTGGTCGTGGTGCGGAGTTCTGATGCAGCCGATCTGGCTGGTATACGCAGCCGCATTTCGAAAGGCGCCGACGCCATCGTGTGCACGGCAGCGCATGTTCCGGTGATGCTCTGCTTCGCCGATTGCGTCCCCGTGCTTCTGAGCTGCGAACACAATGCTTTCGCTGTTGTTCATTCCGGCTGGAGGGGCACGTATGCCCGCATCGCGGCGAAGACGGCGCGGATCCTATGCGAGGAAACGGGCTGCTCGCCATTTGATATTACCGCGTATATTGGCCCCCATATCCAGGGAGACGAATATGAGGTCTCAACTGACCTGATGCGCACATTCTCATTACGGTTTGATAACATCGTGGGTACTGCATCGCGGCTGCTCGATCTATCCGCGTGCATCCGTCAGTCGCTCGAAGAAATCGGAGTTCCTCCGTGCGAAAGTCACGACTTGCGGCTTTCGACCGTGCGCCTCAACGACCGGTTCTTCTCGTACCGGGCAGAGGAAGGCATCTGTGGTCGCCACGCCGCCATAGCCGTGGCCCTCTAGCGGTTAATCCGGTTCCCACCGGGCGTTCGGAAGCGAGGCTATGCCTTCGATAGGTGGGAACGGGCGCGGGTCCCGTGGCGCTCTCAGACACGGGCTCGCGGTACCGGCACGCGATGCGGATGAGCCGCCTGGAGAAGGCGAGTACGGACCAGGTTATGTCGCGCAAGGGGAGCTGCATCGGCAACGGCGCTGCAGAGCAGGTCTTCGACTATATGAAAGAAGAGCTCTCCCAGGGAGAACATGGTCCTGCTCCGAGCCTTTCTAGGTGGACCTCGATGCTTGCGCCGTATATTGGGGCATCTTGGATGTGCTGGGAAAACTTCGCAGGAATAGGCGTAGCGATTCAAGAATCGCGTCAATGACGCCGCAAGGCTTGCCCCTTGCGGCGGGTTTCGTTCATGAGGGGCGTCGTGTGCTGCAAGCGTGTAACCGCTTCGTTTGCAGACGGCGTTTCTTCGTTCGTGCGTTAGTATGAGCACGGGAAACCGTTTGGAGGGTAGAGCGTATGGATGCTGCTTATCTTGATCATATGAAGCGACGGCGCGAGGCGATCGTCGCGAAGATGGCTGTTGCTTTGGAGAGGAGCGGGCGCACCTTCGCCGATGTCGACCTGGTCGCTGTTTCCAAGACGGTGGGGGTGGAGGAGATTGAAGCCGCCATCGCTGCCGGCTTCCATCGGTTCGGCGAGAATCGGCCCCAGGAGCTTGTTCGCAAGATCGACGCCATCTCCCAGTTTCAGGATGCACCGCGCGTGAGCTTCGACATGATCGGCAACTTGCAGACGAACAAGATCAACACCGTCTTGGGGCGGGCTTCGCTCATCCACTCCATCAGCTCGCTTCATCTTGCGCAGGCGGTCTCGACCCGTGTCGAGCGCCGTATGGCCCAAGGCCAGATGGACGCGCCCCAAGATGTGCTCATCGAGGTGAATGTTTCGGGGGAGGAGTCGAAATCCGGTTTCGACCCCGAAGCCCTTCGTCGGGAATTGCCCGAACTCCGCGCACTTTGTGGAATTCATATCGCGGGACTTATGACGATGGCCCCGCGCGGGGATAAGCAAAGAGCGCGCGCATGCTTTGCCGGCCTTCGCAAGCTGCGCGACGAGCTGGCGTCTTTGGACGCCTCGCTCGATCTGCGCGAGCTGTCCTGCGGCATGAGCGAGGACTTCGAGGTCGCGCTCGAGGAGGGTTCTACCATCGTTCGCCTTGGTAGAGTGTTGTTCGACCCTGGTTTTGCAGTAAAATAAGCAGGTCAGGCATGTGCTTGACCTGCACCATTCGAAGATGAAACGAAACCGAGGGCAGAGAGGTAGAGAAACGTGGGCTTCTTCGACGATATCAAGAGCAGGCTTCCGTTCGGCCAGAACCAAACCGGGTACGGCCAGGATGGCTACGACCAGACGGACGGCTACGACGACTACTACGAGGACGGCTCGGACGGATATGACTCCGACGGATTCCGCTCCCAGGGGTATTCCGCTTCTGCCGACCAAGGCTACGCGCCCCAATACACTGATGACGAGCCGAGCTCCGGCCTGCTTGGGCAGACGCGCCGCGGCGAGGCGGAATCGGTCGCGGTCTACACACGCAGCGGACAGCTGGTGGGGGATGCCGACCGCCATGCAACCACGTATAATCCGCCTGCGCGCGGGCAGGAATCCTATCGCCCCGGCGCTTACGATACCCCCTCGAGCTATGCCGAGGCCCTGCGCTCCGTTCCATCTCCGGCCGCCCAGGCTCCCGCTGTGGACGTTTCCGCACAGGTGAGCGCTGTGGTAAACAACACCCCGCAGCTTCCCGCCTACATCTTAAGGCCGGAGAGCTATGACGACATCGAGACCGTGGTGCGTCGCGTCCGCACGCGCCAGCCCGTAGCGCTCGTGTTCGTAGGCGTCCGCACCGAGGTCGCCAAACGCGTTCTGGATTTCAGCTACGGCTTCGCTTGCGGTCTGGGCGCCAGCGTCAGGGAGGTCGCTGATCGCGTGTTCATCGTGCTGCCCCAGGACTGCGAGGTAAAGGAATCCGATCTCGCCAAGCTGCGCAGCGAGGGTTACATCAAGGCAAAGTAGGAGAGACGTGTCGGTTTACACTTTCGTTCAGATCATTCAGTCCCTGTTCAATTTCTACAGTATGCTCATCGTGGTGTACTGCCTGCTTACCTGGATTCCGATGAATCCCAACGGCTTCCTCGCCGATGTCGGGGCGGTCTTGGATTCCCTGGTTGGACCGTATCTCAACTTCTTCCGCAGGTTCCTGCCTCCGATGGGCGGAATTGATTTTTCGCCTGTTATCGCTGTTCTTGCGTTGACCCTTATCGAGCGGCTGTTGATAGGTATAATTCTGTAAGAATCGCATGGTCTCGCTCTCAAGGGCGACCAATTGCATGGAAAGGAATGTTTTCGATGGCTATTACCCCTGCTGACATTCAGGCTCAGACGTTCTCCGAGGCCAAGCGCGGCTACGATCCCGCCGAGGTCGATGTCTTCCTCGAGAAGATCTCTTCCGAGGTCGACGCTATGCTCAACAAGATCGTCGATCTGAAGACCCGTCTTACCGCCGCCGAGCAGCAGCTCGCGGACGCGCAGGCTCAGCTTGCACAGAACGCATCTACTCCTACCCCGGCTCCTGCACCCGCCCCGGCTCCTGAATTCTCCGCTACCGAGCGTCAGATTTCCGCTGCGCTCATCGCCGCACAGCAGACTGCCGATGCCATCATCAATGAGGCTCAGGAGAATGCCGAGCGCATTCGCAACGAGGCCGACGCCAAGGCCCGCGAGGTCATTCGCCAGGCGCTTGCCGAGAAGCAGCAGCAGATCGAGGAGATCGATCGCCTCAAGGCCTCTCGCGAGGATTTCAAGAACGAATACATGAAGCTCATCCAGCACTTCATGGATGACGCTCAGAACTCCTTCCCGGCAGAGCTCCTCGCCAACACCCCGACCGGCTCCGCCGCCTCCGCGGCACCCGTCTCCACTCCGGCGCCCGAGCCCATGCCCGTCGTCCCGGTAGCGGATCCGTTCGCTCCTATCGATAACTTCATTGCTGACGATCTGGACTAGCATTTCGGAATCGGCATGGTGTGCCGATCACGCTTATGCTCGTGAAGCGTCCGCTGATGGATGACATCGGCGGACGTTTTTGTCTTAAGGGTTGAAGGAGCGACGGGTCGCATGCGGCGCTGGGGTGCGCCAAAGCCGCTCGTCCATCACGGTCGAATGTGTTGCAGTGCCAGCGGTTTGACTGGGAGGGGCCCAGGATGCCGTACCAGAGCCTACGAGCGGACGTCGGTGAAGTCTGCTCGGGGGATCGTGCGCGCCTCGCGTGCCTCGGGTTCGGCGATGGTATCCGCTGCATAGCCCACGGTGAGCATGTGGATGGGGTAGACGCCCTCGGGGAGCTCGAAGGCCTCGATGGCGGCTTCGGGATCGAAATGGCATACCCAGCACGTACCCAGGCCGAGGTCGGTCGCTTGCATCATCATCTGGTCGACGACGATGGCGCTATCGATGTCGCTGGCGTTGCACTGGTCGTACTTTCTCACCCATGCGGCGTCGGTCTTGGCGCATATGACGAACACGAGCGGCGCGCCGAACACGCTTCCGTCGCGTTCGAAATGATATGCGGCCCTGGCTGCAGCCTCGCGGAGCTCGGGCGTGTCGCAGACGATGATGCGGGTAGGATGGTTGTTGCACGCAGACGGGGCGATGCGGCCTGCCTCGATGATGGCGTCGACCTTTTCGGGCTCGACCGCTTGGTCTGTGTAGCTGCGGCAGGAATAGCGCGCGCGGGTAAGTTCGGCAAACGACATGGTGGCTCCTTTGATCGATGTACACGTATGCTCCGGTTCAGGGTACCACGTTCGACGTCGTATGCGCCGGGTGGGTTCGACGGCACGTAGAGAAGCCCCGTGCAGCTTGCGGGAACGTCGTGTTCAGACGTTGCGGCAGGCTGCACGGGGCTTTGGTAGATAGATGCTGGCTGCAGGCTAGCTGTTCTTCATCACGATGGACTCGACGGTATCCGCTATGAACTCGCAGGAGTCCGCCGCGTACTCGAGGAAGGTGTAGATGTCGCGCCAGGAGATGACCGTGAGCGGATCGAGTTCGGCCGTGTGCAGCTTGCGCATCGCGGTGATGTAGATGTCATCGCATTCGCTCTCGATGGTGTTGACCGTGATCACGTGCTCGCGCAGACTTTTGGAACGCTTGAACTGCGGCAGCTCGAGCACCAGGTCGTGCATCTGCTCGGTGGCGCGCACCACTTTGGCCGAGAGCTCGAGCGCATCGGGTCGCATCTCCCGTACGTTGGTGAAGTAGATGCGGTGCAATACGCCCTCGATACGGTCGACGACGACGTCGATCGAGCTGGAAAGGGTGGCTATGTCCTCGCGCTCGATAGGTGTGATAAATGCGGTGACGAGCGCATCGTTCACCTCGTGGACTTTCTCGTCGGCAGCGGTCTCGATCTCGTGCATCTCTGCAACGGCCTCCTCGATCTTATCGGGATCGAAATGGCGCATGATGTCATCGAGTTTAATGGCTGCCTTGCAGGCGAGTTCGGCGGCGGCGGCGAAGCTGTCGTAGTAGAACGCATCGTTTTTCTTTGCCATGATGGCTCCTTAGTCTGGGTCGAGGTGCGTGGCACCTGATGTATGACGCCTGGACTCAGGCGTTGCCTCTTAGATGAATAGCAGGAAGAGCTTTGCCATGAGGAAGCTGATCAAGCCGCAACCGGGGAACGTGAATACCCACGTGAGCAGCATGTCCTTTACCACGCCGAAGTTGATCGCGGAGATGCGCTTCACGGCGCCCACGCCCATGATGGCGGTGGTCTTTACATGCGTGGTGGAGACGGGGATACCGGTGAGTGTTGCGAGGAGGAGGCACAGGGAGCTGGAGAGATCCGCGGAGAAGCCTTGGTATTTCTCGAGTTTGACCATGTCCATGCCTACGGATTTGATGATCTTCTCGCCGCCGACGGACGTGCCGACGCCCATTACGACCGAGCAGAGCAGCATCAACCATATCGGGATGATCATGTTGTCGACGGAGGATTGTCCGTTGCAGAAAGCCACGCCGAGGAATAGTACGCCGATGAACTTCTGTCCGTCCTGGGCGCCGTGCATGAAGCTCATGCCGGCGGCGCCGGCGATCTGGGCCCAGCGGAAGAACGTGTTCGATCTGCGTCGGTCGGTTTCGGCGAAAAGGAGGGTCACGATCTTACAGACGACCCAGCCCATCGCGAAGCCGAGAACGAGGGACAAGACGAGACCGTAGAGCACCTTGACCCATTCGTTCATATTGACGCCGTCGGCGCCGCCAAGTGCGATGGCTGCGCCGGTCAGACCCGCGATGAGGCTGTGGCTCTCGCTGGTGGGGATGCCGAAGATGCTCGCCCCTACCGAGTAGACCACGATGGAGAAGAGGGCGGCGCATAGCGCTATGAGGGCAATCTGCGTGTTCGCGCCGAAATCAACCATGTTTGAGATGGTCGAGGCGACGCTGGCGTTGATGTGCGTCATGATGAAGACGCCTAGGAAGTTGAAGACCGCGCTCATGATGATCGCCGTCTTCGGGGGAAGGCAGCGGGTCGTGACGCAGGTTGCGATCGCGTTCGGTGCGTCCGTCCATCCGTTCACGAAGATGACGCCCAACGTGAGAAGGACCGTCATCGCTAAGATCGGATTTGAGAAAACTTGGGCGATGAAGTAGGAGAATGATACATCCACGGAAAACCACATTCCTATCCTGCGGAAATGCCTCGCATTCGGTGCATAGCGCATATAGTCTAGCATTTTACACGGTGATAACCGGATCTTAATACTCGAGATGTATGTAAGGATTCGGTAAAGGAGTGGTCGGCGGTGCGCCGCATCCACCGCGTATCACGGGCGGGGTCCATACGAAATAAAGAGGGGATCCTCGGGGAAGGCGATGGTCGAAAAGGGCAAAGCGGGCCGATAAGCCGGGTTCTGTCGTGGGCGATCATTTATCTTGCCTGCACGTCACCATGCAGTTCCACGCACGCTACCCGAACGCGGACCGGGCCGGCCCATGGCGCTCCTATTTGCGCTTGCTCCGGATGGGGTTTACCAAGCCGCCATGTTGCCACGACGCTGGTGGTCTCTTACACCACCGTTTCAGCTTTTCTCTCACCCGCACGAGGCGGGCAGCGGGAGTCTTCTTTTCTGCGGCACTTTCCGTCGGGTCGCCCCGCCTGGCCGTTAGCCAGCATCCTGCCCTGTGGAGCCCGGACTTTCCTCACATGCGAACATGCCGCACGCGCGATCGCCTGGCCCGCTTTACGGAGGGTATTGTACCATGAAGCCGAACGGGTCGGGTCATGGCGACGCCGAGGAAGTCGTCGATTTGCATCGATCCCGTCGTAGGGCGGGATCTGGAGGATGGGATTTTGATATGGCTGAAAGCTATCTGACGCTGCACGCCGGCGTTGAAGCCGTGGGCGAATACGAGGACCGGAAGAGCCGCTTCATCGCGCAACTGGTACATGTAGATAGCGTGGATGGCGCGGCCGCCCATCAAGCGGCGGTGCGGGCGAGGCACTACGACGCGCGCCATAACGTCCCGGCGTTCATCCTGGTGGACGGAACCGAGCGCGCGAGCGATGACGGCGAGCCCCAGCGGACGAGCGGGATGCCGACCCTGGAGGTCCTGCGCGGAGCGGGCCTCAAGGATGTCTGCTGCGTGACGACGCGCTATTTCGGCGGGACGCTGCTGGGTCCGGGCGGCCTGATGCGCGCGTACACGGCCGCCGCGCAGGCAGCTGTGGAAGCGGCGCGCGCGGCGGGCGACATCGTGGAGATGACGAGCGTGGTCGCGGTCGACGTGACGGTGGCCTATCCATACTACGAGCACGTCGTGCGGCTCGTGTCCGATACGGGGGGCAAGATCGCCTCGACCGACTATACCGATGAGGTCGTCATCCACGCCGTATACAGGTCGGGGGAGGAGCAGGCGCTTCGTCCCCCGCTGACCGAGCTGATGGCGGGTCGCGAACGCATCGCCGTCGGCCATCCGCGCTTCGCCGAGTTCTAGCGCGCTTCGAGGATGTCGAGCGCGAGGTCGAGCGCGTCGTCGATGCATCCCTGGCAGCTGCGAAGGGGGCCGTGCTCGGTCCCCACGCCCTTGAGCTCGCGGCATACGGTGGAGCCGTTGGCCTGCTCGAAGCGCTCGCAGAGGGAGCGCGCGAGGCGGTACGTATGGCCCTTGCTGCCGATGCGCTCGCTGCCGGTGCTGCTCGCCTGGCCGATCGCCATGACGGCCCCCGATAGCGCCCCGCAGGTCTGCGTCATGCCGCCCATGCCCGCGCCGAATCCCTCGGCAAGGCGGAAGACGGCGTCCGCATCGATCTCGAGGAGCGGGGCGAGCGCGCAGACGACCGACTGGGCGCAGTTATAGCCCTTGTTGTGGAAGGCCTCCGCATCGCGGTGGAGCGCTGCGCGTTGGTCCGAGGTTACAGCCTTGTTGAATGCCATGTTGAAGTCCTTTGCATGAAAGAAGTGGGTATACCATTCTACTCGTATAATCGCTCAGCTTGCGGTACATGCCGTGCAAAGAAGGAGTAGCTTATGGCAGATCATATCGGAACGACGTGCGTACAGGGTGGCTATCGCCCCGGTGACGCCGAACCCCGCCAGGTTCCCATCTACCAGTCGACCACGTGGAAGTACGACACGTCCGAGCACATGGGCAAGCTGTTCGACCTCGAGGAGTCCGGCTACTTCTACACGCGTCTGCAGAACCCCACCAACGACGCCGTTGCAGCCAAGATCTGCGAGCTCGAGGGCGGATCCGCCGCGATGCTGACGAGCTCCGGTCAGGCCGCGAACTTCTTCTCCATCTTCAATATCGCCGGTTGCGGCGATCACGTGGTCGCGAGCTCGGCCATCTACGGCGGTACGTACAACCTGCTGGCCCATACCATGAAGCGCATGGGCCTGGAGTGCACCTTCGTCGCGCCCGATTGCACCGATGAGGAGCTCGAGTCCGCCTTCCAGCCCAACACGAAGGCCGTCTTCGGCGAGACCATCGCCAACCCCGCCCTCGCCGTGCTCGACATCGAGCGATTCGCCGCCGCCGCCCACGCGCACGGCGTGCCGCTGATCGTGGACAACACGTTCCCCACGCCGGTCAACTGCCGCCCCATCGAGTGGGGCGCCGATATCGTCACGCACTCCACCACCAAGTACATGGACGGCCACGGCGCCGCGGTCGGCGGCGCGATCGTCGATTCGGGCAGGTTCGATTGGACCGCGCATGCCGAGAAGTTTCCCGGCCTGACCACGCCCGACGTCTCCTATCACGGCGTCGTCTACACGGAGCGCTTCGGCCTCGCGGGCGCCTTCATCACCAAGGCGACCGCCCAGCTCATGCGCGACTTCGGCTGCATCCAGAGCCCGCAGAACGCCTTCCTGCTCAACCTCGGCCTCGAGAGCCTGCATGTCCGCATGCCGCAGCACTGCAAGAACGGGCAGGCCGTCGCCGAGTTCCTCCTGCAGCATCCCAAGATCAGCTTCGTGCGCTACCCGGGTCTGCCCGGAGACGCCTACCACGAGCTCGCCCGGAAGTACCTTCCCCAGGGCGGGTGCGGCGTGGTGAGCTTCGGCTTCAAGGGCGGGCGCGCCGCCGCGGAGCAGTTCATGAAGAGCCTGCGCCTCGCCCAGATCGCCACGCATGTCGCCGATGCGCGCACCTGCTGCCTGCATCCGGCCAACGCCACGCATCGCCAGATGAACGACGACGAGCTGGTCGCTTGCGGGATCACACCCGATATGGTGCGTCTCTCCTGCGGCATCGAGTCGACCGAGGACCTCATCGCCGATATCGCGCAGGCGCTCGACGCCATCTAGGAAGCGCCCGCTCCGAATCGACGGGGGATGCCGCCTCGTGTCGGGCGGCCCCATGCGCCTTCCCTGCTGCGGCGGTCGCGCCGGGGCGGGGAAGGCGCTTTCATCTCTTAGCGGCCCCTCACGCTCCGCTCGCGGGAAGCCAGCTTCCGGCCGTTCGGGTCTCGCCTCCGATGCCCGCGTTCATTTTGGGTACGATGGATGCATGATTGGAATCGCCATGCGTTTGGAGGCCCGTCCGTGAAGACCACGACCATCACCTATGCGAGCCATGACGGCCGCTCGACGATCCGTGCCCTGCTCTGGGAGCCGGATGCTCCGAACGACCGCGCGCCCCTGCGCGGTCTCGTCCAGCTCGTCCACGGGATGTCCGAGCATGTGGAGCGCTATGAGGAGTTCGCTGCCTTCCTGTGCGGGCAGGGGTATGCCGTGTGCGCGAACGACCACATTGGCCACGGCAAGACGGCGTCGTGTCGCGAGGACCTCGGGCACATGCCCCTCGAGGAGGGAGAGGACGTGCTGCTGCAGGACGTACATGCGTTGCGCGAGCTCGTCATCGAGCGTCTCATCGCATCGGGGACCGCTTCGAAGGGCATCCCCTACGTCATCTTCGGCCACTCGATGGGAAGCTTCATCGCGCGCGTCTATCTCACGCGCTACGCCCACGGCGTCTCAGCGGCGATTATATGCGGAACGGGCCAGCAGCCGCGCGCTCTTGCGGCGGCGGGGAGGACGTTGACGCGACGTATTGCGCGCACCCGCGGCGAGCGCTACGTGAGCGAGCTCGTGGACGGCTTGGGGGCTGGCGGGTACGCGAACGCCATCCCGGACGCCCTTACCGATGCCGATTGGATCGCCACCGACCCCGAGGTGGTCGCCGAGTACCGGCGCGACCCCCTGTGCGGGCAGAAATTCACCGTCGGGGCGTACCATACGCTTTCCTCGCTCGTCGACGATGCGACGAACCCCCGGCTTGCAGGAAGGATCCCGCACGGCCTGCCGCTGTACCTGATCGCAGGCGCTCAGGATCCGGTGGGGGATTGCGGCAAGGGTGTCGAGCGCGCCGCCGCCATGTACCGCCGCGTCGGCCTCGAGCGCGTCGACCTCAAGATCTACCCCGGCGTCCGCCACGAGATCTTGAACGAGCCGATCAAAGACGAGGTCCATCGGGATGTCGCGATCTGGCTCGCCGAGGTCGCGGGCCTCTAGCGGCTGGCCGGCGCGGGCCGGCCAGCCGCGTGCGCCGGCGAGGACCCGCGTCAACCGCGTCCTCGCCGCGAACGCGTCCCGATAGGGGCCGGCGACGGCCGGCGCTACTCCTCGGGGTTGCTGTAGCCGGAGAGCTTGCTCGTGCAGTGGGGGCAGCGGGTCGCGTCGTCGGCGATCTCCTGATGGCAGTAGGGGCAGGTGCGCGAGCCGGGTGCCGCGTCTTCTGAGGCGGATTTCGCCAGGTCGGCCTTCGCCGCCGCCGCTTCCTTGAGCTGGTTGAGCGTATTGAGCGCCTTCACGATGGCGAACACGGCGGCCGCCGTGATCAGGAAATTGATGATGGCGCCGACGTAACGGGTCGCGCCGCGCGTCCATTCAGAGAACCACTATAGTCGCGCCCGTCTCCCTAGGGGTGGCGTTCGCGTTTCCGATGGGTTCAGCGCCGTCGTTCTTGTCGCGGCAGGCGGTTGTGTGTTACAAAACTGTGCGAATGATGCTAAGGCGCGCGCGATTGCGCTGCGCCCCGGCGTATCTACGCGGCCGTGGGAACGATAGCGCGGCACGTGGCGGCGCGTCTTCGGGCGGCCCGTCATCAGAGCGCGCGGCGCCACCTATGGATAAGCGAGGTACGAATGAGCGAGGCCCAGCATGTCCACGACGCCGTGGAGGGTAACACCCATGGCAAGAACAAGTGGGCGATCCTATTCACCGTCCTGGTCATGACGTTTATGGCGACGCTCGATTCGAGTATCGTGAACGTCGCGTTGCCCGTCATGCAGAAGGAGCTCGCCGTCGGGCTCGACCAGATCCAGTGGGTCTCATCCGTCTACCTGCTCACGACCTGCGCCGTCCTGCTGGTGTTCGGCCGGCTGGGCGATATCTACGGCAAGGTGCGGTTCTTCCAGGTGGGCGTTGCGGTGTTCGCATTGGGCTCGCTGCTATGCGGTATGGCGACGACGCTCGAGTTCCTCGTGTTCGCGCGCGCGGTGCAGGGCGTGGGCGGCGCTTCGGCCATGGCGAACAACATGGGCATCATCACCGAGTCGTTTCCCGCCCGCGAGCGCGGCCGGGCTCTGGGGCTGCTCGCGAGCTTCGTGGCGCTCGGTATGATGTGCGGTCCCGTGCTGGGCGGCCTCATCGTGAATTCGCTGCCGTGGGAGTACATCTTCCTCATCAACGTGCCTGTCGGCGTGGTCTCGCTGCTGGTGGGTCATTGGACGCTGCCGCAGGTGAGGCCGGAGGCCGAAGGCCGCCACCTGGACGTCGTCGGCTCCGTCCTGCTCGTTCCCGGCATGTTTCTCACCTTCGTGTTCATCACGCTGCTCGAGACCGGCGCGACGGCGCGGGTCTTGCTGATGCTGGCGGTGGGCGTGGCGCTGTTGGTCGCGTTCGTCCTGGTCGAGCGCCGCGTAGACGATCCACTCGTGGTCCTGTCCGTCTTTCGCGACCGGGCGTTTCTCGTGAACCTCGCGTGCTTGTTCATCAGCTTCGTCGCCATCGGTGTGTACGAGCTCATGACCCCGTTCTATCTGCAGGATGCCCGCGGCTTCGCCCCCGATGTCGCGGGGCTCATCTTCTGCGTCATCCCGCTTGCGAACGCGATCGCAGGCCCCATCTCGGGCGCGGTGTCGGATCGCATCGGCTGCGAGCGGCCCACGGCGGTCGGCCTGTTCGTGTTCGCGTCGGGCTTGCTCCTCGTGGGCTTCTTCGACGAGAACACCGGGCTGCCGGCCATCCTTTTGTGCCTCGGCATGGCGTCGCTTGGCACGTCGATCTTCCAGTCGCCGAACAACTCCCTGGTGATGGGCTCGCTCCCGCGCGAGGCGCTGGGCTTCGGCGGCAGCCTCGCCGCGCTCGCGCGCTACCTGGGCATGGCGATCGGCATCACCGGGTCCACGTCGCTGCTCTACGGGCGGATGAGCGCGATGGCGGACGAACGCGTGACGGCCTATGTGGCGGGAAGGCCGGATATCTTCCTGTATGGCTACAAGACGGTCTATATCATGACGGCAGCGCTCGTGTTCGCTGGCTTCGCGCTCACCCTCGGACGCGCCCTTCGTCGACGTCGCCGCTAGCGCCGCGGAGCGCCATTTCGGCGACGCGCCGATCCTGTTCGCCAAGAAGGCGCAGGCCATCAACCTTGATGGCGAGCAGTATGCGGCCACCATCTACTCTTTTACGAAGCAGCGCGAGTTTCCCGTCATCGTGGGCAGGCGCTTCCTGTCTCCAGGCGGCCACGTCCTGATCATCGATGAATTCCTGGCGAACGGGTACGCCCTCGAGGGCTTGATCGCGATCTGCGAGAGCGCGGGTGCGACCGGATGCATGCTCTGCCCCCGTATTCGGCTTTCATTGGGGGGCATACCATCGCGGCGACGGTAGCCGTCGTTATGCCGTTATCCCACCGTGCCACCGTACCGCCGCGCCGTCGTCGATGCGCTGTCGGATTCGCTCTTGTTGGCAACCGATTGGTCTCATCATGGGGCCTTACTGGCCCCGACAGACGCATGTGTTGCGTTTTTCGTACGGCATCCTGAAAATGTTTTCTATACATAAGAGGTAGCAATTATCTGATCTGCAGTTTTGCTGCGGCGGGGAGCTGGCTACTTTGCGAATCGGGGAATCGATACGAAAAACGTGGCCCATCGTTTTCGAGTCCCGTGTTTTGAGGTGCGGAGCGAGCCCTCGCGTTAGCTCTTGGTGCGTGCTGGCTTGAGGATCTTGAGCGCGGCGGGCGCGACCTGTATGGTGACGCTCGTCGCATCGAGCCGCTCGCCGTCCACCTGGATGGGATAGCCCTCATGGGTGAAGGCGAGGGATACTTTCCTCGCACGCTGTATTCGGATGTGCTTGTTGCCCACGTGGCTTCCGTTTTTGGCGGAGAGAAAGACGGGTAGCGCGATGGCGCGTGAAACCGGCCCGGCAGCGTAGCAGATGTCGAGTAGTCCGTCCGATGGGTCCGCGTCGGGGCAGATCTGGAATCCAGAACCGTATGTGGGGCCGTTCTGTACTGCGATGGTGATGGTGCGTAGACGTTTGGGACCATCTCCATCGAATGCGGCGATCGAATCGAAGCAACGGTAGTCACGACCGAACGCGTTCATGGCGCTCGCCATATAGAGGGGCATGCCCGTAAGGCTGATCTTCTTGCGTAAATCGTGCGTGCCAAGCGCGATGGCCGCATCGAGCCCCATGGAGAACGTCTGGACGGCGAAGAGCGAGCCTTGCTGCTGTCGTGCGAGCGCGGTATCGGCGCAGCTCCGGAGGCCAAGGCGATCATCGATATCGTCCTTCGCGTCCTCGTCGCCCATGTGGGGATCGGTATCCCTGTTTTCCCAATCGATTCGCATGAGGTCGATGGTCGCCGGTTCTCCACCGAGCACTGTATAGAAGTTGCCGTCGCGTATCCCGTCAATATCGGTGAGGCCCAGAGTCCGGGCGAAGTCGTTGCCGGATCCAACGGGTACCACGCCGAGGGTTGGCCTCTTGCCAGTCTTGATCTGCATGAGGCCGTTGGCAATCTCGTGTACCACGCCGTCTCCGCCGAGAGCGAGCACCGTATCGTAGCCGTAGGCTTGCGCGGCGATCTTCGTGGCATGGCGCGGGTGCTCGGTCTGCGCCACATCGAAGGCATCGCGGTGGCAATACAGGGTGAGGAAGCGTTGCAGCCGGTCGGCTGCCTTCGCTGCGGCGCCGTTTTGCGCCGTGGGATTCACGATGATGAGGGTTCGCCCCAGGGCGGAAAGGTCTGCTCTGGCCACTATGCATCCTCTCCATCGGGGGTATCTTCGTCTTTGGAATCGGCGACGCGCTGGGCCAGCTCGGCATGGCGCTGCTCGAGGGCGCCCTCCACACTCAAGTTCGTATCGCAGATGAGGCCGCGTCGCTTGGGCGTTACGATGCGCTGCGCGGGGTATACAGCGTGGTGCCCGGCTACGAGATAGCTTACGAAGGCGACTATGACGAAGTAGGCTCCTCCGCCCGCGCCGAACATGTCGATGCCGAGCATGATGGTGGTGATGGGTACGTTGAGCGCCGCCCCGAACACGCCTAGCATGCCCAGCGCCGCCAT
The DNA here is from genome assembly GCA_963558435.1 of uncultured Collinsella sp. Lineage (GTDB taxonomy): Bacteria > Actinomycetota > Coriobacteriia > Coriobacteriales > Coriobacteriaceae > Collinsella. The sequence continues at coordinate 40,199 of CAUWGM010000015.1, forward strand.
GAAGCCGGGGTCGTCGAGCGCGATATCGCCGATCCAGCCGCCGAGCGATGCCCCGATGCCGAAGAGCGGAGTCACCTCGCCGCCTTGCAAGCCCGCGCCGACGGTGAGGGCCGTCATGCCGAGCTTGGCGAGCGGATCGGCGAGGGTCGTCTCGCCCGCGAACGCTGCAGGCACCATCCACTCGGAAAGCCCGCCGTATTCATGCAGGTTGAAACCGAGGAACAAGATCGTCAACACTGCGCCGCCCATCCCGGCGGCGAGCAGGTAGCTGGGAAAGAAGCGTGCATAGAGGCGCTTGACCGTGCGTATGCAGAAGGTGAAGAGCCGCGCCGTGAGTCCGAACACGACCGCCGCGATGAGCACGATGGCGAGCGTGCGAGCATCCATTTCGGGAACGACGGCGATGCGCTCGAATGCGAAGGGGCTGCCAAGCGCGCGGCTCACCGCATTGCCCAGAAATGAGCCGGTGAGGCAATAGAGCGCTGCGCTGTAGTCGAGTTTGCCGATGAAGCACATCTCCATGCCGAAGAACGCCCCGGCGAGCGGCGTGCCGAAGGCGGCGCCGAACGCTGCGGAGATGCCCGCCATCATGAGGTCTCGTCGGTCGTGTCCCTCCAGGTGAAACGCGCCTGCGACGTTGCTGGCGATGGTGCCTCCGATCTGGACTGCCGCGCCCTCGCGCCCCGCCGAACCGCCCGCCAGATGCGTGGCGGTCGAACAGCAGAACGTGAGAAATGCCATGCGTATGTGGATGGGGGAGCCGCCGAGCGTGCTTTCGATGACGAGATTGTTACCGCGCTGCGCGCGCAAGCCGTGGTTACGGTAGAGCCATGCGGTGGCGATGCTGACGATCGGCAAGAGCAAGAAGAGCCATAGGTGCGCCTCGCGCGCTCCCGTCGCGATACGAAGAGCAGCTAGGAAAGCCCATCCCGCGACTCCCATGAGGATGGCGACGAGGATGCTGAGGAGGTAGACGCGCAGGCTTGCGCGGGCGTTGCCTACATCGCGGCGGGCGTCGGCGGCCAGCCCGCGAGCGCCTTGCTCCAGATCTTCTCGCACGATTTTGAGTGGCTTCTGCGGCATGAGGCACCTCCAGGCATGTGTTCACGCGAATGCCAGTATACGACTCGACGCACGGGGTGCTCTGGAGAAGTACTTAAGAGTTCCGGCTAGTTTTCAGATTTCTTGTTCTTCTCGATTTCCCGGGTCAGCCTCTCGATAAACATCGCGAGCGAATACATCGCCTTGTTAATGAGTTGGAGGATCGCGCAGATAACCTCACCGAATAATGCAATTAACACGGGTATCGAGGGTCGTCGTGGAAGTAGATGCTGTCTGGCTTCCTGCGAGTCATGCCGAAGTCGAAACGCGCCGTCATCGCCTCCACGGGGGCGGTTTCGGCTTCCGATCAACCGCGTAGAGCGTCATAAGCAAAACCCCGCGCGATTTAACCCATGATTCAATCCACGCCATAACCCACAACCGATAGAAAAGAAAGCAGCTCAGGCCGTTTAAGTGTCCTGAGCTGCAGTTTTGTCTGGAGCGGGCGACGGGAATCGAACCCGCGTCATCAGCTTGGAAGGCTGGGGTTCTACCATTGAACTACGCCCGCGTATATGGTCGGGACGACAGGATTTGAACCTGCGACATCCTGCTCCCAAAGCAGGCGCGCTACCAAACTGCGCCACGTCCCGACGTCCACGGGGAGAGTATATAGCTAATTCATCTTGAGGGCAACGGTTGCATTTGGATTCTATGACGTTCTATTAGCATATTCGTTGCGGCTGCGTTTCAAGCTAGGCGGTCGATAGGATGAAGTGGCGGTGTGGTCTATGATAGGTTGCGTTGCGCGGTCGCTATGCGCGGCCGGTTACGTCATAAGGAGATTATATGAGCTATACCAAGCGAGTTATCGAGGAACTGCATGAGCGTTATGCCGATCAGCCTGAATTCATCCAGGCTGCCGACGAGGTGCTGACCTCCATCGCTCCCGTCGTCGATAGCGAGCCTGCTTACGAGCAGGCGGGCCTGCTCGAGCGCCTCGTCGAACCCGAGCGCGTCATCATGTTCCGCGTCCCCTGGGTCGACGACGCCGGGGTCTGCCATGTGAACCGCGGTTATCGCGTCGAGTACAACAGCGCGATCGGTCCCTACAAGGGCGGCCTGCGCTTCAACCCCACGGTGACGCTCGGCATGCTCAAGTTCCTCGGTTTCGAGCAGACCTTCAAGAACAGCCTCACCACGCTGCCCATGGGCGGTGGCAAGGGTGGAGCCGACTTCGACCCCAAGGGCAAGTCGAATAACGAGATCATGCGGTTCTGCCAGTCCTTCATGAACGAGCTCTATCGCCATATCGGCCCCAACACCGATGTGCCGGCGGGCGACCTGGGCGTGGGCGGCCGCGAGGTCGCGTACCTATTCGGCCAGTACAAGCGCCTGAGGAACGAATGGACCGGCGTGCTCACGGGTAAGGGCCTTTCGTTCGGCGGATCGCTCGCGCGCACCGAGGCCACCGGTTACGGCCTCGCGTACTTCGTCGACGAGTATCTCGCATGCCACGGCGATTCCTTCGCGGGCAAGACCGTCGTCGTGCACGGCTCGGGCAACGTCGCCATCTACGCCATCCAGAAGGTCGTCCAGCTGGGAGGCAAAGTCATCGCTGCTTCCGACACCAAGGGCTGGATCGAGGACCAGGCGGGCATCGATTACAAGATTCTCGAGGACATCTACAACAAGAAGCGCTCCGGCAACGATCGCGGCGTGAGCCTGGCGATGTATGCCGAGGCGAGCGACACGGCGGTTTGGCATGAGGGCGACGGCCGCGGCGTCTGGCAGCTTCCGTGCGATATCGCCCTGCCCTGCGCGCGCGAGAACACCCTGCTGCTCGAGGACGCCCGCGCGCTCGTGGCCAACGGGTGCAAGGTCGTCGGCGAGGGCGCCAACATGCCCACCACGACGGAGGCGACCGAGTACCTCATCGAGCACGGTGTGGCGTTCATGCCCGGCAAGGCGGCGAACGCGGGCGGCGTCGCGACGTCCGGTCTCGAGATGAGCCAGAACGCCGAGCACCTGTCTTGGACGTTCGAGGAGGTCGACGGCAAGCTGGAGGCCATCATGCGCGGGATCTACCACGCCTGCGACGACGCCGCGCGCGAGTACGGCTGCGAGGGCAACTACATGGTCGGCGCGAATATCGCCGGCTTCAAGAAGGTCGCCGACGCCATGATGGCTCAGGGAATCGTGTAGCGGACGAACCGGCCTAACGGGTTATCTCGCGATTCGCGCGCCCGGACGCAGGTCCGGGCGCGCTTTTCGTAAGGCTTTAGCCTGTGCGGCGCGCAGCGCCGCATCTAAACCCACCCGCTAGG
>CAUWGM010000016.1:0-43098 GCA_963558435.1 uncultured Collinsella sp.
GATAGCGCGGTCCCGCGGACCGCGCTATCCATCACCCAAGTTCTTGACTGTTAGATATGCCAAAAACACGCGCATCATGGGGCAGCAACTCGCCAGCCCAGCGAAATAGGGTACCGCACGCTCCGATACTGGGCCGGCCTCCGCGACGGGTGCCCCGATCTCCCAGCGCGTGTTCGGTCTGGAGTGGCATCGGGTCTGCGAGTCGCGCGGCCTGCCGCCGATCCTGTTGCGCAACATGCGCAACAGCTGGAGGACGTTCGGCGAATGGGAGCTGTACATCGATTACAGCCAGCTCGAAACGCTCAAGGGCCACGCCGGGGAGAACGTCACAGCCCGCCATTACAACCGTCCCGATGAATCGATGATCGTCGATGCCGTCGCCGACGCCTACGACCGCGCGGGCTATTTCGGCGAGTTTAAAGCGAAATAGGGAAAAGTTCACGTTATGCAAGCCGTCTACCTGCGGTTTTGTCAGATGTTGTATACCCGCCCAATACCGAAGGCGCGGCAGCGTGGAGCAACGATCACGTCTTCACCCCAATTCTTCAAGCCGCCCGAACGGGCGCCGGCCAAGAGTCAGGTCGGGGCTGCATCGGTGCGCGAGCATCCGCATCGTCACGGAAGTCCCTTCATGCAGAAGCGCCCCCTCCCGCGCACGGAACGGGAGGGGGCAGAAAGGTAGGTCCGAGCCGGATCGAAGGTGATTCGATGGGCCGGCTAGACGGCTATGAGGCCAACGCGGGCGTTTAGGGAACGATGACCACGCAGGCGATCGTGAGGATGACCATGCAGACGAGCGTCAGGACCACGATGAGCTTCATGGCGAACTTGAGCCAGGTGGTCCACTCGATCTTGGCGAGCGCGAGGCCGCCCATGATGGCACCGGACGTCGGGGTGAAGAGGTTCACGACACCGATGGCGGCGGAGAAGATCATGACCATGACCTCAGGCGAGAAGCCGAGCTCGGCGGCAAGCGGGCCCATGATGGGCATGGAGACGGTGGCCATACCGGAGGTCGAGGGGATCAGGAAGGACAGGCCGAAGTAAACCAGGTACGCCATGGGGGCGAAGATGATGCCGGAAAGGCCGGCAAGCGCGTTCGCAGCCATGTCGAGAACGTAGACGTCCAGACCGGTGGAGGCCATGAGGACGGAGATGCCGCGAGCGAGCGCGATGATGAGAACGACGGACATCATGTCGGCGGCGCCGGAGATGAACGTGTTCACGATCTGCTTCTCGGACAGACCGCCGATGATGCCGATCACGATGGCCATGATGAAGAACCACGTGGAGGCCTCATCGAAGTACCAGCCGCCGATGGGCACGCCGGTGATCATGGCGGACCAGCCGAGCTTGGTCTGGACCTCGGAGGTTGCGACGCCCTCGAGCTCGCCCTCGGCCTCGGTCGTGGTCTCGTTGGCCTCGTCGTAGGCGGCGATGAAGTCATCGGTGCCGACCTCGGTCTCGACGGTCTCCCACTGGGCGCCGGCGTCGAAGAAGTTGGCGACGTCCTGGTTGAGGTCGGCCAGCGGGATGAAGCCGACGATCATGACGACAAAGGTGAAGGCGAACGCGATCAGAACGCCCTTCTGGCGGCCGGTGAGCTTGACGTCCTTGGTGACCTCGGCGGCAGCTGCGCCGTGAGCCTCCTCAGCGTCCTTGAGCTCCTGCATGGAGAGGATGGTCGAGCCCTTGTCGGCCTTGACCTTCTTGGCATAGCTCATCACGAAGACGATGGAGATCGCGGTGGTCACGAGCCACAGGACGGCGCCCAGGCCGATGATGATGGTCTGGTTGACCTCGATGCCGACGCCGCGGAGGGCGTCGACGGCGGCGCCGACGGCAAAGGGGTTGACCGTGGAGCCCAGGCAGCCGCAGCCGGCGCCCAGCAAAACGGTCGCGGCACCGACCATGGGGTCGAAGCCTGCGGCCATCATCGTGGCGGCGAGCAGGGCGTAGAAGGGCACCGTCTCCTCGCACATACCATAGCTGGTACCGCCGAGGGAGAAGATGAACATCAGGACGGGAATGATCATGAGCTCGTTGCCCTTGAGCTTCTTGACCAGGACGGCGATGCCGTTATCAAGGGCACCGGTCTCGGTCATCATGCCAAGGAAGCCGCCAAGGATCATGACGAACAAGCATACGGGGAGCGCGTCCGCGAATCCGCGAACAGGTGCCATGAAGAAGTCATCCAAACGGGCAGCGGTGACTTCGCCAGGGGCGATGCCGGCGACGGCGACGGTAACGAGAGCGACGACGGCCAGCAGGATAAGAAGAATGGTGAACGATGAAGGCATACCACGCTTTTTCTTAGCGGTCTCAGTCAAGGTTCTCATCCCCCTTTCATTTCAAGGTGTTGTTTTGTCCATCGCATCCGTACCGTGCCGTGCTCTTAAGATGCGATAGCTGCAGATGACTGCCGATGGTAAACGCCCCAAGGCGGGTGCCGCTCGGAAGCAGCACCCGCCCGGGGAGGCTCAAGCTACTTACTTGAGGGTGGCGTACATGATCGCCTTGATGGTATGCATGCGGTTCTCGGCCTCGTCGAAGACCTTGGACTGCTTGGACTCGAAGACGGCGTCCTCGACCTCCATCTCGGTGACACCGAACTTCTCGGCGATGTCCTTGCCGATGGTGGTGTTGGTGTCGTGGAAGGCGGGCAGGCAGTGCAGGAAAATCGCGGAGGGATCGGCCATGGCCATGAGCTCGGTGGTGACGCGGTAGTCCTGGAGCTGGTTGATGCGCTCGGTCCAGACCTCGTCGGGCTCGCCCATGGAAACCCACACGTCGGTGTAGATGACGTGGGCGCCGGTGCAGGCGTCCTTGACGTCGGTGGTGAGCTTGATGGTGCAGCCGTTCTCCTCGGCGATGGGCTTGCAGGCCTCGATCACGTCATCGGCGGGCATGCACTCCTCGGGGCCGCAGGCCACGAAGTTCATGCCGAGCTTGGCGCAGACGACCATGAGGGAGCGAGCGACGTTGTTCTTGCAGTCGCCCATGAAGACGAGGGTCTTGCCCTTGATGTCGTAGTTGAAGTTCTCCTGGACGGTCAGGATGTCGGCGAGCATCTGGGTGGGGTGCCACAGATCGGTCAGGCCGTTCCACACCGGAACGCCGGACTTGGCGGCGAGCTCCTCGACGTCCTCCTGATCGAAGCCGCGGAACTCGATGCCGTCATACATACGGCCGAGAACGCGGGCGGTGTCCTCGATGGACTCCTTCTTGCCCATCTGGGACGAACCGGGATCGAGGTAGGTGACGCCCATGCCGAGGTCCATGGCGCCGACCTCGAAGGCGCAACGGGTGCGCGTGGAGGTCTTCTGGAACAGCAGGACGATGTTCTTGCCCTCAAGGTAGCGGTGCGGGGTGCCCGTGCGCTTGAGGTCCTTGAAGTTCTTGGAGAGCTTCAGCATATACTCGATTTCCTCGGTGGTGAAATCGAGAAGACGCAGGAAGCTGCGGCCAGAGAGGTTAACGCCCATGTGGGCTCCTTTCAGTCGGAGAGAAAACGAAACGCCGCCCGCGGGAATCGCGCCCGCGGGCAAGCAAACCCGGATCACGTTTTCGAACAAACCTTCTTAAACGTGAGCGGGAACGCAAACATGCAATCCCTCACCGCTCTGCCACGCCATCGGGTTTTCCAGGTGCCCGAGATTGGCCTGAAAGAGGAGGGCGCACGCCTAGCGTGCGGCGCCCGGCGATTGAAGGCCAAGGTCGGGCGCCTGGGAAAGCCAAGTTAGAGGTCCTCACGCCAGAAGGGCATGCTCATGCAGCGCGGGCCGCCACGGCCGCGAGAGAGCTCGGCGGACGGGCACACCAGAAGCTCCATGCCCTCCTTGTAGAGGACATCGTTGGTAACGGTGTTGCGGGCGTAGACGCAGATCTTGCCGGGGGCGACAGCCAGCGTGTTCGATCCGTCGTTCCACTGCTCACGGGCAGCAGCGATGGGGTCGCCGCCGCCGCAGGGGATCAGCTTGACCTGATCGACGCCGGTGGCGTCCTCGAGGACGTGCTCGAGCGTATCGATCATTTCCTTGATGTTGACCTCGCCAGGATTCTTGCCCGGAGTCAGCTCGTACACCTTGAGGGTGCCCATGATGGCGGGGTGGATGGTGAACTTATCCACGTCGATCTGGGTGAAGACGGTGTCGAGGTGCATCATGGCGCGGTTGTTCGGGATGTCGAAGGCAAGGATGCGGTCGACCTTGGAGTCGCTGTTCCAGAAGATGTTCTGGGCCATGACGTCGATAGCGGCAGCCTGGGTGCGCTGGGAGATACCCACGGCCAGGGTGTGCTCGTTGATGTTGAGGACGTCGCCGCCCTCGGTGTGGTAGGCGGCATCGCGACGGAAGTACAGGGAGACATCCTTGTAGTCCGGGTGGTACTTGAAGATGTACTTGCCGTACAGGGTCTCGCGGTTGCGGGTGACGGAGTACATGCGGTTGAGGTTCACGCCGTTGCCGATGACCGCGAACGGATCGCGGGTGAAGTAGAGGTTCGGCATCGGGTCGATGATGAGATCGGACTCGGACTCGGTGTTGACCATGGAGTCGAGCGTGGTGGAGCTCACAAGCGGCATCTCGATCTCGGCCTTGGTGAGACCGGCCATGGTCTTCTGGACGAACTCGAGGTTATCCTTGATGGAGTCGAGCTTCTCGCGGACGACCTTGGGCATATTCTTGCCCTTGATACCGGCCTCGGCGATGTACTGGTCGAGGAACTCCTGACGGGCCTCAGGAACGGCGTCGAAGACCTCGGCGACGAGCTTCTCAAGGTACAAGACCTCGACGCCCTGATCGCGAAGGATCTGGGCGAACGCGTCGTGCTCTTCCTGAGCAACCTCGAGGAACGGTACGTCGTCGAACAGAAGACGCTCGAGCTCGAAGGGCGGCAAGTTGAGGAGCTCCTCACCGGGGCGATGCAGGCAGACCTTCTTCAGGGCGCCGATCTCGCTTGGTACGTGCAGACCTTTCGACATGTGCCTCCTACCTTTCTTCCGAGGGTCCGGTTATCGGGCCCTTGATACACCTGTTGGCCCGTGTTCGGGCCTCCTTTCGGACATCTATGGTTATATCCAATTTCGAACATTCTGTCATCCAGAACCGCCAGCGGTATCAAAGTGGATGGGAACGGTATATTTCCGATGTATTACGAGTTGAGTACTGTCTTTAGTTAAAGCGTTTTACGTGCAGAAACTTATTAATTGCTGCAAAATCTATTTTCAACCACTGACAATTCTCCTGTATAGATATGAATATCTTTCCTCGTGTCTTGCATATATTTGTAACTCAGGGCACCTTATCGCAGATGTTCACAGATATTCATTAGGTATCTATTTTTATGCAGACACGCGTTCATTTGCACCGCTTGCGGACGTTGAGATACCGTTCGTCCACGCAAACGTGCCGCTTGGCATTCGTAAGGGATTGATTAAGAAATCGAGACAGGGAGAAAAAAGCGATTCGGGGCAATTATATATAAAATTAGATAATTCACCCTCACCCCCCCGGCGTTAAGGAGCATGCCCCATGTCGTCCAAAAACGGCAAGAAATCGAACAAGGCGCTCAAGGGTTCGGCGAGCTCCGGTCGCTACGATTTCTCCTATACCCAGAACCGCGAGCTGTCCTGGCTCAAATTCGACGACCGCGTGCTCGACGAGGCGTTCGACCCGACCGTCCCGCTCTTCGAGCGCCTCAAATTCGTCTCAATCTTCTGCAGCAACCTCGACGAGTTCTTCATGGTGCGCGTCGGAGGCCTCTCGGACCTCGCGACGCTGAAACGCCAGCCCGTCGACAACAAGAGCAACCTCACGCCCGCCGAGCAGATCGAGCGCATCTCCGCCGCCCTACCCCCGCTCCTCCAGCGCGCGGGGGAAGCGTTCAACGACCTCGAGGGGCAGCTCGCGCAGCACGGCGTCACGCGCCTGGACGCCTCCAACCTCATCGGCGAGGACCGCGCATTCGTCGAGGGCTACTTCCAGGCCTACGTGTCGCCCATCATCTCCCCGCTCGTCATCGACCCGCGCCATCCCTTCCCCAACCTGCGCAACGAGGCCCTCTACCTCGTCTGCTCCCTGGAAGGCGGCAACGAGACGGGCCTCATGGGGCTCATCGAGCTTCCCGCGTCCCTGCCGCGCGTGGTGGGCGTCCCGTCGGATGACGACGGCTATCGCTTCATCCTGCTCGAGGATATCATCCTGGCCTGCATGGACACCTGCTTCGGCATATACGAACCGCAGGACCGCGCGGTCATCCGCGTCATCCGCAACGCCGACATCGACCCGGACGGCGAGGGCGTCGAGGAGGAAGAGGACTATCGCCAGCACATGAAGCGCATCCTGAAGAAGCGCCTGCGCCTGCAGCCCGTCTGCCTCGCGGTTCGCGGGGAGCTGGCCAGGCCCACGCTCAAGCTCATCAGGAAGGCGCTCGAGCTGCGTTCCCAATCCGTCTTCGCGCTCGACTTCCCGCTGGACCCCGGCTTCGTCTTCGGCATCGAGGCGCGCATCCCCGCAGACGAGCGCGCCGAGCTGCTCTTCCCGCCCTTCACCCCGCAGCCGGATCCCGCCATCGATCCCGACCGCCCGCTGCGCGACCAGGTCCTCGAGGGAGACAAGCTCCTCTTCTACCCCTATGAGTCGATGAACCCCCTGCTCGACCTCGTGCACCAGGCGGCCCATGACGACGAGTGCATCTCGCTGCGCATCACGCTGTACCGCGTAGCGAAACAGTCCCGCCTGTGCGAGTCGCTGATCTCGGCCGTGGAGAACGGCAAGGAGGTCACGGTGCTCATGGAGCTCCGCGCGCGCTTCGACGAGGCCAACAACATCACCTGGGCGGAGCGGCTCGAGGAGGCGGGGTGCACCGTGATCTACGGAGCCGAGGGCTTCAAATGCCACTCGAAGATCTGCCAGATCACCTATAGGACGGGTATGGCCATCGAGCGCATCACCCTCCTGGGAACCGGCAACTTCAACGAGAAGACCGCGCGGCTCTACTCCGATTTCATGCTCATGACCGCGCATCCCGGCATCGGCGAGGACGCCAACGCGTTCTTCCAGAATCTCGCCTTGGGCAACCTGAACGGCGAGTACCGCTATCTGGGCGTCGCCCCCGTCGGCCTCAAGCCGCTCATCATGACCGGCCTCAACCGCGAGATCGAGCGCGCCCGCGCGGGCCAGCCCGCCCGCGTCTTCTTCAAGCTCAACTCGCTCACCGACCGCGAGGTGATCGACAAGATCGCCGAGGCGAGCTGCGCGGGCGTCCGCGTCGAGATGATCATCCGCGGCATATCCTGCCTGCTGCCGGGCATCGCCGGCAAGACGGAGAACGTGCACGTCCGCTCCATCGTGGGCCGCTTCCTCGAGCATGCGCGCGTGTACGCCTTCGGCGAGGACGCCGACACCGTCTACCTGTCCTCGGCCGACATGATGACGCGCAACACCGAGCACCGCGTCGAGATCGCCTACCCGCTGCTCGACGCCGGCGTCCGCGCAGCCGTGCGCGGCTACATGGACGCGCAGCTCGCCGACAACGTGAAGGCGCGCGTCCTGAGCCCCGAGGGAACGTGGGAGCGCGTCGGGGCCGCGCCTGGCGAGGAGCCGTTCAACTCCCAGGAATACCTGCTCGCCGAGGCATACCGCGATGCGGCAGCGGCCTCCCGCGCGGTCGGCGGATCGTGCCTCGTGCAATCGGGCGCGTCGGCCGTCTTCAACAACGCCGCCCAGGCGGCGGAAGCGGCCCAGAAAACGCAGACGGCCCAGGAAGCCCGAGAGGCGCAAGCGGCACAGGAAGCCCGAGCGGCTCAGAGCGGGCCTCGGGCGGAAACCCCGCGCGACGCATCGAGCCGCGCGGTCCAACCCGTGACGCCCCGCGTCATCGAGCACGCGGAGCAGCGCGGCCCGGAACGCGCCGAAGACCCCGGCATGGTGCTCGCGCTTCCCCGCCAGGGCCGTGTGAAGACGGCGCTCGCCCTCTTCTCCCTGGGATTCAAGGCGCTGTTCGGCAAGAGCGCGCAATAGGGCCGAAGTCGCGGTTCCAACCATACTTGCGTTGACTTTACGAGAACGACGCCCCCGCATCGCCCGCCCGCATCCGTGGACGGGCGATGCGCTATGCTGCTAGAAGATGCAACACAACGTCAGAAAAGGATGCGCCATGCAGCTCACCATCTCCGCCATGACCTATGGTCCCGACGGCCTCGCCCGCATGGAGGACGGTAAAGCGGTCTTCGTCGCGGGCGGCATCGTCGGCGACGTCGTCGAAGCCCACATCGTCGAGGAGGGCGCCTCCTTCGCGCGCGCGGTCGTCGACGAGGTGCTCGAGCCCTCGCCCTCGCGCGAGCAATCACCGTGCCCGTTCGCCGGGGTCTGCGGAGGCTGCCCCTGGGGCGGCATGCGGCGCGACGCCCAGCTCGCCGCCAAGGAGGAGAACCTGCGCTCGACGCTTTCGCGCATCGGAAGATTCGACCCCGACGAGGTCGACGCCCTGGTCAAGCCCATCCGCCACGCGAAGGACGCGTGGGGCTACCGCAACAAGGTCGAGCTCGCGCCCGTCCGCCGCAACGGCAAGTTCTTCCTCGGCATGCACGGACGCGATCCCGAGGACATCATCCGCGTCGACGCGTGCCCCCTCTTCGACAAGAAGTTCCCCAAGGTCGTGAAGGGCGTCGCAGGCGCCCTGGGCTACCTCGGCAACTCGCGCGACCTCCAGCTCGAGCGCGTCGGCATCCGCGCCTCCCGTCGCACCAAGGCGCTCGAGATCGCGCTGTGGACGCCCACCGGCGCCTTCCCGCGCGCGCAGGTGTCGCGCGTGCTGGGCGACTCCCTCAAGCCAACCAGCGTCGTCCGCGTCATGTCGAAGGGCGACCGCCGGGCGCGCAAGGTCGCGGGCGTGGAGTCGCTGCTGGGTGAGGGCTCGTGGACCGAGAAGATCGGTTGCGAGGAGATGAGGCTCTCGGCGCCGTCATTCTTCCAGGTGAACACCGCTGCAGCGGAGATCCTCATCGAGCTCGTCATGGACGCGCTGCATCCGCGCGAGGACGAGGTCGCCATCGACCTGTACAGCGGCGCCGGCACCTTCACGCTGCCGCTCGCGCGCAGTGCCGAATACGCCGCCGCCGTAGAGGCCTACGGCCCCGCCGTGCGCGACCTTCGCCGCAACCTCGAGATCGCCCGCCTGGACAACGTCGACGTGATCGGCGGAGACGCCGTGCGCGAGTTCCCCGATGAGGATGCCGACGTCCTGGTCGTCGACCCCCCGCGCGCCGGCCTAGCCGTCGAGGCGGTCGACCTCATCGCGTCCACCTCGGCCCGCGACGTGGCCTACGTCTCCTGCGACCCCGCCACGCTCGCCCGCGACCTGCGGCGCTTCGTGGACGAGGGCACGTTCGTCCCCGTCTCCGCCACGCCCGTGGACCTCTTCCCGCAAACCTACCACTGCGAGACCGTCGTTCACCTCACGCGCGCGCATAAATAGCTCGTTTTGGGTATAACGCACCCTGAATCACGAACCTTCTATCGAGAGGAACGCCATGCCCGCCGTCGCCATCCTTGCCGCCGATGGATTTGAAACCATCGAATGCCTCACCATCCTGGACATCCTCCGTCGCGGAGGCGTCCGCGCCACGCTCGTCTCCATCATGGACACGCGCGACGTGGTGAGCGCCCAGCAGGTGTGCGTCACCTGCGACGAGGTGTTCGACGACGTCGATTTCTCCGAATACGACTACGTGGTGCTCCCCGGCGGCATGCCGGGCACCACGCACCTGCGCCGCGATGAGCGCGTGTGCGAGCTCGTCCGCGAGTTCGCGGCGACCAAGCACGTCGCCGCGATCTGCGCCGCCCCCTCGATCCTCGCCGAGCTCGGCTTGCTCGAGGGTCATCGCGCGACCTGCTTCCCCGGCTTCGAAGTCGATTTCCCCGCCGGCTCCTTCGCCGGTGAGAAGATGGTCGTTCGCGATGGCAACATCATCACCGCCAGCGCCATGGGGCAGGCGCTCCCCTTCGCGCTCACCGTCCTCGAGGACATCGCCGGCGAGGTCGCCGTGCAGAAGGTCCGCGAGGGCATCCAACTCTAGCGAAACGCCCCACCCCGCCCCGTCCGGTCGCGTGCCGGACGGGGCGTTTTGCTCTAGAAGCGTCCGGGAAGTGCGCCGCCGTGACCGCGGCCCCGCCCCGAACCCCGCCGTCGGAATCAAACTTCCGGCGCCATCGCGGCGCCGAATCCATCCCCCGGAGCGCCCGCTCCGCAGCGAACCAGCAAGGAGGCCACATGATCTTGGCATCGCAATCGCCGCGCCGCATCGAGCTCATGCGCGAAGCCGGTTACGACGTACGCATCATCCCCGCCGATATCGACGAGGCGGCTCGACCCGATGAAGGTCCCTTCGAGCTCGTCGAGCGCCTGGCGCGCGCGAAGGCCCGCACCGTGGCCGAGCACCACGCCCTGCCCGGCGAGCCCGTCGTCGCGGCCGACACCATCGTCGCGCTCGATGGGCGCCTGCTGGGCAAGCCCGCGGACGAGGAAGACGCCGCGCGTATGCTGCGCGCCCTCTCCGGCCGCACGCATCAAGTCGCCACGGGGGTCTGCATCATGAAGGACGGCCTGCCGGCATCCTTCGTCGATGTAACCGACGTCACCTTCTACGACCTCGCCGACGAGCAGATCGAGGCGTACGTAGCGAGCGGGGAACCCATGGACAAGGCGGGCGCCTACGGCATCCAGGGCACGGGGGGTCGCATGCTGGTCCGCAAGATCGACGGCGACTTCTACAACGTGATGGGCCTGCCCATCGCCCGCGTCGTCCGCTCGCTGTAGCCGCCCGTTCAATGAAGCCGTCCGTTCGCTGCAACCGCCCGTTCGCTGCAACCGCCCGTTCAATGTAGCCGCGCACTCAAGCAAAGGAGCCCATCATGTCGCTTGCACCCATCCCGATCACAACCATCCCGGGTTTCAAATTCGGCCACTATACCGATGCGGACGCCGCCACGGGCTGTACCGCCATCGTCGCACCCCAAGGCGCGACCGGCGGCGTCGACGTGCGCGGAGCCGCCCCCGCCAGCCGCGAGACCGACCTGCTTCGCCCCGAGAACACCGTCGAGCAGGCCCATGCCGTCGTGCTTTCCGGCGGATCCGCCTTCGGATTGGAGGCGGCATCAGGGGCCACACGCGAGCTCGAGGAGCGCGGCATCGGGCTCGATGTCGGCGTGGCCCACGTCCCCATCGTGTGCTCGAGCTGCCTGTTCGACCTCGCCTTCGGGCGTCCCGACATCCGTCCCTCCAGCGCGGCGGGCATCCTCGCTGTGCGCGACGCCCTCGAGCGCGATCCTAGCGAGCCCCTTGCCGAGGGCAGCGTCGGAGCCGGCACCGGGGCGACCGTGGGCAAGCTCGCCGGACCCGAGCGCGCCATGAAGGCGGGGCTGGGAGCGCGCGCCTTCCAGCTGGGCGACCTGCAAGTGGGAGCCGTGAGCGCCGTGAACGCCGTGGGCAACGTCGTCGATCCCGCGACGCTCGCCCCCATCGCGGGCATGCGCGCCTCGGCAGACAGCATGGAGATCCTCGACATGGAAGAGGCCATGATCTCGATGGCCGAGCAGACGACCATGCCGCTCGATCGCACCAACACCACCATCTCGTGCATCGTGACCAACGCGACGCTCACCAAGGCCCAAGCGACCAAGGTGGCCCAGATGGCGGCGGACGCCTACGCCCACGCCATCCGCCCCACCCACACCTCCAACGACGGCGATACCATCTACGTCCTCGCCAGCGGTGCCCTCGATGCCGCCTCCAGCGCCTCCTACCCCATCGACCTGATCGGCCTCGTGGCGACGCGGGCCCTCGAGGCGGCCATCTGCGCGGGCTGTACGACCGCAGAGGGGCTTTTCGGCCTCCCCTCGTATCAGGACGCGCTAGCATAGCGCTATGCTAGGGGCCGCATATCACGCCGGGCCGCCTTTTCACCGCGACCCGGCCCTCCCGCTGCAGTAAGGATGCGCAACCATGTCCCACCTCGATGATCAGCCGGCTGATACCGTCGGCGCCGCCGCCGATGCCCCTCGCAAGAAGGGCATCAACCTCTTGGGCCTGATCGCCCTCGTCATCAGCTCCTCGATCGGCTCGGGCGTCTTCACGCTCTCCACCGATATCTCCGCGGCGGCAGCGCGCGGTCGCCATATTCATCGCCCTGGTCGCGCTCGCGATGATCGCGGTGATCGCGCAAGGCACGTTGACGCTCTAGCGCACCTCGGGCGCACGCCCGGTCGGGTAACACCGAACGCGGCGACACCGTGAAACGCAGAAGGGGCACGGCGCGCCGTACCCCTTTCATCTCGATGGCGATCGCGAACCCCGTCATCACGCGGCAGGTGCGCGCTCCGGCCGGATGCGTCCGCTGGAAGGACGCCGGTTAGTTGAACTTGAAGATCTTGCCCGCCAGATGGTAGAGCCCGATCGTGGTCTTCTCGCCCAGCTGGGACGGAAGGTTGGTGCCGATACCGATGACCCCGTAGCGCGCATGGCGGTACATGCGCTCATCGTAGACCTTCAGGTCGCCCCACAGCTCCTCGAGGTTCTTCGGCGCGGCGGGATCGTCGGAGAGCTTGGAGAAGACGGAGCAGATCGCCATCATCATGGTGAAGTAGCCCATCATGTAGGAGCGCAGGCGCGGCTGCTCCACGTCCTCGTACAGATGGAAGGCCTCCATCATGATACGGGTGATGCGGAACTGCTGGTCGAGGCGCTTTACCATCGTCGCCTCGTTGACGCTCTGGCCCTCGCGGCCGATGAAGTAGCGATAGAGGTCGATATCGGCGTAGTACATGGTCTTGCAGCGGGGCAGCGGCACGTACGCGTAGATGTTGTCGACGTAGAAGGTGTGCGCCGGCATGGGCAGATGGGCCTCGAGGAGCACGTCGCGACGATAGCACAGGCTGTGCATGAGCAGGTTCTGGCTCGGCAGGAACCGTCCGACATCGTTCCACGTGAAGACCCGCTTGCGCGGCAGCGCCGACTTGTAGTTGATCGCGGTGTGCGTTCCCTCGTAGACCTTCTCGTACACGTAGTTGGAGATGAAGAGGTCCACGCGCGTCCCGCGTTCCTCGAAACCGCGCAGGATCGACAACATGGTCGAAAGGGCTTGCGCATCGAGCCAGTCATCGGAGTCGACGACCTTGTAGTACGTGCCGGTCGCGTTGTTCAAACCCGCGAGGACCGCCATGCCGTGGCCGCCGTTCTCCTGATGGACGGCGCGCACGATGCCGGGGTACCGGGCCTCCCAATCGTCAGCCAGCTGGGGCGTCTCGTCTTGCGAGCCGTCGTCAACGATGATGATCTCGATATCGTTCGCATAACCGCTCCCCTCCAAGATGGAGGTCACGCAGCGATCGATGTCGGCGGCGGCGTTGTAGCTCGGGATGCCAAAGCTCACGACCTTGTGAGCCCCGGCGGTCGAAGAAGGAGTGTCGTTATGCATGGCAGGAGATGATCTCGTCGGAAAGCTCGAGGGCGGAGTAGGTCACGGCGTCCATATCGTAGTAGCGATACTCGGCCAGACGACCCACCGGATGGAAGTTCGTCACACTGGAGACGCGCTCGAGATAGCGCTCGTACAGCTTGCGGTTATCGGGGTCGATGATCGCGTAGTACGGGGTCTGGCCGCTGTTGGGCACGTAGGCGTGGCTGAACTCCTTCATGATGGTGGTCTTGCCCGGAAGGACCTGGCCCGTCATGTTCTTGAACTCGGTGATGCGGGTGAAATCCTCGCTCACGGTGTAGTTGACGGTGCCCACGGGCTGGAACTGGTCCATGTCGAGCGTCTCGAACTGCATGTCGAGCGTACGATACGGCAGATCGCCCATATCCAGGTTGAACAGCTCGTCGAGCGGGCCGGTGTAGACGACCTCGCCGCCGTATACCTCGCCGTTCACCAGGACGCGGCCGTCATCGATGGTGAGCAGGTCGCGCGCATCGACATTGCAGAACACGTCGATGAGGTCGTGCTCGAGCATGTTCTCGAACAGCGCGGTGTAGCCGTCCTTCGGCATGCCCTGATACGGGGCCTGCGGGAAGTAGCGGTCGTCATCGCCCACGAACACGGGGACGCGGCCGGTGACGGAGGGGTCGATCTGGTCGGGCGTCTGGCCCCACTGCTTCATGGTGTAGTGCAAGAAGACGTTCTCGTACACATAGTCCGCGACCTCCTGGAGGTCGGGGTCGTTCTTCTCGCGCAGCTCCATGATGGGCACCTTCTTGTTCTCGCCGAAGGTGTCGACGAGCTTGCGATAGAGCTCCTCGCCGCGCTCCTCGCCGAACGCGAGCAGGAGGCTCTTGTGGTTGAAGGGCACCGGCATGAGCGTACCGTGGACGTTGGCGAGCACCTTGTGTTGGTAATCGGTCCACTCGGTGAAGCGGGACAGGAACTCGTGCACGCGCTCGTTGAAGGTGTGGTAGATATGCGGACCGTAGAGATGGACGAGGACACCGGCCTCATCGTAATAGTCGTAGGCGTTGCCGGCGATGTGGTCGCGACGCTCCAGAACGGCGACGCGGAAACCGACGGTCTCGGCAAGACGGCGGGCGCACACCGCGCCGGCATATCCTGCCCCGACGACGATCATGTCGTAATCATGCGGGTTGAAACCAGTCGGAAGACCAGAAGTGATCTGCATCGATACTCCTTGAACAGGCCGGCCGGACGCGCCAGCGGGCACTTTTGTAATTGATAGGCACAGTCGTGCCCATTGTCACAGCGATTATAGCGCTCAGCGCCGTATAATAATCCCTGCCACACAAGGAATGCTCAACATGCCCAAGCTCGATGCGAGGAATCACGACCGCTTCGCCCTGCAAACCACCTGGTTTCTGGGGCGGTCGCCATGCCGAACGTCAACTGGACACGGGAGCGACGAGAGTCCGAGGAGAATCATGAGTGACTTCCTAACCCGTATGAAAGATGCCGCCAAGGCGAATAAGAAGACCATCGTCCTGCCCGAGGGCGAGGATCCGCGCACCATCGAGGCTGCAAAGAAAATCGTGGAGGAGGACCTCGCCAACCTCGTCATCCTGGGTAACCCAGACGAGATCGACGTTCCCGGCGCCACCGTCATCGACCCCCGCAACGCCGAGAAGCACGAGGAGTACGCGCAGAAGTTCGCCGAGCTCCGCGCCAAGAAGGGCGTGACCATCGAGCAGGCACGCGCCCAGGTCATGGACGCCACGTACTTCGGCACCATGATGGTCAAGATGGGCGACGCCGACGGCCTGGTCTCCGGTGCCTGCCACTCCACCGCCGACACCCTGCGCCCGGCGCTGCAGATCCTGAAGACCGCCCCTGGCACCAAGCTGGTCTCCGCCTTCATGATCATGTGCACCAAGACCCCCGAGTTCGGTGCCTATGGCACGCTCGTATTCGCCGACTGCGGCCTCAACATCGCCCCCACCTCCGACGAGCTGTCCGAGATCGCCATCGCTTCCGCGAACTCCTTCAAGACCTTCATGGGCGACGTCGAGCCCAAGGTCGCCATGCTCTCCTACTCCACCATGGGCTCCGCCGGCGGCGACACCGCCAAGAAGGTCCAGGAGGCCACGGCGTTCGCCAAGGAGAAGGCTCCCGAGCTCGCCATCGACGGCGACCTGCAGCTCGATGCCGCCATCGTCCCGTCCGTCGCCGAGCTCAAGGCTCCCGAGTCCAAGGTCGCCGGCCACGCCAACGTCCTGGTCTTCCCCAATCTCGAGACCGGCAACATCGGCTACAAGCTGGTCCAGCGCTTCGCCGGCGCCGAGGCCTACGGCCCCATCCTGCAGGGCATCGCCAAGCCGGTGAACGACCTGTCCCGCGGCTGCTCCGCCGACGACATCGTGGGCGTCGTCGCCATCACCGCCGTCCAGGCGCAGATGGCCGAGTAGCGCGTTTCGCGTAACGAAACATCCCGATTGACCAGCGCAATCGGGATGCCTCCCATTTCTTGGACATGAGAACCGCAGTCCAGGGAATGGGAGGTTATTTCATTTGGTTTCCTGCGACCCGCGTGCATGCGCTCATCGACTAAGCATGCAGCCTAGACCGTCTCCAGGGCGCTTTAGTCGCCCCGATCGCTCAAGCGCCCCATCGCTTGACCCACCCCGATCGCTCGGGCGCCCCATCGCTTTGGCCATTCACTTCCAAAATGAATATTCTTGCAACAGATTTGCATACGTATTTCGGCATAAAACGTAATTTAGCGCTCGGAAACGACTTGAGCCAGACCCGATGGCACTAAATGCAGATTTTGAGTCTTATGACAGCACAACACAGTGCTTCATTCCCCTAAAAATGAGTGCGGAGGCTCTTCAACCTCCTACAAATACCAATAACGAGGCTTCTCGGGTCATTCTTGAATAGCGTTATTACACATATGTTGCTTATATTTTTATGCATCGGCATCTCGAGCTCTCAAAAAGACTCATTTTTTGCATTTAGTGCCAATAGAGCTTCGGAGGCAGGCCATAACCGCGCTTTTGATCATTAAAGAGCTGTTTGCGGATCATCAAGGGGCTGCCTGCGAAGCGGTAAGCGCCAAGGCCGCGCCACCCCTCGCACGATCCATGCGGAGCGATCGCCGAGCGCCGATTGCCATCGCCCTCGCAGGGGTACAAAGAAGTCAAGCTTCAAGCTCGCGGAAGCCAACCACCTAGTTGAAAGGGGTTCTCATGCTTTTCAAGAACGTACTGGTTCCCTTCGACGAGTCGGACCACGCCCGCGCCGCGCTCCATATGGCCATCGACATGGTCGGCGATGACCCTGCGGCAACCATCCACGTGATCATGGTCGTCTCAAGCGACATCATGCCCCCGTCGATGCTCTCCGCGCCAAACGCCTTCGGTGACACGTTCATGGATTACCAAAACTACGACGCCATGCTCACCTCCATCGCCAAGCGCACCAACCAGGAGCTGCATGACAGCGTCGTAGGCATCTTGGGTAAGGACGCCGAGACGCTCGCCGCCAAGCTCGTCGTCGAGGCACAGCTCGCCCCCTCCCCCGTCGACGGAATCACGTCCTATGCGTCCGAACATGGCTGCGACCTCATCGTGATGGGTCGTCGAGGCCTCGGAGCGCTGCGCGGCATGCTGGGCAGCGTAAGCTACGGAGTCCTGCGCACGTCGGAAATTCCCGTGCTCACGGTCAAATAACTCGAGCATCGCCCCGCACCGCGCCGAGCCGCCGCCACTCCGCCTCGGCCCGCTACCCCGCCTCGGCCCGTCCCCCGCACCGAGCCGCATGCGCCCTGCAGCCGGGTCGATGGGCAGCCAGGCACCCGATCGCGGCAGTGACCCTCGAATCATTTCATGAAAATGCCCCCGCAGGTCAACGGACCTGCGGGGGCGTCGTCGTGCATATCAAACGACGCGGCGGCCTAACCCAGGAGCGCCTCGACGTCGAGGGCGATCATGAGCTCCTCGTTGGTGGGAACGATGAGGACGCGGACCTTGGACTCGGGTGTGGAGATGACGCGCGGCTCGTCGGAATAGATCTTGTTGAGCTCGGGGTCGATCTCGACACCCAGCCAGCCCAGGCGCTCGGAGATGTCGGCGCGCAGTGAGGCGCGGTGCTCGCCGACGCCCGCGGTGAAGACCATGGTGTCGAAGCCCTGCATGGACGCAGCCATCTCGCTTACGAGCTGGGAGGCACGGTAGCAATACATCTCGATGGCCATGGCGCAATGCTCGTTCCCGCCCTCGGCGGCAGCAATCACGTCGCGGGAATCGGGAGAAACGCCGGAAACCGCCAGCAGGCCCGACTTCTTGTTCATCATAGTATCGATCTCGTCGATGCTCATATCGGCGACGCGGTTGAGGTAGAACACGGTAGCCGGGTCGACGGTGCCGCAGCGGGTGCCCATGATCAGGCCGTCGAGCGGGGTCAGGCCCATGGTGGTGTCCATGCACTTACCATCCTCGATGGCGCACAGCGAGGCGCCGGAACCGAGGTGGCAGCTCACGACCTTGTGGGCCTCGCCGCCGAGGAACTCGTTCACGAAACGCCAGATGAAACGGTGGCTGGTGCCGTGGGCGCCGTACTTGCGAACATGATAGGTATCGGCCACGTCGCGCGGGATGGCGTAGCGCCATGCGCGCTCGGGCATGTTGTAGTGGAACGCGGTGTCGGGAACGATCACGTTGCCCAGCTCCGGGAACATGTCGCGGCAGATCTCGATAACGTCGGCCTCGGCGTAGTTGTGCAGCGGGGCCAGCGGAGCGACCTCGCGGACCTGGGCGAGGGTCTCATCGGTGACGACGGCGGACTCGGGGAAGTACCAACCACCCTGGACGACGCGGTGACCGATGCCCTCGACGGGAACGTCGACGGTCTTCAGGAGCTCGAACACACGGCTGATGGCCGTCTTGTGATCGGGCATCTCGACCTCGAGCTTGCCCTTCACGCCCATCTCCTCGTGGCCGATGAAGGAGCCGTCGATGCCGATGCGCTCGCAGTTGCCCTTAGCGAACACCTCGCCGGACTTTGTGTTGAGCAGCTGGTACTTAAGGCTCGAGCTACCGGCGTTGATAACCAGAACGTTCATGTATCTCCCATCTCTGTCCACATACATCGGGTTGTGAAATATACGGAAGGCCGTACGGCCCTCGCTTCATCATACGATATGAAGCGGGCCGCACGGCCAGCATTCTATGAACGGGCCCGCACTCTGCGCGAATCCCACACTCCGCGGCCACCTGTCGGGCGAGACTTGCCGAGATGCGGTCCGCCCACCGGGAGCGGCACGGCGGATACGGCGCTAGACCAGGTTCTCGCCGAGCGGCTTGCCGCCCAGGACGTGCATGTGGAAATGATGCACGGTCTGGCCCGCGATCTCGCCGGTGTTCGCGATCACGCGGAAGCCCTCGTCGAGCCCCTTGGCATGCGCGACCTCCTCGACGGCATGGACCATGGCGCTGAGCGTCTCAGCGGGCACCCCGTCGATGATGTTCGCGTGATGCGCCTTAGGGATAACAAGCGTATGGACGGGTGCCTGGGGATTTAAGTCGTCGAACGCGATGACCAGGTCATCCTCATATACGACGGTCGCGGGGATCTCCCCGGCAGCGATCTTGCAGAAGATGCAGTCTTCCATGGTGATGGCTCCTTTCGAAGCGCCGGGCAGCATCGGGTCCGGGCGCGTATTCCCGCCGGCAAGGCGCCGGCGCATGATGGACAGCAAGGAACGCCGACCGGTGCCGGCATCGCCGCCTGCTTTAGAAGTTCAGCGAATCCTCGGTGCTCGCGGCCTCGGCGGGGACCAGGCGGTCGCCACCGTCGATATCGGCCATGAGCACGGAGACCTTCTGCTCCGCCTCGGCCAGGCGACCGCGCAGGCTCTTGAGCAGCTCGACGCCGCGCGTATACCCCTCGAGCGACTCCTCGAGCTCGAGGTCGCCCGATTCCAGGCTGCGGATGATGCCCTCGAGTTCGATCGAAGCCTCCTTGTAGGACAGCTCCTCGACCTTCTTCTTCTCCTCGGCCATTGCTAGTTCTCCGTTCTATTCGAGGTAGGTGATACCTGGGTGACCGTTCCGTACACCGATCCGTCCGCCATGCGGACGCGCATGGTGTCCCCGGGGGCGAAGGCCCCGGCCGACGTCGCCACGACGTCGTCTGCGTACGCGATGGAATAACCACGCGAAAGCACCTTGAGGGGCGAGAGCGCATCGAGCTTGCCGGCGGCTGCCGAGAGCTCGGACCCGGCGCGATCGACCGCGGCGGCGCCCGCGTGGCACAGACGGGAGCCCGCGAGCGCCAGCTCGTGCCGCCTGGGCGCCATACCCGAGGTGCTCGATGCGAGGCGCGCCGCCAGCGCATCCAGACGCCCCTCCATGCGCCGCTGCGCCGCGACGCCCGCCGCCGCAAGGCGGTCTTGCGTCATGCCGAGCTCGGCCGCGCGCTGCTCGAGCACCGCGTCGGGCCGCGTGAGGCACGGGCGGGAGGCCGCCGCATCGAGGGCCATCCGCAGCCGCGAGAGATTCGCGCGCATCGCGCGGTCGGCCCGCTGGGCCGCCCCGTCGACCGCGGCGTTTCCCGCGAGCACGATGGAGTCCAGCGCCCGGCAAAGGCGATGCGACCGGGTTTCCAGCACGTCGGCCAGCTCGCCCATGGACGGCGCCACCGATTCCGCCGCCGCCGTGGGCGTGGAGCAGCGCCTGTCCCCCACCATGTCGCAGATCGAGTTGTCTGGCTCGTGCCCGATGCCCGTGACGACCGGAACGGGGCACGACGCGACCGCGCGCGCCAGCGACTCGTCGTTGAAGGTCATCAGGTCCTCGAACGACCCGCCGCCGCGAACCAGCAGGATACAATCGGGCGCGGGCTCGATCGCGGCGGCGCGGCGCAAGCCGTCGATGAGCTCAGCGGGCGCCCCCTCGCCCTGCACCTTCGAGCCGACGCAGATGAGCTCCACCAGCGGGTTGCGGCGGCGCAGCGTGCGCTTGACGTCGTCGATGACGGCGCCCGACAGCGAGGTGACCACCGCCACGCGCGAGCAGAACGCCGGGATGCGCCGTTTGCGCGACTCGTCCATCAGGCCCTCGCGGCGGAGCTTCTCCGCCAGCGCGGCGACCTGCTGCCTGAGCAGGCCCTCGCCCGCCAAGGTGAAGGACCGCGCAACGAAGCTCATCTTGCCGATGGGCTTGTAGAGGTTGAACTGCCCGGTGAACTGCACCTGCATACCGTCGCGCAACTCGAACGCGCGCTTGGCGTACGCGCCCTTCCAGATGATGCATTCCATGGCGGACGAATCATCCTTGATCTGGAAATAGCAATGCCCGCTGCGGGCGTTGGGGCCGCGGAAGCCCGTCACCTCGCCGAGCACCGTTATCTGGGGAATCGCGTCGAGAGCGCCGGCGGCCATATCCACCGCCTGGGATACGGATAGCGCCGACCCCGAACCCGGGCCCGCGCCGTCCCGGACGCCCGCAGCGGCATCCGTCGACGACGACCGTGCAGCGCCCGAACCGGTGTAACCGCCCGTAAGGTTCCAACCGTTCACGCGCATCATCCTCCTTCCTCATAAGCAAAAGCGTGCCTGCTGCGCACCATGGTGGCACGTCGCGCAGACACGCTTCATTGTAAAGCCCAGCAGGCCGCCGTTCTATAGCCGAACAAGCGGTTATTCGTCGTCGGAACGCGTGCGACCGAGAATGTAGAGCAGCTGGAGCACCGAGGTGAGGGCCGCGGCCACGTACGTGAGGGCAGCCGCCGTAAGGACCTGGCGCGCGCCGCGCACGTTCGCGTCGCTCATACCCGACTGCTCGATATAGGCGACGGCGCGCCTGCTGGCGTTGATCTCGACGGGGAGCGTCACCAGATGGAAGATGACCGTGAAGCCGAACAGGGCGACCGCGACGGTAGTGAGGCCGGAGACGTTCATGAACACGCCCAGCAGGAACACGAGCATCCACACGTTCTGGGTGAAGTTGACGACGGGCACCAGGGCATGGCGGACCTTCATCATGAAGTAGCCCTGCTCGCGCTGGGCGGCGTGGCCTGCCTCGTGACAGGCGACGGCGATGCTGGCGACCGAACCACCCTGGCAGTTATCGCGCGAGAGGTAGAGGTTGTTGTCGCGGGGGTCGTAGTGGTCGGTGAGGTGGCCCGAGACGCCGCGGATGCCCACGCGCTCGCAGCCGTTGGCGTTGAGCATGCGGCGCGCCACCTGCTCGCCGGTCTCGCCGTCCGATGGGACGCGCGACCACTTCTTATAGGTCGAATTGATGTAGCCCTGGGTGATGAAGCCCAGGACCATGGAAACGAGGACGAGGGCGATGTAGGCGGGGTCGTAGCCAAAGCCGTAGTATCCCGGATAGAACATGCAAGCATCTCCTTGACGAGCGAACCTATGCCGGGCGGAGACGGCGGGCACATGGCCGCCGAACACCATCCGGGCGTCGAACCAGTCCTTCGCTTATACCCAAATCCCCGCCGCGAAACCCGCGCCGCACCCATTCCGCACGGGCGGATGGACGCGCCGCTGCCCGGGGCCTCGGCGCCGCCGCGAAACCCGCGCCGCACCTAGAGGATCTGCAGCGCGCGGTCCTTCACGGTGAGGCCGATGTTCCCCTGCAGCAGGTCGTCGATCAACGTACCCACCAACTCGAAGCGCCAGCCCTCGCGCAGGGGGCTCTGCTCGGGGTGGCTCACGTATTCGAACAGGTCGTCGCGGGAGGCGATGATGGAGGTCGCGACGCCGGAACGCTCCGCGACCAGGCGGATGAGCGCGTACATGAGGTCGATGACGCTCTCGAGCTCGGGCGCGGGCGCCTTGTGCGGACGGGGCAGGAACGGCAGCTTCTCCGCCGGACACGCCGCACCGCGCTCCATCGCGGCCATGAGCGCGCGAACCTCGGGCTCGCCGAGCTGCTCGGTGCCGCGCACGCGCTTGAGCTCGTCGACCGTCTTGGCGGGACGGCGCGCGAACGTGAGCAGCACCTCGTCGGACATGACCCACTTGCGCGGGATGTCCGCGCCCTCCGCGCGGCGCTCGCGCCATGCCGCCAGCTCGCGGGCGACGGCCAGCTGCCGGCGCGTCAGCGAGTTCACGCGCTTCACCCGTTTGAACGCGGTGCGCGGATCGACCTCGTAGTGGGAGCGGTCCATGAGCGGGCGCAGCTCATCGAGCACCCACGACATGCGGCCCTGCTCCTCGAGGCGCTCCCGGATCACGTCGTACGCCTTGATGAGATAGCGCACGTCGTCGATGGCGTACTCGAGCTGCTCGGGCGTGAGCGGACGGCGAGACCAATCGGTGAGCGACTCGCTCTTGGGCAGGGTGACGCCGCAGAACGCATGGACGATCCCGTTGTAGGGACTCTGCACGCGCTCGCCGAGGAACGCGGCGGCGACCTGCGTGTCGAAGATGGGCGCCGGCAGCACGCCGAGGGCGTGGTTGAGAACCTCCATATCCTGCGAGCACGCATGGAACACCTTGACGACGGCGGGGTCGGCCAGCAGGTCGCACAGCGGTCCGAGGTCCGCGATGGCTATGGGGTCAACGACGACGCTCTCCTCGGGCGTGGCCACCTGCACCAGGCACAGCCGCGGATGGTAGGTGCGCTCGCGGAGGAACTCGGTGTCCACGGCGACGGCGTCGAAGGCGCGCGCCCGCGCGCAGAACCCGTAAAGGTCATCGCTGGTAGAAATGTACATGCGTGATAAAACTCCTCGGAGGCGAATAGATGGACGAGAGCCGCGGGCCGCCGCGCGGCGAGCCTCGCGGATTCTTGCGGGACGAACCCGGCAAACCCGCGAAAAAAGGCGGCCGATGCACAAATTCATCTCATTCTAGCGTGAATAAGCGGCTTGCATCCAAATCGCATGCAAGCGCCACGCTTCGCCCCACGGCCCGCCCGGGTCGCTGCGCGCGGGCTCGTGAAGAAACTCCGAAACACCCGAATTCGGATTGCAATCCCCCAAAAGGGGGTAGAAAGGTTGGATAGCACTATGGCCGCCCGCGTACGAAGAGGAGCACGTATGCGATTCCTCATCATCCACAACCCCGCCTCTGGCCCGCGCTCGGACGAGATCTTCGCGTTCGCCCACGCGCTCTCCGCCCCGGGAGACGAGATCGTGATGCGCTTCATCGGCACCGCGATGGAACCGGAGGATGCAGTCTCGGATGCCGCAGGCTTCGACCGCATCGTGGTCTCCGGCGGCGACGGCAGCGTCTCGAACGTGCTCAACCACCTGCGCGACACGGGCGTCCCCATCCTCGTGTTCCCCTCCGGAACCGCCAACCTCTTCTTCAACAACATCGGCAACGCGCCCGAGGCGGCCGCCCTCGCCAAGGCATGCCGCGCCGGCCGCACCGTCAAGGCGGACATCGGCGAGATGAGCTGGGTGGACGAGGAGGGCGTTGAGCGCAGCCACGGCTTCATCATCATCGCGGGCACGGGGTTCGACGCCACCATCATGCAGAAGGCGGAGGCCACCAAGGGCGAGATGGGCGAGATCGCCTACATGCTCTCGGCGCTGGCGACGCCGTCGCCGCAGGTCGCGCACTTCACCGTCGAATGCGACGGCGAGGTCCACGAGCTCGACGGCATCGGCTGCATGGTGGGCAACACGTCCGTGATCCAAAACGAGATCAACCTGTTCCCGGGCTGCCGCATGAACGACGGCCTCATCGATATCGCCGTCATCGAGCCCGCGAAGACCGTCGAACTGCTCCCCACCCTTCTGGCGGGCGTCTTCGACAAGGCGGGCACCGGGTTGGGACGACCCCAGTTCACGCTGTTCCAGGCGCGCGAGGCGCGCATCACCTGTACGCCCTCCCTGGGGATGCAGTTCGACGGCGAGCTCATCCCCAGCAACGCCGGCGAGTTCCGCGCACGCGCCGTTCCCTCCTGCCTCGACCTCATCGTGGACGAGTTCTCGAACCTCAGCAGCTAGCCCGCCTGCGGGCCTTCGCGCACCAGCGGCCGCCCGCGCCGGCGCAACGCGCGAAACACGTTCGCAACCTGCGGCGAACGCTGGTTGCAAGCTTCGCGCCGTATGCTATAGTTCCCATCATACGCAAGGAATTCGCCTTGCCCGACGATCGAAAGGAGCCACCAACATGCAGAACGCGGTATCCGTCTCTCTTAACAACTGGTGGTGGCGTGATGCGATTTCGGTCGGTCGACGGTGAGTCCTATCGCGCCATAGCTCCACGCGCATCCTAGGCCTCCGGTTTGACCGGGGGCCTTTTTCTTTACCCATCGTCCCCGGCGCCCCGACCCGTACCGCTCGCATCACGCGCCCCCGCCCCTCGCTCCCATCCGCGCCCCGCGCGCCCACCCGAAAGGAACCCATCATGTCCCAGAACACCCAGGCCCGCACCGTCGCCACCGCCGACCGCTCAGGCCTCGACATCCGCTCCCTCGTCCTGCTCGCCATCCTGCTCGCCGCGGGCTTCATCCTCAACTTCACCGTGGGCAAGGCCATCTCCGCCATGTCCGCCGGCATGATCAGCCCGGAGTTCATCATCTCCGCGTTCTGCCTCACCATCCTGGTCATTCGCCCCAACGTGGGCCAGGCGCTGGTCATCGGCCTCATCTCGGCAGCCGTCATCCAGCTCACCACCACCTCTCCCTTCATCGATTTCGCCGCCGAGGGCATCTCCGCGGTGGTGATGGCGCTCGTCGTACGCGCGGGCATGCGCGGCGCGGCAGCCAAGGTAACCCCGCTTCTGGGCACCTTCGTCACGACCCTGCTCTCCGGCGTGGTCTTCATGCTCATCAAGATGGCCATGGTCGGCGCCGCCGCCGAGCTCGCAGCCGCGATGCTACCCGTGGTGTTCGCCACCGCCGTCTTCAACGCGATCCTCGTCCAGGCGCTGTACCTGCCCATCAAGAAGGCGCTCAAGATCGAGGAGTAACCCGCGCGATCGCCCCGACCCATCCGATCCCCTTGGAAGGCACGCATGCAACCGATCATCTCCCTCACAGACGTCTCGTTCTCATATGACAAGGCGAGCGCGCGGGCGCTCCGCGACGTGAACCTCTCGATCGCCCCCGGCGAGTTCGTAGGCGTCATCGGCCCCTCGGGTGCTGGAAAGTCCACGCTCGCGGCAACCCTCTGCGGCGCCATCCCGCATCACCACCGCGGCTCCTTCTACGGAGCGGCGCACGTGGACGGCCGCGACACCTGCGAGATTTCGCTCACCGACATCGCGCGGGTCGTGGGAAGCGTCGCGCAGGACATCGACGCGCAGATGGTCGCCTCGGTCGTCGAGGACGAGCTGCTGTTCGGCCTGGAGAACTTCGGCGTCGCCCACGACCGCATCGAGGAGCGCATGCGGCGCGCGCTCGATGCGGCGGGCATCGCCGACCTGCGCCACCGCGAGATCGCCACCCTTTCGGGCGGTCAGAAGCAGAAGGTCGCGATCGCGGCGATCCTCGCGCTGGAGCCGCGCGTCCTCGTGCTCGACGAGCCCACCGCCGCCCTCGACCCCGTGAGCTCGCGCATGGTGTTCGAGACCCTTCGCGAGGTGAACCGCCGGGCGGGCGTCACCGTCGTGGTGATCGAGCAGATGGTGGCGCTGCTCTCGGAGTTCTGCGGGCGCATCGTCGTCATGGACGAGGGGCGCATCGCGCTGGACGGCACGCCGCGCGAGGTCTTCGCCCATGCGGGCGACCTGCGCCGCATCGGCGTGGACAGCCCGCGCGTCACGCGCGTCTACAACAGCCTGGCGGCGCGCGGGCTCGTTCGCGGCGAGGAGCCGTGCCTGAACGTCGCCGAGGCGGCGGACATGATCGAGCGCCTCGTATCGAACCGCGTGTCCGCAGCCGGCGCGCCCGCCGGTGGATCCGCGCCCGAGCCCGAACCCGCGCCCAGCCGCTCGGCCGTCGCGCCCGAACCCGAGCCCGCGGCCGCCCGCCCGGCCGTCGCGCCCGCGCCCGAGCCCGAACCCGCAGCCGCCCGCCCCTCCGCAACCGCGCCCGTCGTGCTCTCCGTCGAGGGCGCGTCGTTCGCCTATCCGGGCGGCGGCGGAGCGGTCCGCGACCTGGACCTCACGGTGCGCGCGGGCGAGCTCGTCGGCGTCGTCGGCCAGAACGGCGCGGGCAAGACCACCCTCACGAAGCTCGTGAACGGCCTGCTCAAGCCGCAGCAGGGCCGCGTCGTCTCCGCCGGTCTCGATACGCGCGCGACCCCCGTGTCGGCGATCGCGGCGCACGTGGCGACGCTGTTCCAGAACCCCGACCGCCAGATCTGCAAGGAGACCGTGCTCGACGAGGTCGCCTTCAGCCTCGAGCTCCACGGCGCGCCCGCCGCCGAGGCCCGCGAGCGCGCCGCCGCGGTCATCGAGCGCTTCCGCCTCGACCCCGCCGACGCCCCCTTCTCGCTCTCGCGCGGACAGCGCCAGATGGTCGCCCTCGCCAGCGTGGTCGTCCTCGACCCGCAGCTGGTCATCCTGGACGAACCCACCAGCGGCCTCGACTACCGCGAATGCATGACCGTGATGGAGACCGTGCGCGACATGGCGAGCCGCGGCAGCGCCGTGCTCATGGTGTGCCACGACATGGAGGTCGTCTCCGATTTCGCCGAGCGCCTCGCCGTCATGGCGGACGGCCGCATCCTCGAGCGCGGAAAGACTGGCGCCGTCTTCGCCGACGAGCCGCTCATGGAGGCGGCGAGCATCACGCCGCCGCAGGTCATCGCGCTTTCGTCCGTGCTCGCCACCCGCGTATCGCCCCGATTCGCCGGCATCGGCGAGGTTTCCCATATCGTTTCCACCTGTGAGGAGCTCATCTGCCATGGTTAACGTGATCGACTACGTGGACGGCTCCACGCTCCTCCACCGCCTGAACCCCGTCGCCAAGCTCGCGCTCGCATCCGGCGTGATCATCGCCACGTTCCTCGCGAGCGGCTATCCCGCGCTGCTGGGCCTGCTCGCGCTCACGCTCGCCACGGGCCTCCATGCCGGCGTCTTCGACCGGCTGGTGTCCCTGCTCAAGCTCCTGGTGCCCCTGGCCCTCCTCATGCTGATGCTCCAGTGCGCCTTCGTGCGCGGAGGCGACCCGCTGTTCGCCTTCGTCACCACCGACGGCCTGATCTCGGGTTCGAAAGCGTGCCTGCGCCTGCTGGGCGTCGCGCTCCCCCTCGTGCTCGTGCTCACCGTCACGCGCCTCAACGACCTGGCGAACGCCTGCGTCGAGGTCCTCCACGTGCCATATCGCTACGCATTCGCCTTCACCACCGCCCTGCGGTTCGTACCGCTGTTCGGACAGGAGATGAACGCGATCATGGAGGCGCAGACCGCCCGCGGCATCGAGTACGACACGAAGAACCCGGTTCGGAAGCTCCAGCTGATGCTGCCCCTGTGCATCCCGCTGCTCATCTCATCGGTCTCGAAGACCGACTCCTGCGCGCTCGCGGCCGAGCAGCGCGGCTTCTACCTGCGCACGCGCGCGAGCTCCTACAAGCGCTACCCGATGCGCGGCATCGACATCGCCGCCTGCCTCGGCGCCGTCGCGCTCATCGCCCTGGGCGCCCTGCTGTAGGCCGCGGCGCGCGGGCAGCGGCTCGCCCATGGGCCGCGGCGCGTCCTCCGCCCGTAGCTCGCCCATGGGCCGCGGCGCGTCCGCGTACCGCAGCCGTAGGCAGCGACGTGCCGGTGCCTGTAAGCCCTTCGTGTTCCCTCGCCCTCCCCTCCCGCGAGGCGCGGCGCATCTGCCACAATAGGGCGGACGCATACGATGGATACGGCATGGGGAATGCCATGCCAGAAGCACCCGGGAGTGAAGCACCCATGCAAGAAGCACCGATGAACGAGGCGGCCGATCTGCCCGAATTCCTCACCCAGCGCGTTTCGGAAGCGTACGCGCCCGATGTCGCGCGCGAGGTCTTCGACGGGCTGCGCGCGGCGAACGAACGGCCGGTCACCTTCCGCGCGAACACGCTCAAGGCGAGCGCCGAGAAGGTCGCCTCCGCGCTCGCCGAGGCCGGCATCGCCGCCGAGCCCGTCCCCTGGTACCCCGACGCGTTCGTGGCGTCCGGCATCCGCGAGCGCGAGCTGTGGGACCTCGACATCTACCGCGCCGGCGGCATCTACCTCCAGAGCCTCTCCTCGATGCTGCCGCCGCTCGTCCTCAAGCCGCGTCCCCGCGCAGACGTCCTCGACATGTGCGCGGCACCCGGCGGCAAGACCTCCCAGCTCTCAGCTTTAAGCGGGGGCGAGGCGCGCATCATGGCCTGCGAGCTCAACGCGCCGCGCGCCGAAAAGCTCGAATACAACCTCGCCAAGATGGGCGTGCGCAACACGCAGGTGCTCCGCACGGACGCGCGCCGGCTCGACGAGTTCTTCTCCTTCGACCAGGTGCTTCTGGACGCACCCTGCACGGGCACGGGCACGGTCCGCGCAGGAGACGAGCGCGCGGGCAAGCGCATCACGCCCCAGCTGCTCGCAAAAGTCACCAAATCCCAGGCGGCGCTGCTCGACCGCGGCCTCACCGTGCTGAAGCCCGGCTGCACGCTCATCTATTCGACGTGCTCGATTCTTCCGGCTGAAAACGAAGATATCGTGCGGGCGGCGCTCAAGCGCCACAAGGACTGCGAGCTGGCGCCCATCGCGCTGCCCGACGGCGCGCTCGAGGCGATTCCCCGGCTTCCGTGCCGTCTGGAAGAAGGCGCGCTCACGGTCTGCCCGACCCAGCTCTTCGAGGGCTTCTTCCTCGCCGCGATCAAGAAGCAGGCGCGAACGCGCCGATAGCGACGCGGCGCGCCGAGGTGGACGCGCTAGAGACCGCGGCGGGCGGCGTCCTCGCCGCGGCGCCGCGAACGGTCTCGCAGCGACGCCACCGCAAGATAGACGACCGCCACGCCGCAGATCGCCCCCATGCACACGAGCACAGGGCCAACCACCGTCAGAGCGCTCATAGAAGCGTCACCGCCGTTTCCACTCGAGGGGACCCCGTCCCCTGCACCCTATCAACATGTCACACAGGTTAGCAGATGTGCCTTTCCAATCGCTACCAACGGGTAGCGCATCGTATAAACAACAGCTTTACCATCTACGGATTCGACATGGACTCAAAATCCGATTCGGTATAAGCTCATTCGGCTCGGGTACAACCGATGTGTTTTCGCCGATCACGTTCGATCGCTGAATCGATGACGTAAGGGGGACGCCATGGACTCCATGCATACCAATCAGCAGGCATCTACAACGCCAGAGGGGTTCAGCCAACCGGTTGCCCCCGCATCCAGCCAAGCCCATAGCCCGGCAACCTCATCGGCCGCCGCACCCGCCAACGGCCACGCGCCCGCTGCGGTCGGCTCCCCGGCATCCTTTGCCCCCGCCGGCAGCGTCCCCGACCCCCGGCCCGATGCGCCCGCGGACGCCTTCACGACCCCGGTCGCAACCCCCGAGCCGCCCGTCCCCGTACCCGCCGAGGTCCCCGAGAACATCGAGGCGACCATCGACTTCTCCGAGGTCGAGTTCGCCGAGGAGTTCGCGGAGCCCGTCACCGCGGTAACCCCCGGCGGCGTCCTGCCGCTGGAGCCCGCGCCCATCGAGGGGCGCCTGCGCAAGGCCGCGCTCTCCGTACCCGAGGAGATGGAGGAGTGCAGCGGCTTCACGCTGTTCGGCCGGCGCATCAAATCGCTGCTCTACACCACCGACGTCGCCGTCATCCGCAACTCCAACGCGGACGCGATCTTCGCCGTCTACCCCTTCACCGCCCAGCCCGCCATCACTCAGGCGCTGCTCACCGTAGCCGAATGCCCGGTCTTCGTGGGCGTGGGCGGCGGCACCACCGCGGGCAAGCGCTCCGTCCAGCTCGCCGCGGTCTCCGAGATGCAGGGAGCCGCGGGCGTCATCGTGAACTCCCCCGCCAGCCCCGAGATGATCGAGCAGATCGCGGGCATGATCGACATCCCCGTAATCGCTACCGTCATCCGCTGCGACGAGATCGCGCACGCCAAGGTGAAGGCCGGAGCCAAGATCCTCAACGTCGCGGCGGGCAAGGACACGCCCAACGTCCTGCGCCAGCTGCGCGAGTGCTATCCCAACATGCCGCTCATCGCCTCGGGCGGGCGCTCCTCGCTCTCCGTTCGCGAGACCCGCGAGGCCGGCGCCAACGCCGTCATCTGGACGCCGCCCTCGGCCCAGCAGCTGCAGGCAGACATGATGAAGCGCTACCGTGAGGCGGATGTCAATCCCGCGGGCGGTCCGGTCATCGACCCCATCAAGGCGAGCGCCGAGAACCCCATGGAAAGCGCCCGCGCCGACGTACCGTTCACCGACGAGGCCATCGCACGCGCCCACTCCCCGCGTCCGCGCCTGCGCAAGAACCGCCCCGGCTTCTTCTTCCCGCGCGGCAAGGGCCGCATGGGCTTAGCCATCATCCCCGCGATCGCCGCGCTGCTGGCGGAGCGCATGCTCTAGTCCTCGCGCTCGGCTCCGATGAAGAACAGCGCCACGGTCCCCGGGCCGGTATGCGACCCGATGACCGTTCCGATGTTATGGATCTTGATCTTCCCCTCAAGCAGGGGGATATTTCGCACCACCAGGTCGGCGAGCTTCTGCGCGTCCTCCAGGCAATCCGAATGGGAGATGCGGCACAGGCCGTCGTAGCCGATGCCTCCCTCGGCAAGCTCGACCATCAGGCGCGCCAGCTCGGCGACGGCCTTCTTCTTGGTGCGGATCTTCTCGCGCGGAATGAGGTGGCCGGTGCGGTCCACGTTCATCACGGGGCAGATCTTCAGCGCGGTCGCGACGAGCGCCGAGGCGTTCGACACGCGCCCGCCGCGCTTCAGGCAATCGAGGTCGCTCACGAAGAACCAGTGGTTCACGCGCAGGCGCATCGCCTCGGCCCAGGTATACAGCTCATCGAGCGTCGCCCCCTCGTCGCGGCGGTCGGCCATGAGCTCGACCAGTAGACCGTAGCCCGAACTCGCACCCAGCGAATCGAGCACGCGCACCGTGCGGTGGGGATAGCGGCCCGCGAGCTCCTGGGCGGCCAGGCATGCGGAATTGTAGGTGCCCGAGATGCCGGACGAGAGCGTGACGTGCAGCACGTCCTTGCCCTCGCGCAGGAACGGTTCCCAGAACTCGATGTACTCCCCTATGCTCACCTGCGAGGTCTTCGACTCGGCGCCGCCCTTCAGGCGCGCGAAGAAATCCTCGGGAGCGATGGACTGGTAGAGGTCGTCCAGATACTGCTTGCCCGCGATCTCGTAATGGTAGCACAGGAACGGCACGCTGCGCTGCTCGAAGAACGACAGCGGATAATCGGCGGTGGAACAGCAGGTCAATACGTATGGATCCATTGATGGCTCCTCACTTGGCATAATGCCTGTAAACAGATGCGATAGCTCGGCTTCCGCCAAAAAACGGATGCAATCATAGCCCACTCGTTTTTCGACACAAGGCGCGATTCGTAAAAAGTGGGCGCACCTGCACAAAATGGAAACGGCGCGCATGCAAAAGCCCCGACGCCCGAGCCCGCATCCGCGCCCCCATGGGAGCGCGCATATGCGGATCCGGACGACCGGGGCCGGCGTTCTTGCGCGAGAGCGCGACGGCTACTCGGAGACCTTGTACTTCTCGAGCGCCTTGAGCACGATGGCGCCCGCCTCGGTGCAGAGCTTCTCGTCGGGCGCCTCGGTGAGCACGCGAACGAGCGGCTCGGTGCCGGACGCGCGCACGAAGACGCGGCCGTTGCCCTCGAGATATGCCTCCGCCTCGGCGATGGCGGCCTTGATGTCCTCGCTGTTCATCACGGCGTCCTTATCGGTCACGCGCACGTTCACCAGCTGCTGCGGATACAGCTTGACCGGGCGGGTGAGCTCGGAGAGCTTCTCGCGCTCGGCGCGCAGCACCTCCATGATGCGCAGCGAGGTGAGGATGCCGTCGCCGGTCTTGGCAAGGTCGCCAAAGATGATGTGGCCGCTCTGCTCGCCGCCCAGGTTGTAGCCGTTCTCGCGCATGCAGGCGTAGACGTACTTGTCGCCCACGTCGGTCTTCTCGTAGTTAAGGCCGGCGGCCTCGAGCGCGCGGAAGAAGCCGAAGTTGCCCATGACGGTGGGGACCACGGTGGACTTGGCCAGGCGGCCGTACTTGTTCAAATAGGTGCCGCACACGTACAGGATCAGGTCGCCGTCCACCAGGTGGCCGCGCTCGTCGACGGCCAGGCAGCGGTCCGCGTCGCCATCGTAGGCAAAGCCGATGTCCAGGCCGTTCTCAACAACAAAGCGCTGCAGGCCCTCGATGTGGGTGGAGCCGCAGGCGACGTTGATGTTGTAGCCGTTGGGGGCGTTGTTGATCACGTGGGTCTCCGCGCCCAGGGCGTCGAACACGGGGCGGGCGACGCTAGAGGCAGAACCGTTGGCGCAGTCCAGGCCGATCTTCATACCCTGCAGCGAGAAGCCGCAGCTAGAGATAAGGCTGGCGATGTAGCGGTTGCGGCCCTGCATGTAGTCAACGGTGCAGCCGATGTTCTCGCCGGTGGCCAGCGGAACCTCGCTCTTGCCGTCGATGTAGTCCTCGACGAGCTCCAAGACGTCCTCGTCCATCTTGTAGCCCTCGTGGTTCACCAGCTTGATGCCGTTATCCGTATAGGGGTTGTGGCTCGCCGTGATCATGACTCCGCAGTCGAAGCCGCCGTCAACGACCTCATAGGAGACTCCCGGCGTGGGGATGACATGCAGCATGTAGGCGTCGGCACCGCTGGCGACGAGGCCGGACACGAGCGCGGACTCGAACATGTAGCTGGACAGGCGCGTGTCCTTACCGATGATGATGCGGGCCTTCTTGCCCTGGCGCGCGCCGTAATACCAGCCCACGAAGCGGCCGATCTTGAAGGCGTGGTCTACGTTGAGGCCCTCGTTTGCGCGGCCGCGGAAGCCGTCGGTGCCAAAGTACTTCATCTTAGAAACCTTTCCGATCATCTACGGTGCACGCGCGGAAGCGAATGCGGCGATGTGGCGATGTGGCGCGAAGTTCCGTCCGGCACCCCGAGGGACTGGCGGAGACGCGTGCGAGGCGCCTGCCGAACACCGGCCGCGAAAGGACGCGGCGCGACGCTGGCGGACACAATCGCTACCGTTCGCGTATCGCAACGCACGTGGGAACACACATCATGATAGCAGCGCGCCGCAAGCGCGCGGCATGACTCAAACTCTTTACACAGCGCCCATCTGGCGGGCGCATCCGGCGAGCGCAAACCCCCGGCGTCCCGCGGCACCGAAGGAGGAAGCGGGCGCCCGCGAGGCGGACTACGCGGATTCGCCTCGGCAGGCGATACGGTAGGCGACGCCGTGCGCCGCGAACCCCAACACGTACGCGACGACGTCGAGCGGGTCCCCCGTGCTGAAGGGCAGCACCGCCGGCGCGAGGACCTCCCACACGAAGCCGCAGGCCAGACCGCACACGATCTCGCGCGGCAGCGTGGTCACGACATCCCTGCCGATGATCCACCGCGTGAGCCAGTTCACATAGGCGGGAAACAGCACGCCGCCGCAGAAGTCGCCGAAATGATAATGGGCGACCTCATAGGGCATGAGGAAATCAAAGGAGACGAGGTAGCGATTGCATAGATACGCGCCGAGCGCGGCGAGCGCCACCCCGTCATCCAATCGAAGGCTCCCCATGGCGACATGCGGGCGAAGGGACATCCGCCCGGCTACCCGCAGAACGCGAACAGGGCCAGGCCCAAGCAGATACCCAGGGCGATCTTGACGACATCTCCCATGATTCCTCCTGTCGGTTGGCAAACGTTATACAAAGTTTAGCAATTCCGACCGGTGCTTTGTTGCGCAACATTCGCCAACGGCGCACAACAGACCTAAAGAGCGCGTCCCGCGGCAGCCGAACGCCCGCGCGATAGTTCGCTATACTCGAATATCGACCGATTATTCCCATATAGCCCCGCTGTAAGGTGACCGATATGCACGACGAGACCCTATCGCTGGTAGTGCCCTGCTTCAACGAGGAGGAATGCCTCCCCTACTTCTACGACGAGGTGACGTCGACCCTCGACGAACTCGTCGAGAGCGTGGACGAGAACCTGCGGTTCGAGCTCATCTTCGTGGACGACGGCTCGAGCGACCGCACCCTCGAGGTGGTCAAGCAGATGCCCGCCGACCCGCCGGCGCACCCCCGGCTCGCCGGGCGCCTCGCTATCCGCTGGGTCTCGTTCTCGCGGAACTTCGGCAAGGAAGCCGCCATCTACGCGGGCCTCGAGGCCTCCCGCGGCGCCTACACGACGATCCTCGATGCGGACCTGCAGGACCCGCCCTCGCTGCTGATCGAGTTGTTTTGCACCCTGCAGCGCGAGAACGCCGATTCCGTGGCGGCGCGGCGCGTGAACCGCGACGGGGAGCCGCCCATCCGCTCGTTCTTCGCCCGCCAGTTCTACAAGATCATCCAGAAGATCTCGACCGCCGACATCGTCGACGGCGCGCGCGACTACCGCCTCATGCGCCGGCCCGTGGTGGACGCGATCTTGTCGCTGCGCGAGTACAACCGCTTCTCGAAGGGCATCTTCGGCTGGGTGGGCTTCAAGAACGTGTGGGTCCCCTACCAGCACGCGGACCGCGCCGCCGGCGAGACCAAGTGGAGCTTCTTCTCGCTGCTGCTCTACGCGCTCGACGGCATCGTGGCCTTCTCCACCGCCCCGCTATCGTTCGCCTCGCTCACCGGCATCGTCCTGTGCATCGCCGCGCTGTTCGCGATGCTCGTGATCCTGGTGCGCGCCATGCTGTTCGGCGACCCCGTGCAGGGCTGGCCGTCGCTGGCATGCATCATCACGTTCCTCGGCGGCATCCAGCTGCTATGCCTGGGGATCATGGGCCAGTACCTCGCGAAGACGTACCTCGAGACCAAGCGCCGCCCGCTCTACCTCGTACGCGAGACCAACGTGGAGCCGCGAGCGCATGACTGGCACGACGAGCCGCAGCCGGCGGCGGCGCGGCCGAACGACCCCGGCGCCGTGCCGGGGCACACCGCCGTCGAGCGCCCCGCTGCCGAACCCCTCGCAGCACAAGGCGCCGCCGCGCCGCAGCGCTAGCGCGCATCCGAACGCCACCGCGCCAGAACCCCGCCCACCGAACGCCATTCGGCACCAGAAGGAAGCACCATGCATAACGACCTCGCATCATCTGCACCCGGCGCCGCCGCAGCGCGCCCAACGGCGGGCGCAGGCAACGCCTCCGTAAGCGCCCCGTGTCCCGCAGCCGCCTCACACCCCGCAGCCGCCTCACACCCCGCAACCGCCCTGCGCCCCGCAGGCGCAGCCTCCCGTCCGGCGGCGGAGCCCGCCGCAGCCACCGAAGACCTCGCCGCCGCGAAGACCGCGGGGCCGCGCCGCGGACGCCGCATCGGCACCGCGCTGCTGGCGCTGCTGGCGATCGCCTTGCTGGGCATCTACGTCCCGCGCATCTTCCCCTACGACTTCTGGAGCGACGAGTGCTTCTCGGTCCTGCTCTCGCACATGGGCTTCAAGGAGATGCTCGCCGCGACGGCGGCCGATGTGCACCCGCCCTTCTTCTACGCCGTCCTCATGGCCCTCTACCGCCTCTTCGGCGACCAGGCCTGGGCCTACGGCCTCGCGTCGCTCATCCCGTACGGCGCGATGCTTCTGCTCTCGCTCACGTTCGTACGCAGCAAGTTCGGCAACGGCGTGGCGGCCTGCACCATGCTGTGCTGCGCCTTCATGCATAACGCCATCACCTACAACACCGAGCTTCGGATGTACTCCTGGACGGCGTTCTTCGTGTTCGCGTGCTTCTGCCTACTCTACAGCTGCCTCGAGAAGCGCTCCTGGCCCGCGCACATCGCGCTGGGCGTCTGCGCCGCGCTCGCCTCGTATTGCCACTACTACGGCTTCCTCGCCGCCGGCCTCATCCTGTTCGCGCTCATGGTGATCGCGATCGCGCGCAGGAAGCACGTGGTGAAGATGATCACCACCTGCGCCATCGCGCTCGCGCTCTACCTTCCCTGGCTGCTGGTGCTGCTCGATACCTTCAAGCGCTCGTCGGACGGCTTCTGGCTGCAGAACATCCCGTCGCTTTCCACCTGCCTGCTGTTCCCGTTCCAGCTCGGACGCGGCAAGCTCGTGGGCATGGTCCTGCTCGCGGCCTTCTTCGTCCTGTTTGCGATCACCCTGTACACCACCCGTCGCCGCGCACGCCAAGACCACGGCTGCCACAACGACCAGACGCTCGTCCTGCGCACGTGGCTCGTCGCGGGTATGTTCGCCTGGCTGGGCACCATCCTCGTAGGCCTGGGCCTCTCCCACGCCGTCCACCCGTTCCTCATCACGCGCTACCTGTTCCCCATCGCGCCCATCGCGTGGCTCATGCTCTCCGTCATGGCGTCGCGCGCCCTGCCGAAGCCCTACCTCGTGTGGGGCATCGCGCTGCTCGTGGCCCTGGTGGGCGCACCCTCATATGCGCGGAGCCTGTCGAACGCCTTCAGCCGCTACGACTTCCACGAGCAGACCCTCGACGAGTTCAAGGACCACATCGAGCCCGGCGACGTGCTCCTCACCGACACGTACGCCCTCGACTGGACCGTGCTCTCCGTATACTTCCCCGACAACGCCAACGACCCGTTTAGCAGCGAGAGCGCACCCGGGCTCGACCCGAGCTCGACCTACTGGCTCATCCTCGAGAACCCCGATAGCCTCGAGGACGCCAACAGGGCGCTGGGGAAGCAGGGCTACCGCGCCGTCGAGGCCGATGCCTCGGGCATCCTGGTGAAGTATCCCGTCAACCTGTACCGCATAGAGAAGGCCGATTAGCCGCAGCGGGGCCCGGGCGCGCAGCGCGTGCTCGGGCCCCGCTCCGTTTTGATGCGAGGCAGCGTGACGGCAACGACGACTACCGTGTCCGTCCGGACGTTCCATACGCGTCGTGCACCGCACGCCTCAAACCGCCATAACGCACGCGCCGTCAAACAAAAACGGCCGGTCCCCCGATGGACCGGCCGAAAAGAACGCCGTGCCCGGCAGCGAAACGAATGGCACGGCGTTATGCGGGTCGCGCGTGCACGCGCAACCGATGGCACCTCGCCCAGGGGCGCCAAGGTTCGCTCCGCACAAAGTGTAAACATAAAGACCCTCGGTACACATTGGAAACGCGGAAGCGGGCTTCTTTTAGCCTATGCGCACTTCCCTACGATTTGTTGCGCAACATTTTGATTTTTCTTATTTGGCGCCCGAGTCCAAACGCCTGAAAGCTGCGGATCATAGCATCCTTCACTCGAGACCCATGTGCCGCGCGCAGCCTACAGCGCCACCATCCAGCGCACGAGCAGCGGCACCGCGATGGCGCCCGCCACGCTGGCCAGAGTTCCCACAAGGTAGATCTCCGCGAAAACCTTATCGTCCTTCATTTTCTCGTAGCGGGCGATGCTCTTGGCCGTGATGACGAAGGCAATGGCGCTGAACTCCCCCAGCAGCGTAAGCGTGCAGACCAGCAGGCGCTCAAGGATGCCGATCACACGGCCCGAGTTGACGGGCTCGCCTGGTTGCACCGTATCGCTGGAGGCATCGTGCGCCACTTCGCGAAGCTCGCCCAGCACCAGCTTGACCAGCACGCATACGGGTGCACCGCTCAACAACAGAAAGGCGGCCCACACCAAGGTCTCGCTCCAATATGACGCGAGCCCGACCGCGCCGCGCGGTGCCAGGTACAGGACCGCCAGAACGCAGCAGATAAGATGGAGCGCCTGATCCAGGAGCAACCGACGCAGGTCGCCGGGGCAGAGGCGCTTCAGCACGGGGCGCGCGATGCCATCGATGAGCGCATGGGCGAGGCTCAGGCCGACCCAAGCAACCAGCACCGCCCACGGGTCGCAGCGCAAGCCGATAGCGACGAGGGCGGCGGCCACCGCCATGGCCGCCGCATAGATGACGCCATGTCGCAGCATCGCTGCACCCGAGCGATCCTTCTTGCTCGCAAGGTCATCAGACTGCAACCAGAAATCGCCCACCGCGTGCCCGGCGAGCAGCAAGCACAGCGCCTCACCCACGATTGCCACCAGCTTCCTCTTCCAGCAGTGCGCGTGCCACGAACGCCGCGGCAACGCGCTCTTGATTCACCATGCCGCCGTCCAGCAACCTGTCGATAGACTGCCTGGTACGGCCGGCACCCTGTTCCATCCTATACGACAGTCCGGACAGCTGCGACGGAAGTGCAAGGACGCCCGCCTCATCCAAATCGGCAACCGATACGGGCTGCTGAAGGCACGCGTCCTCATCGAAGCACCCGGCACGCCCCTCGACGCGCTCGATAACGGCGAGCAGCTCCGGCAGCTGGGCGCGGGCGGGCTCGGAAGCGACATCAGCCACATGGAGCGCCATAGGGTATCGCAGCTCGACCTGACGCGCGAGCTCCGCCTGCCGCGTCGTACGCCGGGCAGATAGCAAGAGCGGATAGTTGGCCGACACCGTGTGCGGCGACGAAGGGTCGCCAGATGAAATGGCGAAGTTGTACAGCCTGCTTTTCTTGGCATAGGAGATAGCATCGCGCGCGTGATGGTACGCCGTGCCATCCTGCGCCGTAGAGGGCGCATCGGCTACCCGCACATCCCACGCGCCGCAGCCCACGCCCCCGCGCAGGTCCGCCTGGACCACCAACAACGACAGCGACCGATGGTACAAGTACGCCGCCGCAGCGCTGGAAAACAGGCCCTGGACCTCATCCCCCGCACTAAAGACGACCTCTCGCAACAGATCATTTCGAAACAAGACATTGAGATACGCGAGCGAGGCGCCCATCACGTCTTGCACGCCCTGTCGCCTCGCTTCGGTCATCTTGCGCGAATCGCGGATATCCACCATAAGCGCTGCGCATTGCTGCATGGCCACCCCCTGCTCACATGTATTCGAACAGCTTCATAGTAGCACAGTTATTCTTTACTATTTGTTATAGCGCACTTTTTCTTTGCTATTGGATATAGCAAAGATTATTGATGACGATTGGGAACAGCGGACCTGTGAAGATGGTAAATCTAGATTCCCAAATTAGGCAATTGTTCTTTGAGCGCCGACATTTCCTTTGGCTGAAGATAAGCAGTGTTGAGGCTATTCTTCTGGTAAGCCAAATACGTACCCGCCGTTATCACAACGAGCTCCTTCGTGAAGAACTGTTCCCAGCTGAAGAAATCGGCGCTCTCGATATGATCCGCTGGATTCAACAAGATGTCCCGCGTTCTCGCATCGCTGAAGAGGGATGAATTCAGCACCAGCCACTCAAATGACTCGGGCAGAAACAACCGGATTTTC
This sequence comes from uncultured Collinsella sp., assembly GCA_963558435.1. Lineage (GTDB taxonomy): Bacteria > Actinomycetota > Coriobacteriia > Coriobacteriales > Coriobacteriaceae > Collinsella. The sequence goes on from CAUWGM010000016.1 coordinate 39,742, forward strand.
TTGAAGCGAGTAAGCATAGATTTCATCAACACTGTAAGGAAGCTGGGGCAGCGCCTCGCGTGCCACGAGCACGTAGTAGTTGCTGCTATGCCTTGCGGCATGAGCAAACTCATCTACGAATAGGCAACTTGATCTGGAGCTTATTATTGCGAACGGTAAGCGGATGCTCCCCTCTCATGCGAAATCGCCCCTCAGGCAGTCGGCAGCAATCAACACGAGCTCGTCCATGGTGTGGATGATTTCTCCTGTGTTAGCAACGCGCGCCGTGAATCTGCGGTTGCCGAAATCCATCATGTGATACAGATTGATGGTGATGTCCTGCATCTTCGCTATCTTCAAAATCCAATATGCACAGTTATCGCCACAGTTCGACGCGTTATAAACCTTGTCAGGTAGAAACCTCAAAAGCAAGAGGGTCTTCACGCCGCTCGATAGCTTTTCTACGGGAATGACGCCCAAAATCTTGCTGTCAACGGCATTGGGTCCCACAACCGTAGCGCGATCGATCGACTTGATCATCCTTTGAGCGAGCTCGTCATTCAACCACTCCGGCGACATAACGTTGTTGAAATACACGGACGTGTTATATATGACGTTATCCAAATCGCCGAAGTGAATCGTAAGCACGGGTCGCCTTTCTCTGAACCTCTTTGCAGTGTTTAATCCTGTCATCTCGCAACGAAAGCCCATATAGTATAGAACCTTAGGGAGAGCATTTCCGTATACAAGATCCAACTTTGGAGCGGGGGAACTCCATGCATGCAGAACACAACGAGAGCGCCACCGCGGCAGCAGCCACGCGCTCCTGATTCACCATGGCGCCGTCCAGCAACCTGTCGATAGACTGCCTGGTACGGCCGGCGCCCTGTTCCATCCTATACGACAGGCCGGATAACTGGGATGTGAATGCAAGGACGCCCGCCTCATCCAAATCGAAACCGACAAGGGCTGCTGAAGGCACGCGTCCTCGTCGAAGCACCCGGCGGCGTCGTCACGGACCACCACCCTCGAAGCGCAACCCCGTGCCCTTTCCAACCAACTTTAAAGAATCTTTTACCCTCTCGTTGATAGGATCGCCCAACCCAGTCAGCTTAAAACTAGAGCCCCTTCATCCAATCCATCAGCCAATCAACCTCGTTAAAGAACAAACTGATGTCCGCAGAATAATTTGGATAAGCTTTTTTCAGATTGGTTAGGCTTGAAACGCTGACAAGCAAGACATCCTGCATAGGAGTCTTTGCCCGCTCCAACTCCGTGTACATTTTATTCGCTTCATCAGCGTGATCCATATCATAGGTGTATATCTTCGTATACTGCAAAGCGTAGTCGATATACAAAAGACAATACTCGTTGTTCCTATATTGCTCCGAATTCATTATTGATACGGAACCCTTGCTCGCTTGAAGCTTTTGCAATGCGTTCAGCTTGTTATTTAAGCAAGACACCTCTGCCAAGGCATCTTTCAACTCATCGGCACGCGCTTCCACCTGTCCAAACTCCTTGATAGACAAGGCGAGAGATAACCCCTTAAAAAGACGATGCTCCTCCTCTGACCCCTTGCCTATTTTCAGATCCGAGCCCGAGATGACATCGTACACTTCAACGGCGGTCGCCCAAGAATGTTGCAGACGCGTGCGCAGCTGAATCTCGCATCGTAAACCGTCATACTGGCTGGTATTGCGACGCACCCTAAAATGACGGCTGCGGTAGCCGTCTTCCTTCGCAATCGATATGTGATCCTTAACATCATTGGCAGCAACGTTAAAGTGATCAATGATCAACGAGCTTAGTAGCTCAAGCTCTTCAAGGGTATCAACGATGACGCGACAGCCCGCGATGTCTTGAAGCATGGACAGTTTATGATTAACATCTGTACGTCGCAGTTTCGCAACAATAGCATCCGCGCGCTTCAAACGACCCACAACAACAGCGGAGCCGCACTTCTCCATAACAAGTTGCGCGAGCTCCGCTTTAACGTCAATCATCACCCGATTATGCGCTTGACGCCAAGCCTCTAGAATAGCCGATTCCTCAGCCAGCTCCTTGTAGGCGCCCTCATACGCCGCAATTGCCTTACCGGCATGTGCAACCTCGTGTTTAGAATACAGACGTCCATCCATTGCCGCGCCTATCGAAACAATGGATTGGCGCTAACAGGATCACTGTAGTAGCTATATATCGAATCGTTGGATATGTAACGCGAGCAGCGGTCTGTCTGCGAACAATCTTCGCGGGCCAGCCTCCAAGGCAATTCTTTATGCGTCAAAACGCTTAATTCATTACCGTCATAATCAGAAAAGACGCTGCAAACATGCTGGACAAGCGCTTTCTCATGATTAGACAGCAACGATGCATCGCCGTAACCTCTAAGCTCTTCTGGTCCAATGACATATCGATGCCTGTGGATACCGAAGAGCTCGGGGCAAACCGGACCGTTAACCCATGCCTGAAATCCCTCTTCAAATAGCGGGCAGTGATCGTTCACGAGGGAGTATGCCTTAGAATAATATGCCAGTTTTTGCAGCTTCATCGTCGACACGTACCCAGTGTTTTCCAATATACTTGCCGCTACATCAAATATGCTCAGCATCCCCTCACCTTCCTTTCATCGATGCTGATATCAAGAATAGCCCTTTGAGGTCCAGGCAATCTACTGTTTCAAGCTAATTGTCTAACTCCAGTAAACCTGCACGGGCACACGTATATCAATGGCAGCAACGGTCATCCGCGATGGCGCCGTTGGCCAACAACCGCCCGCGCCAATATGAGCCAGGACGGACAGGCGAACCAATATCACGCGGTTCACATATGCCCCATCATCTCATGCCCCTATAGCAAAACTCATCCGCAATTGCACCATCATAGGAGCGCTCAACGTCGCCCCAACAAGCACAACCGCAGTTGCCCGCGCTCCCCAGCAATCTCAACATACAAGAAAGGGGCATCGACTTTTGCCGATGCCCCTAACAAAGCGAATTCTTTTTCTCGTCGGCCTGCGCATTAATCGTCAGCCAACACTTTAAAGCAGAGCCAGAATCACCGCGCCGGCGATGAAGGAGATGCCCAACACGAGCGGGGTACGTGATTTCTCAGTCTCATCCTTCACGAGAAAGACCTTGATCGCATGCGCAAAATAAGAAACCCTCCGATAATCAGCAGGTCAAGCGCCACGAACCTCGCGGTCGTAATATCGGCTGATAGCCCCGCCGCGTTAACGTTCACCAGCGTGAAGATCGCAGCAAAAACGGCAAAGAGAGCCAGGACGTTGCCGTAGATACGCGACTCGATAGTAACGACCTCCTCCTTTTAATATGAGTTGAACATTGTCAAGTGGCAAAACGTCCCCGCCCCCGGGGA
>CAUWGM010000017.1:0-36760 GCA_963558435.1 uncultured Collinsella sp.
TCGCTCTAGCCAACTGAGCTACACCCACCATGTCTTCACTCGCGCGAAGCGCTAGATAATTATGCAACGTAATTCTTTGCGATGCAAGGGGGATTTTTGAAAAAGTTTTCGATACTTTTTTCGCCCCTCCGATCCGAACGGAAGCGCGCCCGCCGAGACGCTCCTGGCACTCGATGAAAAGCAGGAGCGACCCGCAAGACGCGCCCAAACCGCGATGCACAGCGCATCGACTCGTACGGCAAGCGCCCGCGCCGTCTGGACGAAGCGGCGGCGCGGGCCGCGATGCGCACAAGGCCCGCAGACGATGCCGCGGCCGCAGCCGGCGGCCCCGGGTGCACGGAGGCCCGATCGATCAGGCGCCGTCCGCTTGGTTCGTCCGCGCGGCCCCGCGGCGGGCCGCGAGCTTGCATGCAAGGCAGCGGATCGCGACGCCGAACGCGGCTCCGCAGCAATCCAGCAGCACGTCCGCGAGCTGGCCGGCGCGGCCGCTCACGAACAACTGGATGGTCTCATCAAGAGACGGGACGAGGACGAGGACACCGACCGCGGCAAGAAGCGCGGTGGGCTCGCACCTGCGGCTGCCGTCGAGGGCCTGGGAGACGAGCACGCCCAGCACGGCATACTCGGTGAAATGCGCGGCCTTGCGCACCAGGAAGTTGGTGACCCATCCGTAGGGCAGGCCGAGCCCCTGCAGGAACGCGTGGACCATCTCGAGCACCGCGTGGCTGGTCTCCCCGCTCGCGGTTCCGGGAACGAGGGAGTTGCCCCAGATGATTGCGACCATCGCCAGCGACGCCAGCGCCCAGGGCCTTGAGATCGAGCGAAACTGTCGCATCTACGCCTCCACCTTCGAAGCGGGCGTCGAAGCGGTGCCGCCCTGAATCACGCGGAGATATTCATGGCCGGTCTTGCATAGCTCCTGGGATTCGAGCCGCTCAAGCTCTTGATTCAGGATCTCGTTCACATGGCTTTGTATGCTCATCGTACGCGGGGTCTCGGCCACGGCGCTCGTACGCATCGTACCGCCGATGCAGCCGGCGCAGGGCGCATGCTCGGGACGGCGAGAATCGGCAGGATCGAAAGCGGCATCATCCTCGAGAATCGCGATAGCGCGCGCCCACATGCTCTCGTGGCCGGTGTAATCGGCCATAACGACCTCTTGAACCGCGGTATCGTCCGCGCACGCCATAGGCGTGTCGCCGTCCATCGAGAAGCCTTCGGCGGCTGCGGGTGCGCCGGCAGAGGCATCGACGGCAGCGGCGGCAGCTTTAGCGGCAGCGTCGGCAGCCAGCACGGCGGCGACCACGTCATCCGTCACGGCAAACGCGCCCGACGGCCCATCCGGATCGAGGCCGGTCGAGGTCGCCTGCATCGCGTCGCCGGCCGAATCCGCCGCGGGCACCGACATCCCGGCCGTATACCCGGCAGCGGCCGAAGCATCGCGCGCGTCAGCGGAAACGGAGGCAGGGGCCCCGGCGGACGCCTGCCTGGATGCCGTCGCGCCGCCGGCTGCAGCGGTCGCGCGGGTCGAATCGGGAGACGATGAAGCGGCGCGGGCGAGTTCCTCGAACGCGATCTGGTAAATGTCCTTCGACGTCGCAGCATCGCAGGATACACGGGAATCCTCGCTGAGGAGCTGGTCGATCTCGGCCCATGCCTCGGCCTCGCTCATCGCGTCCACGGCACGCGAGATCACGGGGACGGAATCGTCCGCGCCGCAACGACGGAACATGCCCGTTCCACCATCCAGCCTACCGGTAGCGGAATTCGACTCGTTCGAAGCGGCCTGCTCGACTTCCCCCGCTTCCTCGCGCGACTCGTAAAACGCCGAGGACACCGCGTAGAAGCCGATGCCGGCAAAGGCACCGAGCGCGAACGGCAGGCCCGTGGTGCGCACCACGTGGTGCACGCCATCGAACGGCAGGGTCGCGGCATAAGCCGCCAGGGGCACGGCAAGTGCAAGGCCGCCGGACAATCCGATCGCAGCCGAACGATGCGTATGCTTCTGTGACGCCATGGACGAATCCTCCCGCCTCGATGTCTCTGCATGATAGGCCGGTCGCCGCACGGCGACCGCCCCATAACGCTCGCGAGGATAAGAGGTAGGGCGACCCGTAGGCGCCCTCCAGGCAACGGATTAATTGGTTCGTTTCATCTGCGTGTTTCCGTCGCGAACATTTTACTCGCTATTATGCGAGAACATGCGGGCATTTGCAACAATCACCACAGGTAGCAATATATATTCGGACGCGTGCGGGCCGGCACGCCTCGTTTGAAGGCAGCTTCTTTTGGGAACAAATCGTTTCAAGTGCACAACCCCGACCGCAAAAGGAAGAACCATGAAGAACATCGCCATCGTCACCGGCGCCTCGTCGGGCCTGGGACGAGAGCTCACCCGCCGCCTCGACCAGGGCGAGATGGGCGAACTCGACGAGATCTGGGTCGTCGCGCGCCGCACCGAGCGCCTCGAAGCCCTGCAGCGTACCTGCGCCACCCCCGTTCGCGCGCTCTGCCTCGACCTCACCCAGCAGGACTCCTTCGACGCCATCGGGAACGCGCTCGCGCAAGAAGACGACCTCCGCGTCGCGTTGCTCGTCAACAACGCGGGCTTCGGGACCTTCGGCGATTTCGCCCTACAAGAGCAGCAGAGCGCGGGCAAGATGATGGCGCTCCTCATGCGGGCGCCCGTCGAGCTCACCTACCGTTGCCTCCCCTACATGTACGGCGGCTCGCGCATTATCAACATCGCCAGCGTCGCCGCGTTCATTCCGCAGCCGCGCCTGGCGGTCTACTCGGCATCCAAGCGCTTCCTCCTCGACCTCTCCCGCTCCCTCGACGCCGAGCTGGGCTCGGTCGACATCCATGTCACCGCGGTGTGCCCCAAATTCATGAAGACGGAGTTCCTCGACGCCCCGGGCGATGCCGCAGCTGCACAGGCGATGACCGCAATCGGCTTCGAGAAGGCACCCGACGTCGCGGACGCCGCCCTCAGGGCATCCCGCGCCGGCAAGAGCCTGTGCATCCCCTCCCTCGATATGAAGGCGCTCTACGCCGTATCGCGCGTCTGTCCCTTCAAGCTCGCTATGCGCGTCGAAAAGGCGCTCGGGATCCTGTAGCCGCCGACGGCCTCGAAAAGCCCCGGCATCTTGCATTCTGCCGCCATCGTTTCATGCGAACGCGCCCGCGAACCGCTTTCGACTCGGTTCGCGGGCGCGTTATCTATGCGCTCGTTGCGCGGGGGAAGACCCGATAGCGGCAGGGCGCCGCATGATCGGCCGGCTCCCCACCGCGCGCCGGCATGATCGGCCGATCCCTACAGCGCGTCGGGATGGTCGGCCGCCTTCTTGGCGGAGCGAATCAGGAACTCCTGGTTGGAATCCGTGCCCTTCAGGCCCTTGATGAATGCCGCGGCGGCGCGCTCGGTGTTGTTCATGCCCGCGAGGATGCGGCGGATGCCCCACACGAAGGGCTGCATGCTCTGGTCGATGAGCAGCTCCTCGTTGCGCGTACCCGACTGGATGGGGTCGATCGCGGGGAAGACGCGGCGGTCCGCAAGGTCGCGGTCGAGCTTGAGCTCCATGTTTCCCGTTCCCTTGAACTCCTCGAAGATGACCTCATCCATCTTGGAACCCGTATCCACCAGCGCCGAGGCCAGGATGGTCAGCGAGCCGCCGTTCTCGATGTTGCGGGCGGCGCCCAGGAAGCGCTTGGGAGGGTAGAGCGCGGCGGAATCGACGCCGCCCGACAGGATACGGCCCGAAGCCGGGGCGGCGAGGTTGTAGGCGCGCGCGAGGCGGGTGATGGAGTCGAGCACGACCACGACGTCGCCGCCCATCTCGACCAGGCGCTTGGCGCGCTCGATGACCAGCTCCGACACGCGGGTGTGGTTGTCGGCGGGCATGTCGAACGTCGATGCGACGACGTCGCCCTTGATGGAGCGCTGCATATCGGTGACCTCTTCGGGGCGCTCGTCCACCAGCAGGCAGATGAGGTGCACCTCGGGGTTGTTCGTGGCTATCGATTGGCAGATCTTCTTGAGGATGGTGGTCTTGCCCGCCTTAGGCGGCGAGACGATGAGGCCGCGCTGGCCCTTGCCGATGGGGCTCACGATGTCGATGGCGCGGCCGGTGATGGAGTCGCGGCCGTGCTCCATCTTGAGCGACTCGTTGGGATAGATGGGCGTCAGGTCGGCGAACTTGGGACGGCGCTTCATCGACTCCGGGTCGCCACCGTTGATGCTCGTGACCTTCGCCACGCCGGGGAACTTATCGTTCGCGCGGGAGGGGCGAAGCGTCGCGCAGATCATGTCGCCGGCGCGCAGCCCCATGCCGCGGATCATGTTCGCGGGGACGAAGGCGTCTTCACGGCTGGGCATATAGCCGTGGGCGCGGATATAGCCGAACCCCTCGCGCGCGATGTCGAGGATGCCCTCGATGTCGCGGAAGCCCTCCGCGCGGGCGGCGGCGGTATATACCTCTTCGACGAGCTCCGCCTTCTTCATGCCCGCGTAGTCGATCTCGAGCTCCTTGGCCTTCTCGCGCAGCTCGGCGACCTTGTAGCCCGCGAGCTCCTCGCGCGAAAGCGTGGGCTCGGTGGGCGCGTTGAGGCGGTTGTTGCGGTTCTTGCGGTTGTTCTGTTGACGGTTGCCGCGCTTGTCGCCGCGGTCCCCGCCGCCCTGTCGCTGCTCGGATCGCTCGTCGCCGTGCTGGCGGTCGCGGCGGCGATCGGTATGCTGGCGCTTCGGCTTCCCTTCCGCAACTGCGGCCTCCTTCGCCCCCGCAGCGGCATCCTCGGTCTGCTGAGATTGCTCGGCGCGGCCCTGCTCGGCGGCGCGCTTCTCCTTCGCGGTGCGGCGGGCGCGGCCGGGACGCACGTCGGACGAGGCGCGGTCCTGCTTGGAGTCGCGTCCGTCGAGCGCCTGCTGCCCCGCATCGCTCGCAGCCCGCTCGACGTCGGCGCGCCCGTCCTCGACGCGCGCGTCGGCATCATCGCGGCGGTCCTCCGCCGCATCGCGCTGCTGCCTGCGCTCGGATGCGCTGCGGCGGCGCTTGGCAGCCGGCTTCTCGCGCTGCTGCTCGCCATCTCCGCCATCGTTCCCCGCCGCGCGGCCCTCGGCCTCCCGGGCAGGTTCGCTTTCAGATGCTTGCGCGGCACCCATCGCCGCCTCGAGCGCGGCGCGCTGCGCGGCTTCGAGGGCGGCCGCCGCAGCGCGCTCCGCCTCGACGTAGGCCTTCGGCTTCCGGCCACGAGAATGCGGACGGAGGGCCGGGTCGACCAAGGGTATGGCCGGAATCGCTACGGGAGCCTGCGCAGCCGCCAGAGCGTCGGCGGTCGCGACGGCGCGGGCGCCGGCGGCGTCAGAACGCGCCTCGTCCGCGCTGCCCGCGATGACCTCGGCGGCGCGCTTCTCGACACGGCGCTGACGGCGCTCGACCGAGGCCTGCGAGATCTTTGCCAGGGCGCGCGCCTGCAGCGTTTCGGGCGAAAGCTCCGCCTCGGCCTGCGGGCCCTCAACCTGTTCGGACTTCTTCGCACGCGGCTTGCGGGCTCGCTTCGGGGCGGGCGCGGGCGCGGATTCGGCATTCAAGCTCGCCGGAGCGGTCCCGGATGCAGCGGCAGCCGGCTCGGAATCGGATGCGGCGGCCTTGGGCTTCCTGCCGCGGCGGCGCGGCTTGGGAGCCTCCTCGGCCGTCGGCTCGCCCTCGGGCGATGCGGAAACCCCCTCATGGGAATCGGAGCGATTTGTCGCCGCCGCGCGATCGGCGGCGACAACGAGCGTCTTGGGGGTGGACGCATCCGATGACGCTTCTGCGACGTCGGCCTTGTTCTCGTCTCTCACTATGCCTGCTCAACTTTCTTCCAGTCGGCCTCAAACGATGCGATTCCCCTATCCGTCAGGGGGTGCCTGAGGCATTTCTTCAGCGTTGTAAACGGTACGGTCGCGATGTCGGCGCCCAGGAGCGCCGCCTTGGTCACATGATTCGGGGTTCGAACGGAAGCGGCTATGATCTCGATGCGGTCATCGACGTTCTTGCCGCTCCAATCGTAGTTACCCAGACACGTCACGACGTCGGCGAGCTGCGTGATGCCGTCCTCGGCTATATCGTCGAAGCGGCCGATGAACGGACTCACATAGCGAGCCCCGGCGTTAGCCGCCAGCAGCGCCTGCGTCGCGGAGAACACCAGCGTCATATTCACCCTGACACCCTCATCTGCAAGGGCGCGGCAGGCCGCGAGGCCCGCTTCGCACACCGGGAGCTTCACCACGATGTTGGGAGCGAGCGAGGAAAGGCGCAGGCCGTCCTCGACCATGCCCTCCACCGTCGCCGCCGTTGATTCGGCCGACACCGGCAGCCCTTCGCACAGCTGGGCGATATTGAGCATATGGGATTCGAAATCGGCAAGCTTGCCGCCCGTTTTCGCATACAAAGACGGGTTCGTCGTGACGCCTGCGAGACATCCCCAGCTCTTCGCCTCGGCGATCTCTGCAAGATCGGCTGTGTCGATAAAGAACTTCATGGTGAAACCTCCTATTACCCGTTAACACAGCTAACAACGAGCAAGATGCAATCGCTATTCATACGTGTCTATACAAAGGGAATGAGGAATATGCGTGGGTGCATGTCCGTACCATGCATACTGCGAGTGTATCACAGCGAATCTTTTCCGATACCCAAAAAGTCGCAACGCAGCTACGAGGTCGAATTTCCCTAACAACCATGCATATTCTTGTTAACAAGCGGTATCGGCGTAGCGGCGCGCACCCTGCCCTCATGGCACGCACGCCTCGCTGTCGCCCGGGCCGCCGGCGGGCCCCCGCCGGCGAGAAGAGACCGATCGATGGAAGGTCGCGACTCGCAGCCGCCGGGGCCGCCCTGATCGCTCCGCCGCTGAAAGCAAAACGCCCGCAAGCCGTTCGGCCTGCGGGCGTACGAAGCATGAATGCCTGGGTCTGCAGATCGGGGAAACCGGTCTTCGCGCTACATCTGCTCGGGCGCGGAGACGCCGATGAGCGAGAGGGTGAGCGCGAGCACGTTGCGGACGGCGTCGCACGCGGCGAGGCGGGCGCGGGAGAGCTCAGCGTCGACGGGGCGACCCTCGCTCGGGAGGACCTGGCATGCCTGATAGAAGCTATGGAAGCCGCCGGCGAGCTCCTCGGCGAAGTGCGTGAGACGGAACGGGGCGCGGTCGCGGGCGCAGCTGGCGATGAGATCCTCGAGCTCGGAGATCTTACGGGAGAGCGCGAGCTCGGTGGGGTCGGTCAGCAGCGCGTAGTCGACGTTCTCACCGATGGCCTGGGCGGCCACGGCGTCCATGCCCATCTCGGCGGCCTGCTCCGGCGTGACGCCGGCGGCCTTGCGCAGGATGGAGCAGATGCGGGCGTGGGCGTACTGCACGTAGTACACCGGGTTATTCTGGCTCTTCTCCTTAACGGCCTCGATATCGAAGTCGATGGCCTGGTTGGAGGAACGGGAGATCAGCGTGTAGCGGGTGGCGTCGGCGCCGACCTCGTCCACGAGCTCCTGGAAGGTGACCATGGTGCCCTTGCGCTTGGACATGCGGATGGGCTTGCCGTTGCGCAGCAGGTTGACGAACTGGCCCAACAGGACCTCGAACTTGCCGGGGTAGCCCAGGGCGTCGCAGACGCAGCGGACGCGGTTGATGTAGCCGTGGTGGTCGCAGCCCCAGATGTCGATGACGTGGTCGACGCGCTGGAACTTATCCCAGTGGTAGGCGACGTCGGAAGCGAAGTAGGTGTACTCGCCGTTGGCCTTGACCAGGACGCGGTCCTTGTCATCGCCCAAGTCGGTGGAGCGGAACCACAGAGCGCCGTCCTTGTTGTAGAGATAGCCCATCTCATCGAGCTTGGCGAAGGCGCGGTCTACCGCGGAGGTGCCGGCGTTGGGGCCCTCGGTATCCTTGATGTAGACGGTGCGCTCGGAGAACCACTTGTCGAAGTCGCAGCGGACGTCATGGCACAGCTGGCGCATGTTCTCCACCATCTTGGCGTAGCCCTCCTCGCGGAAGTAGAGCATGCGCTCCTCATCCGTGGCGTGGGCCCACTTGTCGCCGTCCTTCTTATAGAAGGCAGCGGCCTCGTCGATGATGTAGGTGCCGCCGTAGGCGTTGCCGCCCAGGCCCTGCGTGAAGGCGTCCATGTAGGGGTGGGAGTCGAGATGCTCGTCAGCCTCGTCCTGGACGTAGTTGTCGCGGTCCTTGGCCAGGAAGTCGCGGGCGCCGTCGATATCGAGGCCCTCCTTCTCCATGATCTCGATGAGCTGCATGTAGCGGTAGGAGATGGAGTTACCGAAGACGTCCATCTGCGAGCCGTGATCGTTGATGTAGAACTCGCGCTGGATGTCATAGCCGGCGTGGCTCATGACGCGGCAGAGGGAGTCGCCGAGCGCGGCCCAGCGGCCGTGGCCGACGTGCATGGGGCCGACGGGGTTGGCGGAAACGAACTCGACCTGGGTCTTCAGACCCTGGCCGACGTTGGACTTGGCGAAGTCCATGCCCTGTTTGCGGGCCTCGTCCAGCACCGCGTTGTTGGCGGCGGCGTTGAGGTAGAAGTTGATGAAGCCGGGACCGGCCACCTCGACCTTGGCGATGGAGGCGTCCTCGGGCATATGCGCCACGACGGCGTCGGCGATCTTGCGCGGGGCGCAATGGGCGAGCTTGGCGGACTTCATCGCCATGGTGGACGTCCACTCGCCATGAGAAGTGTCAGCCGGTCGCTCGAGGCCGCAGTCCTCCAGGTCGAATGCGGAAACCTCGCCCGCCTCCTGCGCGGCGGCAAGCGCGGCGCGTACCAGCTCTTCAATCTTCTCAGGCATAAAGCACTCCCTTTTCTCTTGCCCTGAGATGTTGGTCTCGCAGGGCAGTTGCGTAAAAGTGATCTATACTCTACCACAGTAACGTGCTCGCTGGTAGCATTTCTATGCAATCGGCTGTTTTTCTTCGGCATGATGAACGACTTGCGTGTATACGCGCGCTTCGAGCGCATGCGCGGGGGCATTCCGCGGCGACTGCTGGTGCGCCGGCAACCCCCTCCGGCGTCCAACGGATTCGGCAAAGCTGCAGCTCATCGCTTTAGCTCTTGTATCGCTTCTGTATACTAAGCCTTCTACCTCATAGAATAATGATGTGCTTCCACGCTTTTTCTAACTGCAGTGGTATGATTATAGAACAGCAAAATGGTTTAGTGTATCAAAGCACAGTTGTTGGAGGAAGCATGTTTGCAATCGGAGAGCACGTTATCCACCCGGGCCAGGGAGTATGCACCGTCATGGGGTTCGAAGAGACCCCTGCGCCCATGATCGTCCTGGAAGCCAAGAGCGGCCGCACCAAGACCCGCATGATGTACCCCATGGCGCAGCAAGACCGCCTGCATGCATGCATCTCACGCGAGGTCGCCCAGGATCTCATAGAGAACTACGACGCCATCGAGTGCGACCCCTTCACCGAGCGGAACAGCTCGCTCGAGGAGAGCTACTTCAAGAAGCAGCTCAAACAGGGCGCCCCCGAGACGGTTCGCGTCGCGAAGACCATGAGGCATCGCATCCACGTCGCCCAATCGCACGACAAGAAGCCCAGCAGCTATTATTCGCGCGTGCTCAAAGAGGCCCATCGCCGCGCCCTCGAGGAGCTCGCGGTCGCGATGGGATGCAGCGAGGAAGAGCTCGACGCCCATCTCTCGGCGGCTTTCGCGCACGAGACGCCGTCGACCAACTGATAGCGCGCCGGCGGACGCTCGCCGGCGGCACCACGATGGCCCATCCGCCGGCACGCGGCGTGCGAGCCCCCCACTCCTGCGATCGATCCTCAAATCGCGCTTCCCGAGATCCCCCATCGATTCGACAAAAGAAGGGGGCCGGACATCATGTCCGGCCCCCTTTCGCGCTCGCTTGCGCCTCATGGTCTCATGAGCATGCGCCGCGCGAGGACCTAGGCCTTGAAATCATCGCCGAGGAGCTTGCTGTACAGAGCGCCCGTCAGGAAGCGATAGTCGTCCTGCTGATGCGTCTTGTTCGTAAGCGTGTTGGCGAAGATCGTCATGTCCATGCCGTCCTGGGCATAGTCGAAGGCCTGCGTGGAGCCCTTGTACTCGTCTTGGACCTCAGGCGGCATCCAACCTTCGATGAATTCGTCATCGGTGATCTTCATGAGCTCGACCGCACCCTCGGGAAGCTTGGTGATATGCGAGCCGCCGTAGAAGTACACGAGGTCGTCGCCCTCGACGCGATACGTCGCGGTGGTCATGCTGTTCTGGTCGACATACTCGACGGTGGTCAGGGCGTCGTGGCCCCGGCCCTCGTAGAAGTCGAGATCGAGACCGATCAGCTCCTTGACGGAGTCGAGCGCGCCGTAGGTGTAGCCGACATAGGGCTTGCCTTCCTTGATGAGCTTGGCGTCAGCCTCGGAGAGACCCTGGTTGCCCACGATGATATCGGCTTCCTCCGGGCTATCGACGAGCGTGAAGCCCATCTGCTCGGCCAGAGCGAAGCGATCCCAGTTGTAATCGGTGTTCAGACGGTTGTAGTAGTTGCGCAGACCGAAGGGCTTATCCTCGCGGTTCTCCATGAACTCGCTGTAGCCGATCGGGATGTACACCTTGATGTCGTTCTTGATGTTCTTAGCGGTGGGAGCATCGGCCGTCTTGTGGGCGTCGAGTACGAACTCATCGGACACCTTGCCGAAGTCGGCCTCGTTGACCACGTAGTCGCCCTTGAACTCACCATCGGTGATCAGGCCGACCTTCACATCGGCCTTGAGCAGGGCGTTGACGGCGCGGATGGCCTCGACGCCGCTGTTCTCGATGCGGACGAACGAGCCCTCGCCGTCGACGACGGTCGTGAGGCCGAGGTCGCCGGTGACATCCTCGAGCTTGGCGTTGTCGAGCGCACCGACGGTGGTGACGATCTCGACATCGAAGCCGCGCTGATCGGGGAAGTTGGTGACGGGCTCGGAGTACATGTCGGTCCAGTTCGCGACCACCATGTTTTTGTAGAGCGCCGCGTTGGCCATGTTGCGCTTGGCCTGGTGCATATCGACGATCAGGTCGCCCGCCTTGAGGGTCTTATCGCCGACGACGAGATCCTCGGTGAGGCGCTGGACCTTGACGTCGTTGCGCAGCAGATACTCGACCATCTCGTTGACGGCGGCGCGATCCTGCTGTGCGCCGGCGCCGGTGGGGATGGCGTAGAACTCGGGGAAGAAGTTGTCGTTCTCCTCGTAGCGCGGGCGGAAGACGTCGGCCTCGGCGCCGACCTCGTCGGACTGGCTCACGTACCAGGGACGGATATCATCGGAGTCGACGTTGTTGATGCCGCGCTCATAGCGCTCGAGCTGGTTCAGGAACATCTCGTCCTTGTTGTTCGCCACGAACTCGGCGTTGCCGACGAAGCCGTACTTGATGGCGGTCACGGCGTCCTCGTTGCCGTAGGGCAGCTCGACGGTGTAGGCGTTCACGCCGTGGAGCATGGCGTACTGCGGGGTGTAGCTCGAGGACATGTCGTCGAAGGGCTCCCAGCGGCGGTTGCCCTCCTCGTCGATCGTCAGGTAGTCGCGCATGGGCATCTGAACGGAGTTGATGGTCTCGTTGTTCGAGATCGACGCGGCCTGGAACGCCTCGCCCTGACGCAGGGCGGTGTCGATGAACAGGTCGTACTCGTTGTTCGGATCATGCGTGGGCGAGCAGGGCTCGACCTGGTACTGGGTGTAGTAGCCGTGGATCTCGTGGAAGGAGATCGGGTTCCACGTTGCGATGAGATGGGTCATCGCCTGGGTCTCGGGCTGCGTCTGGTAGGTGTTGTCGCGGTTCAGATCGAGGCCGTTGCCGCCGGTACGGAGGTTGTCGTAGCGGCCGTCGGGGTTCTCGGAGGGAACCAGGATGAAGAAGACGTCATCGAGGACCTTGGAGGGATCGAGCTCGCGGGAGTCGACTTTGTAGTACTTCGCGAACTCCTCCTCGGTCATATCGACCGCGGCATGGGCGCCCGCACCGGAAGCGTTCTTGGTGCCCTCGCCCTGGATGTAGCCGACGCCGGTGACGTCGTCCTTGATGAGCTCGGACCAGACGCGGCCGTCCTCCTTCATCTCCTTCTGCAGGGTCTCCTTGCCGGTGTCGGTCAGGCTCTCGATGGTGTCGAACGCGATGGGCTTGTTCTTCACGAGCGCCTCGGCGAACTCCAGGACGCCGTCGGAGCCGACGATCTCGTCGGCGTGGACGTTGGAGTACATGACCGGGACCTTGTACTGGAGCGTACCGGCCTCGACCTGCTTCTGCAGCTCGTCGGGGGTCGTCTCCATCTGCTCGGCCAGCGCCTGGTAATCGGTGAGGTCGGAAGCCTTCTTGGACACGAAGAGGGCCTGGATGTCGCGGCCGCGGGCGGACCTGCCGATGGTCTTGAGCTCGGCGTGCAGGCCGTTCTTCTTGGCCTCCTCGACGAGGCGGGGCAGCTCGGCGTCGATCTCCTCCTGCGTGCGATAGGACTCGTAGGCGCGCATGTTGAGCTGCGTGGAGCCGACGGCCTTATCGTTCACCTTGGCGGTGAGGTCGTACAGGCCGGTGTAGTCCAGGATGGAGTTGCGCAGATAGGCGCGGTCGCGGCCGTCGATGCCGTCGACGCCGTAGAACATCTCGGTGTTGAAGCGGACGAGCAGGGCGGGCTTGCCGTCGACCTCGGTCGCCTCGGTGCGGACGCCGGTGAAGAAGCTCTGGGCATCCTGCCACTTGCTCTTGAAGGTCTTCCACGTGTCGAGCGGGCCGCCGAGCCACTGGTACGGAAAGTCCTTCTTGTCCCGGATGCCCTTTTCGCGAACGAGGCTCCACTCGACCTTGCCGTCGTCGACGGCCTTCTCGAGATCCTTGAGGGAGACGCCCTCGACGGGGATCGTGATGCTGTAGGCGCCGCGGCTCGTCATGGAGATGGTCTTGGCATCGGGGTTGGCGTTGAGCATCTCGTCGACGTTGACCTGCAGGCGATGCAGGAACGCAGCCATATCCTGGCGGAAGCCGGGGGTCAGGCCGCGGAACGTCTTGTCGGGGTAACCGGTGGAGATGCCCTCGGAGCTGAGCCACATGATCTCGCGGGCGTGATCGGAGTCGGCGTTGACATCCGTGAAGACGTCGTAGGACTCGGGAGCGAACTTCCTAGCGTCCTTATCGCCCAGGTAGACGGCGAGACGATTCAGGAAGGCGGCAGTGTCCTGGCGACAGATCTTCTCCATCGGGCGGAAGGTGCCGTCCGGGTAGCCCTCGGAGATACCGGTGCTCACAAGCCACCAGATCTCGTTGGCATGCGGCGTCTCATCGGTAACATCGGAGAACGCGGCCTTCTGGTCCTCGGTGGGCGTGAAGACGGGCTCGCCCGCGATGCGATACAGGAACGCGGCCATATCCTGGCGGTACACCATCTCCATGGGACGGAAGGAGCCGTCCGGGTAGCCCATGGTGATGCCGGTGCCGGCAAGCCAGGCGATGTGCTCGCGATGGCTGGTCTCGGTCGTCACGTCGGGGAACGAAGGCAGCGCCCAGGCGAAGTTGGTAAACGTCGGAGCGACGGTCAGGGCAGCAGTAATCGCAGCGGTACCGACGAGTGCTCCCAATGCTTTCTTTCTCATCTCTTTCCAATCTGTTCCGTGAGGTTGATTTTGTGTGCAGGAACATATGCTCTCGCAAGCAAGAGATAAGCAGCTATAATCTGTCGAATGTCGATCGTCGCCTTGTCAAATGCATTGATTCTCGCCGGTCGAATGCTACCAACAAACATCGGCGGGAATCATGCGGCGGTCGCACGGGAACAGATGCACGAGAGCGTAACCTTGTTTTGATCGGTTAATTCCAACACACCTCGAGGCTATACGCTTGCACACCACTCCTCTCGCTCGCCCAAACAACGGCGTGCCCCTCCCCCCGCGTCTCATTACGTACACCCGGTTCGCTTTTCTTCCGGCACTTCCGCGCTGGGGGGCTGCGCGCATTTGTTAGGGACTCATTGGACTAGCGGCTCCATTATCAACCGATGCCCTTGGTTTTTTACACCCGCTCGGCGAACGTACGGTTTCGTTCGTTATACGGAAACGGACCGTTTTTTTGCATTATTTGATCTGCATAATCCCTTGCATGTGTTTGTTTACTCACTGCGCGATTCATTAATGCTCCCTGTTTAGGGAGGTAAAGTGAAACCGTTGCTCGAATCGTTCATCAAAGGGAAATCCTTTCGCGCTACCCTGATTTTGATGCATTACCGCATGGAGAGGAGAAACCATGAGCGAAACGCTGGATGCAGGGCTCACCCGAGAGGCCGCCTATTCGCTGCTGCAGGAGCACAACAAGGACCCCTTCCATATCGAGCACGCCGAGACGGTCGAGCAGACCATGATGTACTTCGCGCGCGAGTACGACCCCTCGAACGAGAAGTTCTGGGGTATCGTCGGCCTGCTGCACGACCTCGACTGGGAGGAGCACGACGACGACCCGATGAACCACACCATCTATGCGGCGAAGGACATCGAGACCGCAGGGGGCAGCCCCGAGCTCATCCGCGCTATCCAGACGCACACGAGCGACTTCAACACCAGCCTGCCCAAGCCGGAGCTCATGATGGAGAAGATTCTCTTCGCCACCGAGGAGCTCACCGGGCTCATCGGCGCAGCGGTCGTCATGCGCCCCTCGAAGAGCGTCATGGACTTCAACGTGAAATCGCTGAAGAAGAAGTTCAAAGACAAGCGCTTCGCCGCCGGCGTCTCCCGCGACGTCATCCGCTCCGGCGCCGAGATGCTCGGCTGGGAACTCGACGAGCTGTTCGCCCGCACGATCGAGGCCATGCAGTCCTTCGCCCCCGACCGCGACACCTTCCCCTCAGAATAGGGACAGGCACTTTTCTGAGACGTGCTCAGATTGGGGACAGGCACTTTTCTGAGCCCGCACCACCCTCAAATTGGGGACAGGCACTTTTCTGAGGCCGCACCACCCTCAAATTGGGGACAGGCACTTTTCTGAGATTCGGCATCAAGGTTGACGGTCCGCCAAAACGGCTGCTCGGGAAAACCGTGGCTCCTGCCGCATCGATACATGAATTGTGATACTCGCGAATGGCAGACATCTGCGGCAGGGCGCTCCCATTTCGTGCTAATGTGAGAAGCCTGTCCAGAGTTGCACGGGCTCGGGACGCATATCTACACGCGACGGGGAACAGGAGCTGCGATGCCACGAACGCCACGGCAACGATCGGAAACCGGCTACTACCACGTAACCCTGCGGGGGAACGGAAAGCAGAACCTGTTCGAAACCGATAAGGACCGGACGGCATTCATGGATGCCGTCCGGTCCTCTTTTATATGCCGCGACATCTCGCTGATCGCCTGGTGCCTGATGGACAACCATGTTCACCTCGTCATCGATGACCCGCACGACCACATGAGCATGGCGCTTCATCGCGTGACATCATCATACGCGACATACTTCAACCACGTGTTCGGCCACACGGGCCATGTGTTCGAGGGGCGCTACGGAAGCGTCCCCATCCGCGATGACGAGCAGCTTCTCGCCGCCGTGCGCTACGTTCACGACAATCCGCTCAAGGGCATGGGAATCTCCCCTGACCGCTACCCGTGGAGCAGCTACAGCGAATACGCGTCCGGCACATCGACATACGCCGATATCGACAACCTGCTCGACCTGCTCGGAGGCACGCAGGGCTTCATTGCCTTCTCCGCGCGAGGAGACATGGAGGCATACCGTCCCACTTTTCGAAGATACGCCGACGCCGACGAGCGCGAGCGCTTGGCGCATGACATCTTCGAGAGATTCGGATGCGCCGCCGCGAACGTAAAGGAGCTCCCGAAGGTCACGAGAGATCAGGTTCTCAAGGCACTATGCGACGGAGGCATGTCGGTAAAACACGTTCAGCGGCTTACGGGCATCGGCGAATGGGCGATCCGTAAGGCCGCGGGCAGGATCAAACCGCGGTCGTCGGAGCGCGACCCGCGGTAGCGATCTCCTCAAAAAGAGGACAGGCACTCATTTGAGACCGGCAAGCGGAGCACTCGAGCGCATCACCGACCGCGGACGGCTCCCGGGGGCATCACCAACCGCGCACGGTGCCCAGGCGCATCGCTGGAAACGATCGAAGCCGAGCCGCTCGAAAGCCCCCGGCAGGCGCCTGCGAAAACCTCAAATAAGTGCCTGTCCCCTTTTTGAGATCCCCTTTTTGAGATGTAACGAATCGGGGCGATGCTTCGTGTATAAGGCGAGGAGGTGGAGTGCATGAAACGAAAACCACACCATTCCGGCGTCGCCGCGCGACCGGACGCCTTCATGGAGCACGCCGTCGAACGGCACCGCGGGGCCGTCATCCAGCTTGCGCTCGCACGGACGCGCAGCGCGGCGGATGCCCAGGATATCGCGCAAGAGGTGTTCATCAAGCTCCTGCGGAGCACCGCGCGCTTCCACGACGACGAGCACCTGCGCGCATGGCTGCTGCGCGCAACCCACGATTCATGCGTGGACCTGCACCGCCAGGCCTGGCGGCGGCGCGTTGAGACGCGTGAAGACATGGGCGCCGTCGCAGATCGGGCAACAATGGACCCGGCCATCGAGGAAGTCATGGACCATCCGGTATGGACGGCCATGGGGCGCCTTCCCGACAAGCTGCGATGCGCCCTGCACCTGCACTACGTCGAGGGCTACGGCATCGCCGAGGTCGCGGGCATCCTGGGATGCACGGAGGCGGCGGCCCGCACGCGCCTGCATCGCGGACGCAAAAAGCTGGCCGCCGAGATCGCGCGGCTTGAAGCGGCAGGACCTGCACCCGCCCCTGCGCGCAGCACAGCCGCGGACCCGAACGACCCGACCTACCCCGCAACGCAGCAGACGGCACGCTAGAAAGGAGCCCCCGTCATGACACAGAATCTTATGAACGACTACGTCCGCACCATGAAACGCGTGGGCAGCGACGACGCCTCGCGCGAGCGCATCCGGCGCGCCATCGCCCGCGAGCGCCAGAACGGCGCATCCGTCCCCGTCGCCCGGCCCGCGCGCGTCGCCGCATCGGCACACGCGCCCCGTCGCGCTCCGCGCATCGCCGCCATCGCCGCATGCGCGACGCTGCTCGCGCTCGGCGGCGCCATCGCGCTCCCCCGCCTGATGAACCGCAGCTCCCCCGCGACTCCCGTGGCGGGCATGCAGGGATTCGTCCTTGCGGCGTACGCCGACGGCAGCGCAGTCGAAGGCAGCGAGAGCACCGTGGTCACCTCAACGGATATCATCATGAGCTCGGGCTCCTGGAGCCAGGGCGAAGACGGCAGCTACACGATGGCGTACACCATCGACCCCAGCGTCCTCGGAAACGACGTGGTCTCGGTCGAGTACCGCTCGACCAACGAGAGTGTGGTGCTCGAGGGCATGCGCGACCGCGGAAAGGTGCTGGCCGGCGAGAGCCCGGGGACCGAATACCTCTCGTCGATCACCGTGGGCGGGCCGAACGCGACGCTCCCGGACCTCCACCAGCTCGACCTGCGTGTCACCGTGGCAGCAACCGATGCGATCAAGGAAGCTGACAAGGCGTATAGGGAGCTCTCGTATACTGGCACGTACGACGAGAACGTAAGCGACCGCCACTCATTCGAGATCGAGCGCGCCTGTGCCGAGGAACTCGCAGAGGGAACGCTCGAGATCACCGCGACCTTCGCGGACGGAAGCGCGCAGACCCACGTCTACCGCATCGTGCCCGTCGAGGATTTCGATGAGCTCTGGTGGGAAGACCGGGCCGCTTGGCGAGCCTCGTTCGACGACGAGGCCATCGACTACGAGCCTGCGCAGCTCTTTGCCCTGCAGCAAGTCAGCTAGTCTCAAATCGGGCCGTCTCTCAGATCAGCGCCCGTCGGACCGCCTCTCAGATCAGCGCCCGTCGGACCGCCTCTCAAATTAGTGCCTGTCCCCAATTTGAGATGTCCACAGCCCGTTCCGGACCGACGGGGCGGTCCAACTCGCAGTCCCTTAGCGACTCACCGGCATCGGGGAATGGACGATCCGCAAGGCCGCCGGCCGAATCGCGCAACATTCAAGCAACCGCACCACGCAATAGGCCTCTCAGATTAGTGCCTGTCCCTAATCTGAGAGCGCGCGCCACCTCTCAGATTGGTGCCTGTCCCCTTTTTGAGGGGGAGGGGCTAGGGGCGAACCTGGCCGGTGCCGCGGATGACGTACTTGTAACTGGTAAGGGCCTCGGCGGCGAAGGGACCGCGAGCGTGGAGCTTCTGCGTCGAGATGCCGATTTCGGCACCGAGACCGAACTCGCCGCCGTCGGTGAAACGCGTGCTCGCGTTGGCGTAGACCGCGCTGGCATCGACTTCGTGCAGGAAGCGCTCGATCGCCTCCTTGTTCTTGGCGATGATGGCCTCGGAATGGCCGGTGCCGTAGCGAGCGATGTGCTGAATCGCCTCGTCCTCGCCGCTCACGCACTTGATCGCCAGCTCCATGGCAAGGTACTCGCGCCCCCAGTCCTCTTCGGTGGCGTCGACGAAGTTCACGATATCCGCCAGGTCGCGCGTGCGCTCGTCTCCATGGACCAGAACGCCGGCGGCATCGAGCTCCGACAGCATGTCGGGCAGGAACGCGTCGGCAATCGCCTCGTCGACCAGCAGCGTCTCGGCGGCGTTGCACACGCCCACGCGCTGCGTCTTGGCGTTCATCATGATGGCGCGCGCTTTGGAGAAGTCGGCGGATTCGTGAACGTAGATATGGCAGTTGCCGGTGCCCGTCTCGATCACGGGGACCTTCGCGTTCTCGACGCAGTGGCGGATGAGGCCGGCGCCGCCGCGCGGGATGAGCACATCCACCACGCCGCGCAGCCCCATGAGCACATCCGTGGCGGCACGATCGGTGGTCTCCACGATGCTCACGCAATCGCGCGAGAAACCGCTGGCCTCCACGGCGTCTGCGAGCGCATGCGCGATGGCGACGCAGGAGTTCTGCGCCAGCGAACCGCCGCGCAGGATGCATGCGTTGCCCGTGCGGATGCAGATGCCCGCGGCGTCCGCCGTCACGTTCGGGCGCGCCTCGTATACCATCGCGACCAAACCCAGCGGAACGCTCACCTTCTGAAGCTTGAGCCCGCAGTCGATCGTTCGGCGCTCGAGGACCCGCCCGATCGGGTCGGGCAGCTCGGCGAGCGCCTCGAGCCCCTCCGCCATCGCCTCGATGCGCAGGGGCGTTAGGAGCAGGCGATCGAGCAGGCCCTCCGCGGTCCCCGCCTCGACAGCCGCCGTCATATCGACCTCGTTCGCCCGGATGATCGCGTCCGCGTTCTCGCGCAGCGCCGCCGCCATCGCACGGACCGCCGTCTGGCGCTCCTCGTTCGACGCGAAGCCCAGCTGCTTCGAGGCCGCCTTCGCGGCCGCGGCCAGGGTCTCTACATATGCAGCGATGTTCTCTGCCATAGCATGGCTCCTCTCGCAGTGAATACTGTCCACCATGGTACTCGATGCGCGCCGCGGCGGCGCGAGCGCTTCGGCGAGCACCGGGAAACGATACTTGACTCCGGGCGTCGCCTTGCACGCGGCGCCGCGCGACCTTAAGCGAACACGATGAGCTCGTCGCGATGGATCGCGGGCTTGCCCGCCAGAGCGGCGAGCAGATGGTTGCGGGCGATCTCGTCCTGGCGGCGTCCGCAGGCGAGCTCCAGCTCATCGGACCCCGCCGCCGCGCGTCCGCGGGCGATCACGAATCCCTGCGCGTCCCGCACATCCAGCACGTCCCCCGCGGAAAACGCGCCCTCGACCTCCGTCATGCCAACCGGAAGCAGAGAGCTGCCGCGCTCCACGACCGCGCGCGCTGCCCCGTCGTCCACCGTCACCGCGCCGTGGGCGGAATCCCCCAGGGCGATCCAGAGCTTGCGCGGTGCGATCTCCAGACGGTCTGCCGGCGGCACGAACAAGGTGCCCACGGACTCCCCCGCCGCCAAGCGGACCAGGGCGTTCGGCGCCTCGCCGCTGCAGATGACGCTCGCGATGCCGGCCGTCATCAGGATACGGCTCGCACGGATCTTCGTGATCATGCCGCCCGTGCCCACCGCCGTGGTGGAGTCTCCCGCCGCGTCCGTGATGGCCGCGTCGATCTTGGTCACGCGGGGGATGAACGTCGCCGAGGGATCGATCGAGGGGTTCGCCGTATACAGGCCGTCGATATCCGAAAGCGTCACGCAGAGGTCCGCGGACACCAGGCAGCTCACGAGCGCCGCGAGCGTATCGTTGTCACCGAACTTGATCTCGTCGACCGTGGTGGTGTCGTTCTCGTTCACCACCGGGACGACGCCGAGCTCCACCAAGCGCATGAGGGCGTCGCGCGCGTGCAGGTACGACGTGCGGTTCGCCGTGTCGTGCCGCGTGAGCAGGACCAGGGAGGTCAGCAGGTCCTGCGCATGGAACTCCTCGTCATAGACGGCGGAGAGGATGCACTGGCCCACCGAGGCGCACGCCTGGAGGCTCGGCATATCGGAGGGGCGCCCGGCGAAGCCGAGCTTGGGCGCACCGCAGGCGATGGCGCCCGAGCTCACGACCACCAGGTTCCATCCCATATCGCGCAGCTCGCGGGCCTGCCGGGCGAGGTCGGCGATGAAATCGCGGCGGATGACGCGGTCCTTCCCCACCAAGGTGGAGGAGCCGATCTTGACGACCACGGTCTTTCGCTGCGTTGTCATGGACACCCCTATACGACGAGGCGCGCCGTCGCGAAGATGCGGCGGCGCGCCGGTGAATTCGTCAGCCCATCATAACGCAGGACGCATGCGCGCGCAGCCGCGCGACGCTAGAACTTCGCGGTCTTCCACGGAAGCGAGCCGGACGCCTCGGCCATGCGCTCTCGAACCAGCTCGTCGCGCACGCGCGCCAAGCCGGACTCCATGCCCACCACGTAGGATTGGGGGTACAGGAAGCGCTTGTACGCGGGGTCGAGCGACTCGATCGCCTGTGCGCAGCGCTCCCGTGCAAGCCCCAGGTCCTCGCGCGGAGCGACGGCGCGCCCGTCCCTCACGCACGGCTGCAGCAGCTCGCGATATGAGAAGCCGGACACATCGGTGACCAGCGCGGCGTCGTTCACCGCGACGAGCGTCGTCCCCCGGCCGTCGCCCTCCCCTTCGAGATAGGCCTCGTCGTAGATCATGTCGCACACGGGCGAGCCCGCCCCATCGACGTAGCGACGAACCTGCTGGATGCCGGGAATCGTGCGCTTGTACGGCTGCTCGGAGAGCTTCACCACCGGCGTCCAGGCCGACTCTCCCGCGCGGCGGCGCGCCGAGAGCTTGTAGACGCCGCCCAGCGCCGGCTGGTCGTAGCACGTCGCGAGCTTGGTGCCCACGCCGAAGGAATCGATGGGCGCCCCCTGATCCAGCAGCGACTGGATGGTGTACTCGTCCAGATCGTTCGACACGGATATCTTCACGTACGGCAGCCCCTCGGCATCGAAGCGGTCGCGCACATAGCTCGACAGCTTCGCCAGGTCGCCCGAATCGATGCGGATCGCGGAGAGGCGCTCGCCGCGCGCCTCCATCTCCTTCGCGACCACGATGGCGTTCTCCACGCCCTCCCGCACATCGTAGGTGTCAATGAGCAGCGTGCAGTTGTTGGGCATCGAGCGCGCGAACGCGCGAAAGGCCTCGAGCTCGGAGTCGAAGCTCATCACCCAGCTGTGGGCATGCGTGCCGAACACCGGGATGCCGTAGCGACGGCCCGCCAGCACGTTGGATGTCGACGCGCAGCCCGCGATGTAGCTCGCGCGCGCCACCGCCAGCCCGCCGTCGGGCCCCTGGGCGCGGCGCAGGCCGAACTCCGCGACGGGACGGCCCTTCGCGGCCTGCACCACGCGCGCGGTCTTGGTCGCCACCAGCGTTTGGAAGTTGATCGTGTTGAGCAGCGCGGTCTCGACAAGCTGGCACTCCAGCGCGGAGCCCGTCACGCGCACCATGGGCTCGCGTGGGAACACCAGCTCGCCCTCGGGGACGGCGTCGATATCCACGTGCATGCGGAACCCGCGCAGAAACGCGAGGAAATCCGGATTGAACATCGCGCCGCCGCCCGGAGCCGAAAGACCGGAGAGATAGTCGACGTCCTCTTCGGTGAACACCAGGTTCTCCACGAGCTCGGGCAACTCCGCCGTGCCGCACATGACCGCGAACGCGTTTCCGAACGGATGGTCGCGATAGAACGCGGTGAAGCAGCCCTCCTCGTCGAGCTTGCCGTTCTCCCACAGGCCCTGCGCCATCGTGAGCTCGTATAAGTCGGTAAGCATGGCGACGTCGGTCGTATGGGCGATATCGGTCAGCGCCATCTCTCCTCCTCCCATCGTGTCCGCGGGCGCACGAAGCACCGCGCTCCGGCGGACGCCTATAGAAAAGCCGCCGACACCGAGGCGTCGGCGGCGAAGCATGCAAATGCTATCCGAGCCTGCCCTGCAGCAGCCACCAGACGGCGGCGACCAGCGCGACGCACGCCGCCGCGATGATCAGCTTCTGCGCCGGGGGCATGGGCGGAATCCCGTCCTCGTCCACCTCGTCTTTGGTCATGACCATCTTCTGGCCGAACGTGAGCTTCTCGGGGTCGACGGCGCTCGCCGCCTCCTGAGGGCGACGGGCGGCGCGCCCGACGGGCGGTACAGGGGACCGGGGCCTCTCGGCAGCGGGGGCAGGGGCCGCAGCGGCCGCGCCGCCCGCAAGCTCGAAGGCCGCATCGGGCTCGTCGCCATCCTGCTGGGACGCCCGGGCGGCCGCATGCTCGGCGCGAAGCCGCTCGAGCTCGGCGCGCTCGCGGCGGGCGCGCGCCTCCTCCTCCCTCTTCGCCTTCTCCGCGCGGAGCTGCTCGAGCTCGGCGCGCTCCTCGGCGGTCAAGGGGCTGTCGTTGTGATCGGTCATGGAAGCCGACCTCCTTATAGCTATGCGGCGCGTGCCGCCGCGGCATCCTCAAAAAGCTGAAAGCAAGTATACCCGTTTCGCCGCCGGGGCAGCAGGTTCCTACGCACCCTCCGCGACGGCGGCGGATCGCAGCACCCCCGTGGTGTCGAACGGGGGCGTGAAGCTCTCGTCCACGGCACCGCCCTCCTGCCAGTACATCGTGGTGAAGCCGAGGTCGTCGGCATGGTCGAGCACCAGCTCGTATTCATCCTGCGTGATGGGGCGGGAGAGCTCTCCGCCCGCCGCCCGCATGCGGGCGTTGGGCGTGTACTGGTTCATAACGGAGATAGGGACGTCGCCCACCGCATTCCAGATGATATCGAGCACGCGGCACGAATCGTCCGCATGACCCGGCAGCACCAGATGGCGAACGATTACGCCGCGCTCCAGCAAGCCCGCAGCCGACCACGCGGCACCTCCCCGCCGCTCCACCTGGGCGACCATGTTCACCAGCGCCTCCCGCGCGACGGCGGGGTAATCCTCCACATGGGAGAGGCGCCTGGCGAGCGACGCGTCCGCGTACTTGAAATCGGCGAGCCACACGTCGACCACGTCGCCCAGGTCGCGGACGGCTTCGGCGCGCTCGTATCCGCTCGTGTTGTACACGATGGGCAGGCGCATGCCCCGGTCACGCGCTTGCGCGACCAGCTCCGGCAGCAGGTGGGCGTAATGGGTCGCCGTCACGAGATTGATGTTGTTGGCGCCCTGCTCTTGAAGCTCCAACATGATTTCAACCAGGCGCTCCGGCGGGACCTCGATGCCGAATCCGCCGGTCGATATCTCGTGGTTTTGGCAGTAGATGCACTTAAGGGGGCACCCGCTGAAGAAGATGGTGCCCGAACCCGACTCGCCGGAGATGGGCGGCTCCTCCCACATATGAAGGGCGGCACGCGCGATCTTCAACGATGCGTCGGCGCCGCAGACGCCGCGAGCGCCGGCCCCGCGCGCGGCGCCGCATCGACGCGGACACAGCTCGCAGCGTTCCAATGCGCGGTTACCAAGCAGTTCGTTCTCGACCATCGCATGCCTTTCATACAAAAGAGCGCGCCCGGCTGAAATGCGCCGGACGCGCGTTTGCGGTTTGATATCCATTGTAGCGTTACCGCGCCCGTGCGGACGCAGGGGGTGCCGGCTCCCGCACGGGCAGGCTATAATTCGCGCGCCGCCTCCCCGCCGGTAGCTGCCCGCGAGCGCGAAGGCCGGTCCCGCTAGCGGGCCTCGGAGGCGCAGGCCGCCGCCTTCACCTTTAGAAGCACCATCACGAGGCTCACGCCGAGGATGATGTGGCCCACGCCGGCGATACCCGAGATGACGGCGCTCGCGCCGACGGACAGCGGGGTCTGAAGAACCTGCAGCGTACCGCGCACCAGTATCATGCCCACGCTGAGATTGAGGCCGATCTGATACGGAACGAGCAGGCCGCCGATCTTCCGGGATACCTGGAAGTTCTTCTCCAGCAACATCAGCAGCAGGAAGAACACCGTCCCGAGTAGAAGGAAATGGGGATGGACGAACCCCAGCGACGTCGCGCCCTCGAACCCGTTGAACTTGGTGAACTCCCGATAGAAGACGCCGCCCGCGAGCGCGAGGACGGCATAGACGATGGATAGGTTCGCATACTTTTTCATGGTGCCCCCAAATCGACTTTGATCATCGTTGCCGGCACTATACCCGAATCCTGAACCGCGTTCATTGTAAATGAACAGAGTTCATAACTTATTGATACCTATATTGTTCCATTATCGAGCGCACTCGGGCGCGGCTTGGCAACGCGCCATGGCCCGGTGTCCCCACCAGGTCGTTCGCATGGATCATCTTGTAAGCGGGATTGGTCGACCGCGCTCTTTTGCGCGGTTATCAGATATCATCCGCCAGTGATTTTTTCAAGTCAAGACTGGTATTGCAAACGGTGCGACCTAAGATAAAGGTAATCCGCCCCCCGCGGAGCAACTGGGTGAACCGTCGCGTTTTTCTAGGGAGCCCACACAGTCGTTTCTGGTACAGGTATCCTTCGTTGTTAAGGACGCTGGAATGGACGATGAGGGCACCCACCTGGTAATAGGTGGGTTCATTTCGTGAAGTGGGGGGCGGTTTTTCATGCCGCGGCGCCGGATGCCGAGGAGATGCGCGCAAGAATCGATCCGGTGCGCAACGTTTTTTCTTTTTCTCATTGACACCGTCGGCGCGATGGCTAAAATAAGGTTTCGTCCTGGGGACGTAGCTCAGCTGGGAGAGCGCTGCCGTCGCATGGCAGAGGCCGAGGGTTCGATTCCCTTCGTCTCCACCACAGGATTATTTGGAGCCACCTTCGGGTGGCTCTTTTGCTATCTCGGCACCCCGCCGCGCCTGCGCCCCGCTTCGCCCTCGAAGCGACGGGCGGCCCTATTCTGCTATGACCGTGTTTATGCACGGCGCGCGATTCGCGGCGGTCCAACTTCGGTATCATGGGTGCATTATTGGTTTTTCGACCGTTAGTGGTATTCCCGTGACGCTTGCCCTTCCCTATATATGCCTGGCAGCCGCCGCATTCATCACGACGCTCGTCCTTACGCCGCTCGCGAAGAAGATCGCGGTGCGCGTCGGCGCCGTCGACTACCCCTCTAAGCGGCGCATCAATACGAAGCCCACGCCGCGCCTCGGCGGCCTCGCCATCTTCGGCGGTCTGATCGTCGCCTGCGCCCTGCAGATCTACGGCACCATCAACTGGGGCTGGCCCTCGGCGCTCATCCCGCATCCCAGCATGGAGATCAACTACCCCATGCTGGCACTCTCCTTCCTCGTAATCTTCGTGACCGGCGCCGCGGACGACATCGTCCAGCTCACGCCCAAGATGAAGCTGGCCGGCCAGCTCATCGCCGCGATCATCGCAGCCGCGAGCGGCTTGCTCATCAACGTGGTGGTCAACCCCTTCGCATCGGGCGGAGAGGTATCGCTCGGCCTCTTCGCCTACCCCATCACCATCATCTACCTCGTCGCGTACGCCAACATCATCAACCTGATCGACGGGCTCGACGGGCTGGCATGCGGCATCAGCGCCATCGCCGCCTGCTCCATGTTCTCGTTCGCCATCCTGGGAGGACGCTCCGACGCCTCCGCGCTCTCCATCGCGCTCATCGGCGCCTGTCTCGGCTTCTTGCGCTACAACTTCCATCCCGCCAGCATCTTCATGGGCGACTCGGGCTCGCTGCTCCTGGGCTTCGCCCTCGGGTCGATTTCGCTGCTCAACGTGACGCGCACCGCCGCGCTCACCTCGCTCATCATCCCCCTCATCGTCGCCGGCGTCCCCATCATCGACACGTTCTCGGCAATCATCCGCCGCATGCGGGCGCACGTGAGCATCGGCCAGGCGGACAAGGGGCACATCCACCACCGCCTCATCGAGGAGGGCTACGACCAGCGCCAAGCCGTGCTCCTCATCTACCTGTGGTGCATCCTGCTGAACCTCGGCGCCGCCGCGATCAACCAGGTGGAGGTCCAGTGGCGCATCGCGATCTTCCTCGCCCTGCTGCTGCTGTCCGCGGGCTTCGCCATGAGGCTCCATCTGTTCGAACCCGTCCTGCGCCACCACTACAACCCCAAGACGCAGAAAGACGAGATCGTCACGCCCGACAATCCGGCATTCGCGCAGGAAGTCGAGGCGGAACGCGATCACCACGAGCAGATACGCTCGAAGCTCAAGACCAAGGCGCGCCGAGATGCCTCAGGCAGCAAGGGGGGCACGGGGAACGGGCGGTAGCGCATCGACCCCGCCGGACACGACCGCCCGGGCCCTCCCCGCTTTCGACAGGCGCCGCCAACGGAAAGGCCCGCCGCCTTCCACGACGATCGACGCGTCGACCTCCGACCGATCACCTTCATCCCCATACCCGGCAACCCAACAGGAACAGGAGACACCATGCCCAACGAGCTCAGCTACGAAGTCAGTCTGGAGCGCAGCAACCAGATTCGCGCCGACCTCCCGCTGCACCCCGAGAAGTACACCATGCTCACCGGCGATCGCCCCACCGGCCGCCTGCACCTCGGACACTATTTCGGCACGCTCAAAAGCCGCGTCGAGCTGCAGGAGCTGGGCGTGCACACCAACGTGCTCATCGCCGACTACCAGGTCATCACCGACCGCGACAGCACGGACAACATCCAGGACAACGTCTACAACATGGTCATCGACTACCTGGCCTGTGGCCTCGACCCCGATAAGACCATGATCTACACGCACTCCGCCGTGCCCGCGTGCAACCAGCTCATGCTGCCGTTCCTCTCGCTCGTCAGCGAGGCGCTGCTGCAGCGCAACCCCACGGTGAAGGCCGAGATGGAGGCTTCCGGCCACGAGCTCACCGGCTTGCTCCTCACCTATCCCGTGCACCAGGCCTGCGACATCCTGTTCTGCAAGGGCAACGTGGTCCCCGTGGGCCGCGACCAGCTGCCGCACATCGAGCTCACCCGCACCATCGCCCGCAAGTTCAACAACCGCTACGGCAACGTGTTCCCCGAGGTCGACGCGCTGCTGTCCGACACGCCGCTGCTGCCGGGCCTCGACGGCCGCAAGATGAGCAAGTCCTACGGCAACGCCATCAACATCTCGATGACCGCCGAGGAGACCGCGAAGCGCATCAAGAAGAGCCAGACGGACGGCGAGCGCATGATCACCTTCGATCCCGAGGCGCGTCCCGGCGTGTCCGGCCTGCTCTCCACCGCCGCGATCTGCACCGGCCGCCCCGAGGCCAAGATCGCCGATGAGATCGGCATGGGCGGCTCCGGCGCGCTCAAGAAGTACGTCACCGAGAGCGTGAACGACTACTTCGCCCCCATCCGCGCCCGCCGCGAGGAGCTCGTCCAGGACATGGACTACGTCAAGGACGTGCTGCGCGAAGGCAACCGCCGCGCCAACGAGGTGGCGGAGGCCACGCTCGCCGAGGTTCGCGAGGCGATGGGCATGGTCTACTAAGACCGCACAGGCGCGCCGTGTGCCGCGGCGTCCGATGGCGGCTGCGCACGGACGCTTCGACCAGCTTATTCTCAAACGGGAGCTCGCGGTTTCGCGCTCCCGTTTCTTGTATCCAACGGAAGGATCCCGTATGTACAAACTCGTGGTGAGCGATATGGACGAGACGTTTCTCGACGAGAACCATCGCATTCCCGCAGCGAACGTCCGCGCGCTCGAGCGCATGCATGAGCTGGGCATCCGCTTCGCTCCGTCCTCGGGCCGCCCCTACGGCTCCATCGCGGACAACCTGGCGGCCCTGCCGCCCCATCTGCTCGATGACCTCTATATCGTTTCGTACAACGGGGGCTTCATCAACCGCTACGGCGATCCCGAGCCGCTCACGCGATGCGGCATCACGCCCCAGGCGGCCGAGGCGCTCTACCGCCTGGGGCTCGAGCGCGGCCTCTGCGTTCACATCTATACCGAGGGCGGCGACGTCTACGCCTGCGATGCCCCCGACAGCGAGCGTCGCTACCTCGCGAGCCTCCCCTTCGTGCGCTTCTTCGAATCGAGCGCCCATCCGACGCTCTCGTTCCTCGCGGGGACGAACGTGGTGAAGGCGATATTCATGAGCGAGGATTTCGACGAGCTCAAACGCGTGGGCGGCGAGCTCGACGGCGCGGCGCGCGACCTGGGCTTGGAGACAACCTACTCCTCTGGACGCTATCTCGAGTTCATGCCCGCCGGCGTCGACAAGAGCGCGGGCTTGCGCCGCCTGGCGGCGCTGCTGGAGATTCCACTCGAGCAATGCGTGGGCGTGGGAGATTCGGCAAACGACCTCGCGATGATCGAAGCGGCGGGCCTGGGCGTGGGCGTCGCCAACGTTACCGACGATGTGCGCCCCTTCTGCGATGCCGTGCTGGAGACCACGGGTATGGCGGGCGCGTTCGAGGAGCTGGTCGAGCGGTATCTAGAGCCCGCGGTGAACGAGGCCTGACGCCGTATACGGATCCCGGCGAGATCCGCGCGTGAAGCGGGTGCGGACGCTGAGTAAGACAGCAAAGTATGCCATAGTTAACTTGTGGAGACCCTGTGTTCGAAAGACGTGTTGGTTTGCCTTGGCTAACTCTTTGCTATAGTACCGCTAACAGCAAAACGGTTGCAGGCGAACTTAGAGAGACCGGGTTGCTAGAAAATCGCGTCCCCTCCCCTCTGCGCGATTTCAAGGTGTACCTCGACGGGACCCGTTGCCAATTGCGGCAGCGGGTCCCGTCGCGTTTAGACCTGCGACGACGATCGGCGACCATATACGGGGGCGCGGGCGATATCATCGAATTCGATGCGCACATCATGTTGAAAGGAGCACTATGGCGGATACGGAGCGCGAGGGCTTTTTCGAAAGCGTATACGACATGGTCGAGCAAGTGCCTCGCGGCATGGTGGCGACCTATGGGCAGATCGCCGCGCTCGTGGGCGCGCCTCGTCGGGCTCGCTACGTCGGCTACGCCCTGCATGTCAACCCGCGGCCGGGAGCGATTCCCTGCCACCGCATCGTGTTCGCCGACGGCCGCCTCGCCGATGGATTCGCATTCGGCGGGCCGGAGGCCCAGCGCGCGCTCCTGGAAGCCGAAGGGGTCGCGTTCCTCCCGGATGGGCGCGTCGACCTCGCCGCATGCCGCTGGCCCGCCGGCGTGGCATAACAGCCCTCAGCCGAGGCCTCAAATTGGGGACAGGCACTCGCTTGAGGCCGGCATCGATTAGTCGGCCCGCCGGCGTTGGGTCTCAAATACGTGCCCGTCTCCGAGGGTCTCGAGGGTCTCAATTAGGTGCCTGTCCCCAATTTGAGGTTGGCGCTCCGGCGAGGGTCTCAAATAAGTGCCTGTCCCCTTTTTGAGCGAGGCTTGGTGCGAAAGGGGCGCCGACCCGAAGATCGACGCCCCTGCACGGTGGTTCTACTCGGCGAACTGCGAGTTGTAGAGGTCGGCGTAGAAGCCGCCGGCCGCGAGCAGCTCGTCGTGCGTGCCGCTCTCGATGATGTCGCCTTCCTTCATCACCAGGATGAGGTCGGCGTTTCGGATGGTCGAGAGGCGGTGCGCGATGACGAAGCTCGTGCGGCCGCGCATGAGCTCGTCCATCGCCTGCTGGATCTTGAGCTCGGTGCGCGTGTCAACGTTGGAGGTCGCCTCGTCCAAGATGAGCATCGGCTTGTCGGCGATCATCGCGCGCGCGATCGTCATCTGCTGCTTCTGGCCCTGCGAGAGGTTGACCTGATCGTTCAGCACCGTGTCGTAGCCGTGCGGCAGCGAGCGGATGAAGTGGTCGAGGCCCACAGCCCGGCAGGCGCGCTGCATGTCCTCGTCCGTCGCGGCGTCGTCGCAGTAGACGAGGTTCTCGCGCACCGTGCCCTCGAACAGCCAAGTGTCCTGCAGCACCATGCAGAACAGCGCGTGGACGTCCTCGCGATGCATCTCGCTGGTCGGCACGCCGTCGATGCGGATCTGCCCGCCGTCGATCTCGAAGAACCGCATGAGCAGGTTGACCATGGTGGTCTTGCCCGCGCCCGTGGGGCCCACGATGGCGACCTTCTGCCCGGGCAGGGCATGGGCCGAGAAGTCCTTGATGACGGGCTTGTCCGAGCCGGGGTACGTGAAGCGCACGTGGTCGAACTCCACCTCGCCGCGCACGTCGCGCGCGCGGCGCGCCGGCTTGGCGGACTCGTCGGCCATCTCGGGGGCCTCGAGGAACTCGAAGACGCGCGTGCCCGCGGCGCCCGCCGACTGCAACGCCTGCACGCCCTGGGCGATCTGCGACAGCGGTTGAGTGAAGTAGCGCACGTAGAGCATGAAGGCGACGATCACGCCGAAGCCGATCTGGCCGTCGAGCGCCAGCGCCCCGCCCACCACGCACACGGCGACGTAGCCGAAGTTGCCGATGAACATCATGATGGGCATCATGAGGCCCGACAGGCACTGGGCGCGGAAGCCCGCGCCCACCAGCTCGCCGTTCATGCGGTCGAACTCGGCCCGCACGCGGTCCTCGGCGTTGTACGCCGCGATGACGGAATGGCCGGTGTAGGACTCCTCGATATGGCCGGACAGCGCGCCCAGCGCGGACTGCTGGCGCAGGAAGTACTTCTGGCTGCGGCCCATGATACCCATCATGAGCGCGAAGCCCAGCAGGCTGGCGCCCACGGCGGCAAGCGTCATCCAGCCGTTGGTGGTGACCATCATGAACAGGCTGCCGAAGAACAGGACCACCGCGGAGAGCAGCGTGCCGACGCTTTGGTTGAGCGACTGGCCGAGCATGTCCACGTCGTTGGTGATGCGCGAGAGGATGTCGCCCTTGGGCACCTCGTTGAAGTACGACATGGGCAGACGGTTGATCTTCGCCGAGATGTCGGCGCGCATGCTGCGGCCGATGCGCTGCGTGACCGTCGTCATGATCCAGCCCTGCACGACCGTGAGCACGTAGCTCGCGACGTAAAAGCCCACGAGCGTGAGCGCGATGCGGGCCACGAGATCCATGTCGATGCCGGGCTCCACCAGGCCCTTGACGGAAGCGGGCAGCTCGTCGAGCGCCGCCATGGCAGCCTCGGTGTCGCTCATGTCGAGATCAGCAAAGATGTCGAGCAGCTTCTGCTGATCGTCCCTGGTGATAGTCACGCCGTCGACCTCGACGTCGGTGAGTAGCGCATCGCGCGTCTCGGCGGACATGCTCGCGAGGTCGTCCATCGAGGGGACGGCGGCCGTCGCGTCGGAAGGTGCGGCGCCCGCCGCGGCGCCGGAACCGGTGGCGGCAGCGGTGCCCATCTCCGCCGGCGGCATCGCAGCTCCGCCGCCCGCGCCCTCCGTTGTGCCGGCGGCGGCCATCGCGGCGGCCTGCTGGCGCGCCATCGCCTCGGCGTTCGCCTCGATATTGCCCGTGACGGCCTCGACGACCTGCTCGAGCTTCTCGGTATCGGGCGCGATGCCGTCCTGCACCGCATCGGTGATGTCGGAGAGCATGTTGGGACCGAGCAGCGTGAGCACCGTGCCGATCATCGCGCAGACGAGCGCGACGGCCACCGCGGGGACGAACCGGCGGCAGTACCTGAGCAGCTTGCCCCAGGTCCCGCGATCGATATGCTGCCCCGCGGCGCCGCGCGCGCCGTGGCCCATCGGCCCGTGGCCGCCGTGGCCCATAGGTCCGCGCGGCGCAGGCGAAGCATGCATGGCTGCCATCTACATCAACTCCTCTTCACTCAGCTGGGACAGGGCGATCTGCCGATAGGTCTCGCAATCGCGCATGAGCTCGGCATGGGTGCCCTGCCCCACCACGCGACCGTCCTCGAGCACGATGATGCGGTCCGCATCGCGGATGGTGCCGATGCGCTGCGCCACGATGATGCGCGTGGCGTCGGCGCACTCACGGGCGAGCGCGTCGCGCAGGACGCGGTCGGTCTTGTAGTCGAGCGCCGAGAAGCTGTCGTCGAAGATCAGGATCTCGGGCTTGCGCGCGATCGCGCGCGCGATGGACAGGCGCTGGCGCTGACCGCCGGACAGGTTCGCGCCGCCCTGGGCGACCTGGGCGTGGTAGGCGCCCTCCATCTTCTGGACGAACTCGGCCGCCTGCGCGGTGTCGATGGCGTCCGCCACGTCGGCCTCGCTCACCGGGCCGCGGCCGTTGTCGCCGTACGCCACGTTGGTGCTGACCGTCCCGCCGAACAGCGTCGCCTTCTGCGAGACGTAGCCGATCTTGTTGCGCAGCGCGCGCACGGAGTAGTCGCGCACGTCGACGCCATCGACCAGCACCTGGCCCCAGGTGGCGTCGTAGAAGCGCGGGATGAGGTTGATGACCGTCGACTTGCCCGATCCCGTGGATCCGATGAGAGCGACCGTCTCGCCACGGTGCGCGGCGAAGGAGACATGTCGCAGCATGCTGCCCTCGGCGTCCGGGTAGCGGAAGGTGACGTCGCGGAACTCGACCTCTCCACGCATGCCGGGCTCGCCCTCGGCGCGCTCGCCACCCGTGATGGAGGGCTCGGTGTCGAGCACCTCGCGGATGCGGCCGGCCGCGACCTGGGCGCGCGGCAGGATCATGAAGATCATCACGAGCATCATGAACGCCATGACCACCTGGATGGCGTACTGGGAGAACACCATCATGTCAGAGAACAGCGCGATCTTGCCCGCCATCGCCGACGCGTTGATGAGCACCGCGCCGATCCAGTAGATGGCCAGCGACAGCCCGCTCATCGTTGCCTGGATGGTGGGCATGAGGAAGACCATGGTGCGGTATCCCACGAGCTGGTTGTTGGTGAGCGTGTCGTTCACCTCGCCGAAGCGGCGCTCCTGGTAGCCCTCGGCGTTGTACGCGCGGATGACCGAGAGGCCGGAGAGGTTCTCGCGCGACACGCGGTTGAGGTCGTCGGTCAGGCGCTGCATGCGGCGGA
Source organism: uncultured Collinsella sp. (assembly GCA_963558435.1). GTDB lineage: Bacteria > Actinomycetota > Coriobacteriia > Coriobacteriales > Coriobacteriaceae > Collinsella. Next base: position 33,302 of record CAUWGM010000017.1, read on the forward strand.
ACCGCGGCGTCGCGATGACGAGGCACACGGCGACCACGAGGAGAAGCACCACGATGGACACGGCCGTCGCAGCCGTCCACTCCCAACGCTTGCCCGCGATCTTGGTGATGGCCCACGCGGCGGTGATGGGCGCCTTGATGAGCATCTGCAGGCCCATGACGATGAGCATCTGGACCTGCATGACGTCGTTGGTGGAGCGCGTGATCAGGCTCGGCGTCGAGAACCGCCCGATCTCCTCCATGGAGAAGGACTGGACCTTGCCGAACAGCTTCGCGCGCATGGTTCCGCCGAAGCCCGCCGCGATCCGCGCCGAGCAGACCGCCGTCGCGACCGCCGCGAGGAGGCTGCCGAGCGAGCAGGCGAGCATCTTGCCGCCCGCGGCGAGGATCTGGGGCATGGTCGAGCCCTCGACCTGCACCAGGCGCGTGATCTCGGCCATGTACTCGGGCGACTTGAGGTCGAGCCAGACCTGACAGACGATGAACGCGAGCGCTGCGGCGGCAAGCCCCCATTCCCGCTTCGTCAGGTTTCGAAATAACTTGAGCAACATCTTCTCCTTATCTAACCCCATGAGATATACATGCGCGCCGAACCGGGCCCCGTCGGGCGCCCGCTCGGTCCATGGCGGCAGGACGCACAATGGATGCGAGGACCCGTCGGAGACCCGTACGCGCAGCGCGGGCGTCCTACATATGCATCGTGGGAGGACGAAGCCGCGCGCGGATCTCGGAAGCCGTGATGAAGAACGCGCGCAGACGATCCTCGCCCAGCTCGTCGACAAGCATCGCGACCTGCGCGCGCACCTCCTCGCGAAACGCCTGCACGCGGGCCGCCCCCTCATCGGTGAGCACGACCTCGGTGACGCGGGCGTCCGCCTGGCTCCGGCGGCGGGCGATGAGCCCCTTGGATTCCAGGCGCTTGAGCAGCGCCGCCACACGCGCCGTGGTCACGCCGAGCTTCTCCGCGATGTCGCCCGCGGTGACCACGGTCCCGGCCCCGCGAGCCTCGGCAAGCATGCGCATCGTTCCGCCGATGCCCGCGTTCGCCTCGTCCATGCAACGAAACGCATCGGACGAATGCACGCGCTCGGCAAGCCGTATGATCTCGTCGACCTGCTCCTGCGTAGCCATGGCGCTCCCCCTTCTCGACAGATGGCGACCGCGCCGAATCGCGGCCGTCGTGCGTGCCATTATTACCTCATAGGGTTAGAAGTTTCATCGGAAACCCGCGTCCGCCCCATCTCCATCTTCTCGCCAAACGCGGGAATCGACCGCCGCCCGGCGGTGCCGACGCATCCTGCGCCCGAATGAACGCGCTACCATGTCATTTCATCCAGCGAACACACGAGGAGCGCCCATGATCATCCGCGCAATCGAACCCCGCGACGACGCCGCGATGGCGGCGATCGTGCGCCGCAGCCTCGAGGCCCATGGGCTCAACGTGCCCGGCACGGCGTACTTCGACCCCGAGCTCGACCACCTCAGCGCGCACTACGGCGCCGCGACCAACCGGACCTACTTCGTGGCGGAGAGGGACGGCGAGGTGGTCGGTGGAGCGGGATGCTCCCCCGTGCCCGGCGCGGACGGCGTCGCCGAGCTGCAGAAGCTCTATGTTGCGGCCGCATGGCGGCATCGAGGCATCGCGCGCGGCCTCACCGCCGCGGTCGAGGAATTTGCACGAACGGCCGGTTTCTCGACGCTCTACCTCGAGACGCACCACGACCTCGTCGCCGCTGTCGCGCTCTACCGCGCGCTCGGTTACCGCGAAAGCGGCGAGCCGCTTCCGAGCAGCCTGCACACCGCCATGGACGTGTTCTTCGAGAAGTCACTGTAGGGGCCTTCGAGCGAGAACGGCCCGGGACCCCCTCCGAAAACCTATCCGATCGTCTCCAGGGCCGCTCCGGCACGGCCCACCGCATCCCTCTTCCCCGCGCCGTTCTTGAACCAGCCGCGCAGGTCCTCGAGGGTGCTCCCGGCAGCGTAGACCTTGAACTTGCGGCCGTCCACGGCCGTGACCGCGCAACGGTCACCGCTCTCGCTCCCCTCGTGCGCAGCGACCTTCTTGAGGTAGTCGCGTCGGAACGCCACGACGCGGGCGTTGCTGATCTCGATGAACCAGTCGTCGTCGATAAGCGAGGTGCCCGTGGCACCGCGGGCAGCCATCTCGTCGGCGAAGACGAAGCCGAGCTCGCGCTCCTGCCTTCCGATCTCGAGGATGCCGCGGGCCGGCATGCTGAGCATGAACAGCGGCAACGCGACCCCTATGAACAGGAACAGGAACGGGACGAGCGCGAGCAGGCGCACGCCCTCGTCGGTGAAGAACGCCATGAACGCGATCACGAGCGAGAAGACGAGCGCCATGCCGTTGAACACGATCGTCAGCGGCTTGATGGCCGCCCAGCAAAGCCCCGCCTTGGTCATGGGGCGCTCGACGGCATCGGAGATCTCGATGCCCTCCTCCTCGAGGCGCGCGATCAAGTTGAGCGAGCACACGCCCTCGAGGCTGATCGAGCAGAACCTCCGCTCGCCCTCGAACAGCTCGATCCTCATCATCTGCGCATGCAGCGTCGCTCGGGTGATGTTGGAGAAGGTCGTCTCCCTGCGCGCGCCGAAGACGTTGCGCGACACGACCCGGTCGCCGTCGACGTCGAGGCGCGGGATGCTCAGCAGGGCCCATATGGACATGCCGGCGAGCGCCATGGCGTGGCCGAACCACACGAGCTCGTGGTCCCACTCCCCCAGCGAGACGCCCTGCCATACGTAAACGCCGAGCATGATAAGCTCGAACGCGACCGCGCAGCAGGCGATGATCACGCGGACGGCGGCGGGCATGCGCACGGTGAAGCGGTCGAGACTGTCCGTCGCCTCGCTGCGCTCGCGCGCGCCGCGGCGGGCGACCCATGCGATGAGGGGGCCGACGATGAACACGGTCATCGCGACGCGCAGAATGGATTCGAGCAGGTCACTCAAGGAAACCACCACCTCGGGCTCTGGAGATAAACTGCAGGAAACACTACCAGACCGATAGGGTTCGCGCATCGCAAGGCGCCGAGCGTCGGCAAGCGGCGGAACAGCAGGCGCTCACCGACCTGGTGGGGAGCGGCTCCAGGCCCTCCGCGCCGAGCAGAAGGGCGGGCGACGGCACCCTCGCGGGCGCACCGTCGACCGCCCTTCACGTCGCAGCGACCCTACGCGCCGCCCGAAACGAAACGCGCTCCTCCGAAGCGCTACCCGATCTTCCTGATGCTCGGGATCGCCCAGGTGATTCCCGCGAGAATCATCATCGCCGCACCGATGAGCACGAAGCACACGCTCGCGCCGATGGCGTCCGCAAACAGGGTCGATGCGATAAGGCCCACGGGCATGGCCCAGCTGCAGACCGCCCCGTACAGGCCGAAGACGCGGCCCATGCACTCGGGTTCGACGCGCTCCTGCATGAGCGCCATCTGCGGCGCGGTGT
>CAUWGM010000018.1:0-33998 GCA_963558435.1 uncultured Collinsella sp.
CGGGTGGGTTTAGATGCGGCGCTGCGCGCCGCACAGGCTAAAGCCTTATTAAAAAGCTCGGGAGCCGAATCGGCTCCCGAGCTGCACAATCTTGGTCGCGGGGGCAGGATTTGAACCTACGACCTCCGGGTTATAAGCCCGGCGAGCTACCAGACTGCTCCTATCGACGCAGGCGATAGCGTCGCTTGGGGCTATTGGCCGTCCCGATTCCCTCGACAATTCCTTCCTCCATAAGCGCAGACAGATATCGGCGCACCGTTTTCACTGACATCCCCGACGCTTTCGCAAGTTCCGACGTGCTTACGCTCTCGCGATCGGCAATGTAACCAAGGATGGCAGTCTTAACGTTTTCCTTTGTGTATGAGCGGTCTTCCTGGTCCGTCATGCGTCGATGCCTCATGATCAAAACAAACTCATCGAGGGTGCTCTTCGCAATCGGCGCGGGCATCAAGGCCTGTTCGAGCTCCCTATTAATTGTTGGATAGCCTGAGCCTCGATTCTCGACGACGCGACCAACCCTACCATCAACATCAGAGTAGGGCACATCCTCGAGAATTCGAGCTAGAAACTGGTTCCTCGAAGCCGTTGCGCCTCGTTGTCCCAAACGCTCAACCGTCAACGAGCCGAACAGGCCGCCGGGGTTGGACAACTCCATACGATCGGGGTAAAGGTCAATCATTACCGGGGTGCCTAACGCATCGGGAGAATAATCCCTATGCATCAACGCGTTGGCAACAGCCTCACGGACTGCAGCCAACGGGTAGTCCGGCACGTTTTCTCTCAACGCACCTTTTACGATTGCGCCATGCTTCATGTTTCGCGATGCAGCCCGCACCGCATCAACTACCATGATGGGTATTGGCCCATCGATATCAACCGAATCAGAAAAACGTTCCCCAGCTCTCCCCACTTCGCCCTTTTTCGGTGTCGGATAGGCTGTAAACACAATGTTGGCACGAGGAAAAAACTGTTGCGGAGAAAACCCCAATGCCATAATGCCGGCAACGGTCGGCCTCAAAACCCCTTCAGCATCGAGAGAAACTACACGCCGATTCGCCATGAGCTCCTCATCGCTTAAAGCCGCGGACCTACCCAGTGTCGTCGACCTCACGCGCGAGAGCCATCCTGCGAGCAATTCTTGATCAAAGTCATCCATCGTTGCGCCCTCAACAACAACAGCATCGTTGCGCGCGCTTCGATATTGATTTTCGATATATCGGTCGATTTCGTAAGATGACATCTTGTGGTCGCCATCGCCCGTTCTTATGTATGAGCCAAGGCGTTGACCGAGCTTTTTGACATAACATGGCTTCTCCCGTGGCGGAGCCTCGGGAACATTAACCACAACGACGGGCTTCGACTCAAACTCCAAAACCATGATGTCGACCATCTGGGGAGGCTCAACGAGTTCCCTCGCCGCTTGGGCGCTATGCGCCTGGATCATCTTCACATCGATGCCCACCGAATGGAAGCCGTCTTTTTCGCTGATGCCGAAAACGATCGTTCCGCCAGCTCCATTAGCAAAAGCGGAAATCGAATCCGGCATCGTCTTGGGAAAACCGCCTGCCGCAGTTTTGAGTTCGTATTCGGCAAGGTCCGTCCCTGCGGCCCTCATGTGCTCAACCGCAGCGGCCAACTCGATATCATTCGTTATGAACATAGCTGTCCTTCGATTGAATCATTAGTCAGCCCCTACTATACCCCAGTCATTCCCCAGTTCCGCAGTAAAGTTCCCTAGTTCCGCAGTAAAGTTCCCTAGTTCCGCAGTAAAGTTCCCTAGTTCCCTAGTAAAGTTCCCTAGTTTGCTTCTTGTTGGCTTGTGTCAGATTGGGCATGCAGGGCCCGCTCTGTCCAAATGTCTCGATCTGTAATACCTAGCCGGCCAAATCGGGTCTACCTGTTACAGATTGAGATTTTCGTCCGAAAAGTTGAGAATCGGGCCGACAACACAGCCCCCAGATAAGAAAAAAGCTCGCCGGCTAGGCCGACGAGCTGCAAGTTCTTGGTCGCGGGGGCAGGATTTGAACCTACGACCTCCGGGTTATGAGCCCGGCGAGCTACCAGACTGCTCCACCCCGCAATGTCTGGACGCACCGTATGCGCAAGAAAATATAATAGGGGTACGCCCTGAAGAATGCAAGCACTTTTTTCAAAAAGTTTTGCGCGGCCCCGATCTCGCCAAAAGTATTCCGTGAACCGAACCCTGCCGGCCCAGCTCGATCGCATCATCCGCAGCAGCCGGCCATGGCCCCGCTCTCCGCGAAGACGCGCATCCCCGCTCCTCGCAAGAATGCGCGCCCCTACTCCTCGCGACGACGCTCCTCGAGCGCGCGCTTCAGCGCCTCCACGTCCTCGCTCGTGCGCTTGGACTTCTTCCACAGCATGAGCACGAAGACGAACAGCGTGAGCCAGATGCCCACATACGCTCCGAGCACATACGGAGCGGCCGGCAATACGGTCGAATAGACCTCGGAAAGAATCGCATCCATCGTTACTTCTCCTCGTCAGGGTTCACGTCGTTCTCGCTTGTCCGCCCGCCGGCCGCCGGATCGCCGTCCGGACCACAGCCGTCGGGGGCTCCGGCGCCGCCATCGACGGCTACCGCACCCGAGGCCGGCGCCGTCACGGGTCGCGCGCTCAACCGCTCGAGCGCCTCGACGGCAGCGCGCTCGCTCGCCCGCGCGTCCAGCTCCTCGAGCTCCTCCTTCAGCTCCTCCACCGTCTGCGCGTCCTCGTGCACGCGCAGGGCGTAGCGATACAGCGCGAACCCGATCATGAGCATGCCGAACAGGCCCAGCAGGAAGGGGATGAGCATCATCGGGGGCAGGCCGCTATCGGTGCGGAACACCACCGGATGGATCGAAGACGGCACCAGGCGCGTGATGAGGAACGAGATGGGCGCGTCGATGAACGCGACGATGCCGAAGACCGCGCAGAACCGCGCGCGCTTCTCGGGGTCGTCGATGGCGTTGCGCAGGATGAAGTAGCCGATCACCAGCAGCATCAAGATGAAATACGTGGTGAGGCGCGGCTCCCATACCCACCAGACGCCCCATTCGAAACAAGTCCACAGATCGCCCGAGATCATGGTCGCCACGATGAACACGAGCGTCACCTGGGCGGCGACGTATCCCCGCAGATCGTACACGCGCTCCTTTGTCATCAGGAACCGCACACCGTAGTACGCCACGAACCCCATCACCACGAACGAGGCGATGGCGACCGGAACATGCAGGTAGAAGATCTTCTGGCTGAAAAGCAGCTTGGTGGTGACCATCTGCCCCGCGATCGCCACGGGCTCGGACAGCTGCGCCCCCTGCACCAGCGGGGCCAGGGTGAACGTCCATACCACGTCCACCGCAGTGAGCACCGCGCCCATCAGCAGCAGAATCGGAACAAGTCGATCGGCTTTCGAATGCAACGCGCTCCCCTTTCTCCTTGTTGGTTTCCCTGTGCCGCGCGCGCATGCGGCGCCCATGCGGCGCGCTCGCGCGGCGGCACGCCCATGGTAGCCGATTTGCCCGCACGCGGCGTACCCCGTTGCAGGGTATATCGCGCGCCTACGCGTCTATCACGAACTCGTAGAGCCCCCAGGCGGCCGCGATCATCACCACGTCGTAGGCGCAGGCGACGCCGCATGACGTCCAGAACGTCCCGAGGGTTCCCTCGACGCCCAGAAACGCCACGGTCGTCGCCGACACGCAGGCGTAGAGCAGCGGAAACGCCACCGGGATGAACAGGATCGCCAGCAGCACGTCGCGGCCGCGCGTGTCGATGGTCATGGTGGACAGCAGCGTGCCCACGCCCGCCACGCCCACGGTGCCCACCAGCAGGGGCAGCGCGATGAGCGGGGTCGTCGCCGCCAGCTCGGCGCCCGAGAGGAAGAACAGGAAGAACAGCGGGACCACCACGACCTCGACCGCCAGGAGGAAGAGCAGGTTGCTCGTGGCCTTGGCCATGAAGATCACCGCGCGGTCCACGGGCGCCAGCAAGATCCCCTCGAGGCAGCCCGATTCCGTCTCGTGGCTGAAGCTGCGGTTGAGACCCAGCAGGCTCGTGAAGATCACCAGCGCCCAGAGCAGGCCACCGGCAAAGGACACCACCTGCAGCTTGTCGCCCACCTGGGACAGCGCGGCTCCATAGATGATGAGCACCAGCAGCGCGTAGACGCCCATGGAGGTGAGCATCTCGCGCGTGCGCAGCTCCTGGCGGACATCCTTCATAAGCAGCGCCCGATACTGGGCGAACGCAGAGGAGGCCCCTCCGCGGGCGCGCATCCCGTCTCGTTGTTCAGCGGCCACGGCTACGACACCCCCAGACCCACGGTAGCAAGATACAAATCGCGGAACGCGGCGGCGTCGACGCGCTTCTTCTCCGCGCACACCACGACGCGCCCGCGCGCCAGGATCAGCGCGTGCGAGCACATGTTGAACCCCTTTTCCAGGTCGTGGCTCACCATGATGAACGTGCGGCCGTCGCGCACGCGGCCGATGAGCTCGTCGAAGAGCTCGGCCGCATGGGGGTCGAGGCCGGAATACGGCTCGTCGAGCAGGACCAGGTCCGGATCGTTCACCAGGGCGCGGGCGATGGAGAGGCGCTGTTGCATGCCGCGCGAGAACGTGCGCACGCAATCGTTGCGACGGTGATCGAGCTCCACCAGGCGCAGCAGCTCGTCGATGCGGGCGTCGACCGATGCGGCGCCCGCGCGAGCGCCCCGGCGCCCGTCGCCACCATACAGCGAAGCGAAGAAGCGCAGGTTCTCGCGGGCGGTCAGGTCGCCGTACAGCATGGATTTATGCGAGATGAGGCCGATGCGCGACCGCAGGCGGTCGGGCTCCTCCAGCGCGTCCACGCCGAGGATGGAGAGGTCGCCGCGCGTGGGACGCGAGAGCAGGGCGAGCATGCGCAGCAGCGTGGTCTTGCCCGCGCCGTTCGGACCGAAGATGGACAGGAAGGCTCCCTGGGGAACGTCGAGGTCGACGCCGTCTAGACCGCGGCGGCTACCGAATTGCTTCACCAGCCCGCGCGCGCTCACCGCGAGCGGGGCCGCGCCGACGGAGACGGCGCCTGGGCTCGTGGCGGCTCCGGAGCCCGCGGCCTCTCCGACAGCGGCGGTACCGGCAACGGCACCGGTGCCGGCGGTGAGCACCCTAGCCACGGCGAACCTCCTTCGCACCCGCCTTGGCGACGGAGCCGGCGCGGCCGGCCGCGCGCTCGTCGGCGGCCAGCAGCGGCGTCGCGCGCCGCGGCGCGAACGCCAGCACGATGCCCAGCACCGAGACGCCGGCTCCCACCCAGTTGAACAGGATCAGCGGGTTGATCTTGACGTTGATGGAAAGCGAGCCGTCGGCGTTCAAGCCCTGGAACGCCACGAACAGGTCCTCGATGGGGAACGTGATCACGCCGGCATGCAGCGTCTGCTGGCCGGTGTTGGTCGCGCTCACCTCCATCGAGGGCGTCAACGTGCCCAGCTCGGCACCGGTCGCCGCATCGGTCACCTTGAGCGTGACCTCGCGGAACAGGTCGTCGGCGGAATCGGTGTACTCGCGGTCGCCCATATAGGTGAGCTCGTACGCGCCCACCTGACCGCTCGCGCCCTCCTCGTTCTCGAGGTTCAGCGTCTGCTCCTGCACGTACATCGAGGAACCGACCAGGCCGACCAGCACGATCGCGACGCCGAGGTGCGTGAGGTAGCCGCCGGCCTGCGCGGGCGAACGGCGGAACAGGTTCACCGTGGCGAGGGCGGCGTTCTCGCCCTTGTTGCGCATACGGGCGCCCACGCCGCGCGAGAGCAGGTAGAGCGAGGAGGTGAACAGGAGCGCGGCGGCCGCGAAGGCGACGACCGTCAGCGCGAAGTAGTACGCCTTGGGGCCCTGCTCGGCGAGCAGCTGGGCGCTCGCGCCGCCCGCCGCCATGATGGCGTCGTACTCGGGCGCGAACTTCATAACGAACAGCACCATGAGCAGCGCGAACACCACCGCGCCCGCGATGAGCGGCACGCGCATGGTGCGGGCGAACGCGGCGCCGTCGGTCTTGCGCCGGCCCAGCATGGGGCATACGGCCATGAGCAGGCACAGCAGCGTGCCCACCGGACGCGCCACCGCGTTGAAGACGCCGGCCGCCACCACGGAACCGCCGAGGGGCATCCACGTGGGCAGGGCGCTGGAGATGGTGAGGTAGGCCACCAGCACCGCGGCGACGACCATGACGAGGTTGGTGATGAAGTACGCCCCGTTCTTCGACACGAGGGATTCGATCTCGTCATCGTCCTCGATCTGGGCGTGGCGGTACAGCAGCCCGATGAGGAACGCCATGCCCGCCGCGACCATGATGACCAGGAAGAAGTAGGTGGACACCGGATCCTCGGCGAACGCGTGCACCGACTGCACCAGGCCCGAGCGCGTGATGAACGTGCCGAGCACCACGAAGATGAAGGTGATGGTGGCGCTGAACATGCTCCAGCGCTTGAAGCAGCCATGCTTGCGGTACATCGTGAAGCTGTGGATGAGCGCCACGCCGGTGAGCCAGCTCATCAGGCTCGCGTTCTCCACGGCGTCCCAAGCCCAGAAACCGCCCCAGCCCAGCACGACGTAGGCCCACACGGCGCCGAGCGCCATGCCGATGGTGAGGAAGATGAAGCTGAAGACCGCGTAGCGATCGGCGAGCTCGACCCAGCGGGCGGACAGGTCGCCGGTGATGAGCGCCGCCATGGCGTAGGCGAACGGGATGGTCATGCCCGCATATCCGATGAAGGTCGCCGGCGGATGGAGGATCATCGCCCAATGCATGAGCAGCGGGTTCATGCCGCCGATCTTGCCCGCCAGCGTGCCGTCCGCGTTGAGGAATTCGGCAGCGGTGGCCATGAACGGGTTATTGGACTCGGAGAACACCAGCGCCGCCGCGAACAGCGCGACGATGACCTGCACGACGGTGAGGGCGCTGCTGGACAGGTCGTCCGTGGCATGCATGCGCTTCCACGCCACGACGCTGCCGAACACCGAGATCAACCAGGTCCACAGCAGAAGCGAGCCCTGCCGGCCCGCCCAGACGGCGGACACCTCGTAGAGCGGCTTGAGCGCGCTATCGGTATTCGGGTAGTTCGATACCACGTACGCCAGGCTGTAGTTCTCGGTGACGAAGCACACCAGGATGATCGCGACGCACAGGGTCAGGGCGATCGCGGTGCCGAACACCATGAGGTAGCCGGCGTTCACCAGCTGCTCGCGGCGACCCTTCACGCCGCCCAGCAGCACCACGGCGCCCGCCAGCGCCAGGAGCATGGCGAAGACCTGCAGGCCGTTTCCCAGCATGGAAACCATAGACGTCCCTCCTCGTATCGATCGGCGGGCCGTGCGGCCCGCGCAGGTTGCCGGGCGCGCGGCCCGACGCGGTCAGTGCACCGACGCACCCGAGAGGCCGCGGAGCCCCGGGCCGCCGCAGCGAGCCCGGGCCGCGGGCGCCCCCAAGCGCCCCGGGTATAGAAAACGCCCGCTGCCGGCATCATCCGGCGAGCGGGCGCGCAGCGAGCATCGGCAAGGTCTATCCCTTGATGGACGAATCGATCGACGGCTGTTCGGTGGCGACGAACGCGCCGTCGGAATCCAGATGGCCGGAAACGACCACCGCCGTGCCGTCCTTGATCCGGTCATCCAAGCCGCCATCGTACACCACGTCGAGCGTAGCGCCCTGGGATTCGATCGTGAAGCGGTGCGCCGCTTGGGCGTCGTTGACGGGCCCCTCGACGTATCCGCATACCTTGGTGTCCTCGAACAGCATGGTATCGGCTTGATCGAGCAGGCCCTTCACGGTGAGGGAGCCCTCGGCGCTCTCGTACTTGGAGGGGCACTTGGTCACCATCTCGGAGGCGAACAGGGTATTACCCTCCACGGTGCCGGTGCAGATGGCGACCACGCCGGGGCCGAACGTCGCCGGCAGGGCGCCGTCGCACTCGACCTCGAGCTCGCCTGCGGCGGCGCCATCGCCCTCTGGAGCGATCTTGAACACCGCCGTGGACCCCTCGCTCGTGAGGGAGTCCGCGACCACCGATCCGGAGACCTGGACCTTCTTGCCCTCGTAGCCGCCGGCGAGCACGTCGCCGATCGAAAGCGAGGACGCCGCCCCGCCCGACCCCGCGACGGCCACGATGACGAGCATGGCAATGACGACGATGCCGCCCACGACAACCAGGCGGCGCTTGGCCTTTTTATTCATTTTGCGTCTACTCCGCACGTAGATAGAGGTTTCAATGCAATGATTCAGTATACAATGAGCGCTCGCATACACTGCAAAACATAAGCGATTGCGACTCAAAATGGGGAGACAACATGCTGCTTGCCGTTGATATGGGTAACACCCAAACCGCGCTGGGACTCTTCGATGCCGACGAGCTGGTGGCCTCATGGCGCATGCCGACGGACCGCACCTTCACCAAAGACGAGATCCACGTGCGCCTGCTGGGATATTTCCGCATGTACGACCTGAAGGCCTCCTGCGTATCGGCGATCGCGTTCGCCGGCGTGGTGCCGCAGCTCGTTCGCGAGTGGCAAAGCGTCGCGGCGCAGCTGGGCGCGCCCTTCATGCAGGTGGGCGCCGAGACGGCGGCGGTCACCCTCATCGACGCCCCCCGTCCCGCCGAGGTGGGCGCCGACCGCATCGCGAACGCCGTCGCCGCCGAGACGCTCTACGGCGCACCGAGCATCGTGGTCGATTTCGGCACCGCCACCAACGTGGACGTCATCGACGCGCGCGGGTACTACATCGGCGGCGCGATCGCGCCGGGCATCCGCATCTCCATGGACGCCCTCACCGCGCGCGCGGCGCGACTCGCGAGCATACCGCTCGAAGCGCCGGCGGCGGCGATCGGCCGCACCACCGTGGAAGCGGTGCAGAGCGGCACGGTCTGCGGCGCCGCCGCGATGGCCGAGGGCTTGGTGGCGCGCATCAAGAGCGAGCTGGGCGAACCCGGCGCCCGCGTCATCGCCACCGGGGGGCTCGCCGCGATGGTCGCCTCCTGCACCGACGTGTTCGACGTAATCGACCAGCAGCTCACCCTGAAGGGCATCCGCGAGATCCATCGCCGCATGCAGGCCTAACCGACCACCTCAGAAAAGTGCCTGTCCCTAATCTGAGCAGAGCAGCGCTCAGATTAGGGACCGCTCAGATTAGGGACAGGCACTTTTCTGAGCACGTTGCCGAGCGATGGGGTTGCGCGGGCCTAGATGGCGCGGACGATCACCGCCTCGGACGGCAGCTCCTGCTCGAAGCCGTCCGCGGCGGTGATGCAGGCGCGACCCCAGATATCCAGGCCGGTGAACGTGCCCACCGCCACCGGCAGGCCGTTGGGCGAAAGCGCCGCGGCCTTATGGCCCAGCAGCGGAACCAAGTCGAAATAATCGGACAGCACCGGTGCCATGGGGCCGGGCGAGGGGCGCGTTGCGAGCAGCTGCTCCCATGCAGCCACCTTGTGCTCGATGGCGGCAGTCAGCTGAACCCGCAGCTCATCGCGCTCGGGAAGGGTCACCGCCGCGCGGCGGGCGGCGCCCTCGAGCACGGGCAGGTCCACGCTCAGCGTCACGCTGGCGGCGGGACCGTTCTCGCTCGCATGGGCGTGCACGAGCACCTTGCCCATGAACAGGTCGAAGTCGAACGAGGCGGTGTCGGCGCTCATGGCCTCGCGCGGCTTCTCGCCACCCGGCTCGGGCGCCTGGGCGCGGCGCGCCACCAGATCCGCCGGCCAGCCGATGCCCACCTGCTCGGACAGGCCCATCGCATGCAGGCGCTCGACCACACCCATCGCACACACCTGCGGCAGCGCGATGAACTCCATCATCTTCACCTTGGGGGCAAGCTCCAACTCGACGCAGAGCTGATCGACCTCGGACATCCAGCACCAACCTTTCCGGGGACCACCCCGCCTATGAATCGGGGCGGCCCGAACCCATCGAGCCGCCCCTCGCTTGAAAAGCATGCCATCGGGCGCACCGATGCACCCCGCGGCCAACCTCGCTCCGGTCGTCACCATCCACGACGAGGTCGCCCGCGATACCGCAGCGCCGACGGTCGCGCGACCCCGCGGCCGGCGCGCTACATCGTGCCGAGCTCGCCCACCACGTGGCCCACGCGCTCCTCGGGCTCCTTCACGTCCACGCCCTCGTAGCGGAAGAAGCGCGCCGGGTCGTGCATGAGGTCCTCAAGCGGCACCAGCACGAAATCGCGCTCGCCCAGATACGGATGGGGCAGGCGCAGACGGTCGCCGCCGTGCACCTCCCCGTCCATCCAAAGCAGGTCGAGATCGATGATGCGCGGGCCGTTCACGCACGCGCTCTTCGTGCGGTTGCGGCCCATGCGGTCCTCGATCTTCAACAGCTCGTCCAGCAGGATGAGCGGCGCCAGCTCGGTCTTGATCTCGATCACCGCATTCGCGAACGCATCCTGGTGCTCCTCGTACGCCGGCTCGCTCTCATAGATGCGAGAGCAGCTCGAGACGCAGGTCATGGGGATCGCGGCGATGAGGTCCTTGGCCGCGCGGATGTTGTCGGTGCGCTTGCCCAGGTTGGACCCGATGGCCACGAACGCGCGGCGCGGCTGCGGTCGCGCGATGGCCCAGAAACCGTTGAGGAACTGGGCGAAACCGGCGACGTCGTGCACGCGGACGATGTTCGCCCCGAGCTGGATGGCGCCCAGGCACACGCCGTAGGTGGCGGCGTCGCGATCATGCGCGTCCGCCACGCCGGAGATGGCCCCCACGAATCGCTTGCGCGACACGGCGCACAGGAGCGGGTAGCCCAGCGAAGCGAGCTTGGCCGTCTCGCGCTGGATGACGATGTCCTCGTTCGCATCCTTGCCGAAGCCCGCGCCCGGATCGATGCAGATGCGCTCGCGCGCGACGCCCGCGTGGATGAGGGCGCGCGCCTGATCGGACAGGAAGCCCATGACGCGCCGCATGATGGGCGCCGAATCGGGCAGCGTGAAGCGGCGGAGCTGGGACGTGGCGCCCGTGGCGGCGTCGCGGCGCGCCGAGCGGGCCATGATCGCGGCGAGCTCGTCGTTCGCGTAGACCGCGCGCTCCTCTTCGGCGCTCTTCGCTGCCGCGGCCGCGACCGCGGCTGTCGCCGGGGCCTCCGACTTCGTTGCGGGCTCGACGACCTTCTCGGGCTCGACGGCCGCCTCGGATCCGTTGGGCATATCGCCGAAGGGCAGCTGCGGCTGGACGAGTCCGCCCAGCACGCCGCCCTTGCGGCGGGCCCGCGTCGCCTTGGCTGCCGCGGCGGCCTTCGCAGCGGCGGCCGCCTCGGCTGCCTCGGCGGCGGCGCGCGCCTTTTCGGCCACGAACGCGGCGGCGTTCGTATCGAGCTGAACCGGCGTGTGGCGGCGCTTGGGCTCCTCGGTGAGGTCGCCCGCATGCATGATGATGACGCCGCAGTCGCTCGAGGTCACGAACTCGACCATCTTGGGATCGGTGAAGCCCGTCACGTCGTTGACGATGGAGGCTCCCACGCGGACGGCCGCCTTCGCCACGTCGACGTGACGCGTGTCGATGGAGACGATAGCGCCCTTCTGCGCCAGCGCGCGCACCACGGGCAGCACGCGCTTCGCCTCCTCGTCGGCGCTCACCGGCGTGAAGCCGGGGCGCGTGGACTCGCCGCCCACGTCGATGATATCGGCACCCTCGTCGAGCATCTTCAGGCCGTGCGCGATGGCGGCATCGGTATCGAAGTGCTCGCCGCCGTCGCTAAAGGAATCAGGCGTAACGTTGAGCACACCCATGATGCGGGGCCGGTCGAACTTGAGCTCGAACTTGCCGCAACGCCATGTCTTGGTATCGTTTGCCATGAATATCCTTTCACCTTCGCGAAAACTCACTCTATTGTATCCAGCTTCACGCCGTTGCCGGCGAGCTTCGCCACGTTGCCCCCGAATCAACGAAAACGACGGGGCGGCGGGCAGCGGGCGGCGGAGGAAACGGGGATGCGCGGCCGCGGGCGCGGGAGGGCAAGGCAAACGTTGCCGTCCCGGCGAACGCGACGGCTACAAGGGCTACAAGATATCCGCTAGAAGTCGAACGCCTGAGCGATATCGCACGTGACCAGGAGGTCGGCGGCGCCATCCTGCCCCGTCGCGTCGCGATTCACGATAGCGAGCGCATCGCCCCCGAAGTACCGGGTGAGGCCGGCGGCGGGATACACCGTGAGAGACGTGCCGCCGATAACCAGTGCATCCGCCCGGGAGATCTCCTCGATGGCTTCCGTCAGCACGCGCTCGTCCAACGGCTCCTCGTAGAGCACCACATCGGGCTTGACCTCGCCCCCGCAGACGGGGCACACCGGCACGCCGCGCCCGTCCTCGTGGCCGCGGGCCATGATCCACGCGGCATCGTATACCGCCCCGCACGAGCGGCAGATATTGCGATGCACCGATCCGTGCAGCTCGAGCACGCGGCGCGACCCCGCTCTCTGGTGCAGGCCATCGATATTCTGCGTCACCACGGATGAAAGCACGCCGTCGCGCTCCAGCTCCGCCAGCTTCTCGTGGCAGCGATTGGGACGCGCCTCGAGCGCGATCATCTTCTTGCGATAGAAATCGAAGAACACCGACGGATGGCGCTCGTAGAAGCTATGGGAGAGCACGGTTTCCGGAGGATAGTCGAACTCCTGGTTGTACAGGCCGTCCTGGCTGCGGAAATCCGGAATGCCGCTGGCGGTGGAGACCCCGGCGCCGCCGAAGAACACCACGCGCTCATGCGTTGAGAACAGCTCGGAAAGCGCTTCCCGAGCGGCCTTCGGCTCGCTGATCCTCGTACCCATCATGCATCCTCCCACTGCCAGTCCCGTGCGGACGCGTCGGAGAAGAGGAAGTCGTCGGGATCCGCTCCGCCCCCGGCGTCGTCGGCTCCAGCGGCACGGGCCCCGGCATCGACGGGTTCTTCCTGCAAGTCGCCGTCATCGGGCTCTTCCCGCGCGTCATCTTCAACCGTCGCCGGCCGAGCCCCGTCCTCGTCGGCGTCCCGATCCGCCCCCTCCTCCTCAGAGGGCTGATCATCCGCTTCCGAAGCTCCCCCGCCCGCAACGTCATCGCCGCCCGCAGCTTCATCGTCACCCGCGGCGCCATCGCCGCCCGCAACGTCATCGCCGTCCGCAACGCCATCGTCACCCGCAACGTCATCGCCGTCCGCAGCTTCATCGCCGTCCGCAACGTCATCGCCGTCCGCAACGCCATCGCCGTCCGCGGCGCCGGCCTTCGCATCCAGACGCCATACGGCAACCGACATAGCGGCGAAGACGACGGCGCACGCGCCGCACGAGAGGTCGATCCACTTGATGAAGTCGATGCTGCCGAACGCGCTGTCCGCCACGCCGAACATCGAGGTGCCCACGGCGACGGCAATCAGGGCCAGCGGGACGAGCGCGACGCCCGCGCAGATCGGCATGCGTCGCGGCAAGCCCTCCGCGTCGCCGCACGCCCAGGCCCCCGTCGCCGCCGCTCCGAGGAACAGGACGAACAGGGCCAGGCAATACCCGATGATGGTGCGCGTCCCCTCGATCTCGGCCTGGCTGAACAGGCCGCTGATCACGGCGAGGTGCATCCCGGCAACCACCAGGTACACCAGGCTCGCCGCGACAAGGATCGCGCACGCGATTTTGATGGCAATGGTCAGGCGCCGCACCCAGGTCGCCGAGCGGCGCTCCTCCACCGAACCCATGCGATCATCCCCCTTAGCGTCACATCGTCGCAAATTGCTACAGGCTGTGTAGCATTCGTGCTCGCATTAATTGTCTAGTATAGTGGTCGCACGCCGAAGCAGCGATACGGCACAGGTAAATCTGCTTGCATTTTGTCACAAAGCGCGGCGACCCCATCGACCCAGCGCCGCGACGAACGACCCCGAGTCATCGACCGGCAGACCTTGAGGATAGGAACCACCATGACCACGTCAACGACCGCGGCCCCATCGGCCGCCACGCACGAGCCGACCCCCGCATCCGCATCGGCAGCCGCAACCGAGCCGAGCCCCGCGGCGGCATCGGCCCCCGCCCGCACGTACAAGCTCGCGTCGTGGAACGTCAACGGCCTGCGCGCCGTCCTGAAGAAGGACCCCGGCTTCGCCGAGATCGTCGAGCAGCTGGATGCGGACATCCTGGGCCTTCAGGAGACGAAGCTCCAGGAAGGCCAGGTCGACCTCGACCTGCCCGGCTACCATCAGGTGTGGAGCTACGCCGAGCGCAAGGGCTACTCGGGCACCGCGGTCTTCACGCGCGAGGAGCCCCTCTCCGTGCGCCATGCCGACAGCCTGCTCGCCTTCGCCGGCGAGGGCGAGGCAGCCGAACTCCTCGCCGTCGCCGTAACCGAGGGCCGCGTCTGCGCCCTGGAATTCGACCGCTTCTGGTACGTGGACGTCTACACGCCCAACGCTCAGAACGAGCTCGCGCGCCTCGACACGCGCATGGCCTGGGACGACGCCTACCGCGCGTTCCTCAAGAACCTCGAGGAGGAGACCGGCAAGCCTGTGATCACCTGCGGCGACTTCAACGTCGCCCACGAGGAGATCGACCTCAAGAACCCCAAGAGCAACCGCGGCAACGCGGGCTTCTCCGATGAGGAGCGCGGAAAGTTCACCGAGCTGCTCGACGCCGGCTTCACCGATACCTGGCGCACGCTCAACCCGGGCGTCGAGGGCGTCTACAGCTGGTGGAGCTACCGCTTCAACGCGCGCAAGAAAAACGCGGGCTGGCGCATCGACTACTTCCTGGTCAGCGACGCGATCGCGCCGAACATCCGCGATGCGCGCATCCGCAACGACATCTTCGGCTCCGACCACTGCCCGGTGGAGCTCGAGATCGAGCTGTAGCCCGTCATCCGCGAGCGCTCCCGACAGGGATGGCTCATTTTGGGACGGGGCATTTTGTCCCCCCTGTTGCAGATGGGTTTTACCGCGCGCTCAGTTGGCACGCGTTGGGACGGGGCATATCCCCACCTGATTGAGAGGGGGGACAAAATGCCCCGTCCCAAAATGAGCCCAAAACGACCCCTCGGGTGGCACGGTCGCCCTACCTCACGCCGTACTTGCGCACGACGCGTGCGATGCGACGGGTCCACGGCCCGTACAGGGCAACGAGGAACACCACCGTCGCCACGCCGTGCATGAGGTCGAAAGGAAGCGCCATCGCGAAGCGCGCGAGCGCCCCCTGCCAGGTGAGCGGGCGCACGTACGCGATGACGTCGAACGCGTTGATGATCAGCCCGTAAAACAACCCCGAGGCGAACCCGAACGGCGCCAGCGCCGCGATGCGCACGCCGCCGTCGCCCGCATCGAACAGCCCCGTCCGCGCCAGGGCGCCGCCCAGATAGCCCACGGCGCCCCACGCATACATCTGCCACGGGGTCCACATGCCCTGGCCGAAAAAGAAATTGCTGGTGAACGCCGCGAGCGAACCCACCATGAAGCCGCTGCGCGGGCCCAGCGCGGCGCCGGCTATGATCGCGATCGCCGACACGGGCTTGAAATCGGGGATGGCGCCGAACAGGATGCGACCGGTGGCGGCCAGGCTCGCGAGCACCAGCGTGGGCATGATCTGCCGCAGCGCGGGCCTCCCCGCCTCGAAGCCCGCGAAGAACAACGCGAGCACCAGCCCCACCACCAGCAGCATGAGCAGGCCGGCTTGTTCCACGCCGCTCCATGCGGCAGCCGCCATGCAGGCGGGAACCGCCAGCAGGAGCGGCAACTCGAGCATCTTGAGCGCGCGCGACACCATGCGCACGCGGCGGGAGGCGCGATCCCCCCTAGGGTCGATAGTAGACATTGCCGGTAAAGAACTCCCCACTCGGTTGCGTGCAGGCGATCTCGCCGTCGAACACCATCGACACGTCGTCTGCCACCTGCTCGACGAAATCCAGGTCGTGCGTCGCCATCACCACGGTCACGCCGCGGTCCCGGCACCACGCGAGCGCGCGGGCGATCAATCGGCGCGACGCCAGGTCGAGGCCCTTGGTGGGCTCGTCCAGCAGCAGCAGCCGCGGGTCGACCAGCAGCAGCTTGCCCAGGGCGAGCAGCTGCTGCTGGCCGCCCGACAGGTCGTAGGGGTGCAGCGCCGCGGCGCCCGTGAGCCCGAGGCGGGCGAGCATGCGGTCGGCGTCGGCGCGCCCATAGCGGCCGCCGCCCGCCCACTCCATGATCTCATCGTCCACCGTCTCCTCGGCGAACAGCGCCCGAGGATCCTGGGGAAGCAGCGCCTTCTCCTCCGTCGCGCGACGAAGCTCGCCGCGCTGCAGCTTCCGCGTACCCGCCATGAGGGCGAGCAGGGTCGACTTGCCGCAGCCGTTTCCGCCCACCAGCGCGTGAATCGTCCCGACGCGCACGTCGAGGTCGAGGTTGCGCAGCACCCATTCGTCGTCGCGGCCGTAGCGGAACCACCCGCGCGCCACTCGCACCGAAGGCGCGTCGGCACGGCCCGCCCGGGGCTGCTCGCCGGCGCCTCGGGCCCCGGCCGCATCGGCACAGCCGTCCCCGTGGACGCGGACGTGCCTGCCGCCGCCGAAGAGTCCCTCGCCCTCGCCGGTCAGCAGCGCGCTGCGCTCATACAGCGATCGGATGTCGCCGACCTCCTGCAGGCACCCGTCGGCCAGCCGGAACGCGCAGGTCGCGTAATCCAGCATCGCGCGCGGCTGATGCGTCGCCACCACCACCGTGCAGCCAAGCTCGCGATTCACGCGGAAGAGCGCGTGCAGGAAGTTCTTCTCCGCGATGGGGTCGAGCTGCGCCGTGGGCTCGTCGAGCAGCAGCAGACCGGGCTTCATCACCAGCGTGGACGCCAGGGCGAGCAGCTGCTTGCGGCCGCCCGACAAGGTATCCGTCTCGCGGCGGAACCAATCCTCGATGCCGAAGAAGTAGCTGGTCTCCGCCACGAGCCGGCGCATCTCGCCCTGAGGCGTCCCCAGGTTCTCCAAACCGAACGCCATCTCGTGCCACACGCTCTCGCACACGATCTGGTTGTCCGGGTTCTGGAAGACGTAGCCCACGCTGCGCGCCGATTCCGCAACGTCCATATCGCCCGCCAGGCGCCCGCATACGAGCACCTCGCCCGAGCGCTCCCCCGCGGGGGCGATCTGCGGCTTCACCAGGCTCAGCAGCGTCGACTTGCCCGAACCGGTATCGCCCACCAGCAGGGCGAACGCCCCGCGGGGCACCCGCCAATCCACCCCGCGCAGCACGGGCTCCTCGGCACCCGCGTACGTGAAGACGAGGTCGCGGACCTCGAGCGCGGGCGGCATCATCGCCGCGGCGGCACCGGCATCCCTCTCGCTCATGCGAAGCGCCTCCTTTCATAGACATGCAGCCACGTGGGCAGCAGCATCCACGCCGCCACGGGCAGGTAGCCCCACCAGGGCACGAGCCGGCTCATCGTGGGAAAGAACGAATACTGCGACGTCGCCGTCCACGCGAGCACGGCGGCAAGCGCGCCCGCGAGGACGAGCGCGGCGAGGGCGACGCCGTCCGCGGCGGTGAAACGATAGCGCGTGAACGTGGTCCGCCGCGCGGCGCCTCCCCAACCGCGGGCGCGCATGGCGTCGGCGGTCTCGAGGGAGTCCTCCATACCCCAGCCCATGAGGACGCTCGAAAGGCGCAGGCGCTCGCGAACCTCATCGGAACGGGAGCGCCCGGGCACCGCGACGGCGCGCTGGACCGCGAGCACCGCCTCCGCCTTGCGGAGGAACCGCGGGATCAGCCGCATCGTCATGGACACCATGAGGGCGATGACGGGCGCGGCGTTGCCGAAAAGCGCCATCACCTTGTCGAACGACAGCAGCGTCGACGCCGCGCGCAGCCAGCACGCGCTCGCGATGAACAGGGCGCCCATCGCCGCGCCGTAGCACAGGCTCTCGAGATACACCGCGCGCACGCCGATGCGGAACAGCTCGGTTGACCCCGACGCCGAGAAGAACGGATTGAGCAGCGCGATGACCGCCACCACCGGCAGCTGCCAGCGCAGGCCCGCCAGCGTCTCGCGCACCCCGCGCACGCAGCAGCTATACGACAGCGCGCCCGCAAGCGAGAGCCCCATGAGCACGGGCTGGAACGAGAACATGGTGAGCGCCAGCGTGAAGGCCAGGTAGACGGCCGGCACCGCGGGATGCGCCGTGTCGAAGGCCGTGTGCTCCGTCCGGGCGGCTACCATGCGGAACCCGAGCCCCGGCCGTCGTCGCCGTCCTTGGCATCGCGCTGCGCGCGCCATTCGTCCACGCCCTCATCGCTTCGGCGCCTCCCGCCCTTGTTGCGGATGAGCGTGTAGAGGCCGAACGTCGCCACCAGGAACAGCGCGCCCACGCCCACGCCGGCGCCGTTGGGCAGCGGAATGCCGGCGAGCACCGAGGCCATCGTATCGAGCCC
The DNA here is from genome assembly GCA_963558435.1 of uncultured Collinsella sp. Lineage (GTDB taxonomy): Bacteria > Actinomycetota > Coriobacteriia > Coriobacteriales > Coriobacteriaceae > Collinsella. Next base: position 18,383 of record CAUWGM010000018.1, read on the forward strand.
CTCGCTGCCGCCGACCGGCGTTCCAACGGAGCGCGCCTCGTCGGGGGCGAGGGCCATCAGCAGCCCGCCCTCCGATCCGTTCGCGGGTGCCGTCGCGATGAAGAGCATGCCGTCGCGGTTGACCAGGGGCGCCGCGCTCGGCGACGCGCCGGAGGGATTCCACAGCTCGTCGACCGTCCAGGCCGCCTCGGATCCGCCGGCGCGCTCGATCGCCGCCAGCGATCCCGACGCCGCGACCGCATACAGCGTCACGACCGCATCGCCTACGCCGCGAACCACCGCCAGCAAGGGCGCCGCGGGCGCGGGCAGTTCCACCCCCAGGGGCGCCCCGACCTCGATGGCGCCCAGCTCCGCCAACGTGACGTCGAGGCAGGTCGCGGCGGCGTCGGAGGCATCGGCGCGCCGGGCCCAGAAGTACGCGTGGCCGCGCGCCGCCGTCGGAGCGAGCGGCAGCAGGCGCCACGGGGAGCCGTCGACCGCGGCGAGCGGCGACGCCGCGCGAAGCTCCAGACCGCCCGCGGAAGCGCAGAGCAGCGAGACCGTGCCCGACGCATCGCCCACGACCCATGCGCCGTCGGCGTCCTCGCAGCCGGCCGGCCCCGCGTAGCACGCCGCGGCGCGTCCCTCGATCGCCCCCGCGCACCGCACCTCGTCGGCGACCTCGCCGGTCGCGATGTCGATCAGACGCGCCATCGCGCCTCCGTCGAGCAGGAGCAGCCCCTCGCCCGCAGCCATGAGCTGCAAAACGGGCGACGACGGCGCATCTGCGCCCAAGGGCAGGCTCGCGTTCCAGAAGGGCGACCCGTCGATGCCGGCGAGCGAGAGCAGCTCGATACCCGTGACGGCACCGGACGCATCCCGCGCCGCGAGCGCCACGTGCAGCGCGCCGCCGAGGCTCACCACCGGCGAGCAGGCGCCCCACGACGCAGCGCCGGCGGGGAGGGCGGGGGCCGGGGAGACCCAGGCTGGAGCGAGCTCCTCGTCGAACACCGCGACCTGGCCCGTCTCGAGCACCACCGCGATCGAGGCCTCGGCGAACACCGGATGCGTGCCCGCGCACGCCGGGGCGGGGAGCTCCGCGGCGGCGCGCGCGTCGCCCGTGGCGGCGTCGTAGCGCTCGAGGGACGCGCCCGACAGCGCATAGAGGAAGGTCCTCTGGCCCGCTTGGCGCAGGGCGAGCGCGCCGGCGGGAGCCGTCACGCCGGCGGTCCACGCGACCTCCGACGAGGCGGGCGCCTTCACGGGGACCGCGCCGGGCGCGATGCTGTGCCGCGCGGTGCTCGCGTATCCCGCCCAGGCGGTATAGGGGCCGTTGAACTCCTCCGAGGTCTCCATCGTCTCGGGGAGCTCCTCCACGGCGGACGCGGGATACGCCGCCGCCGGCGCGCAGAGCACGCCGCCCGCCGCCGCGGCGCCGGCCAGCAGCTCGCGCCGCGTCACGCCGCGAGACGCCGCGTCGCGCGGCACGCGCCCGTCCACACGATGCTCTTCCGGATATGCCATGAGGCGTCCCCCCCTATCTCCCGCGCGCCCGCGCGGCGCCCTGTCCTGTGCCCCCATTGTATCGGGCGCGCATGCCGGCGCGGATGCATGCGCACAGCGCCCACATATCGTTATTGTCTGCAGACGCCTCCCCCCGCGCCGCGTCCCACGCGGGACCTGCGGTATCATCGGGACCATGCGGCGCATCGCCGCAGCACGATGACAAGGGGAAGTTAACAAGGGGAAGTGCATATGAACGCGACCGCAATCGTCCTCGCCGCCGGCGAGGGTACCCGCATGAAATCGAACCACGCCAAGGTCTCCCATAAGATCCTCGGCAAACCCATGATCCGCTGGGTCGTCGACGCCGCCATAGCCGCAGGGTGCGAGCGCGTGGTCGTCGTCGTAGGCAGCCACGCCGACGAGGTGCGCGCCATCCTGGACGAAGCCTATGCCGCCAGCCCGGTGACGGTCGAGACCGTCGAGCAGACCGAACGCCTGGGCACCGGTCACGCCGTGCGCGTGACGCTCGAGGCGACCGGCATCTGCGAGGGCCCGGTCGTGGTCCTCAACGGCGACCTGCCGCTCATCCAGGCCGACACCGTGCGCATGTTCGCCGAGACCGTCGCCGACGGCTCCCTCGCCGCCACCGTGCTCACCATGACGCCGCCCGACCCCTTCGGCTACGGCCGCATCCAGCTGGACGCCGACGGCGTGGTGGAGCGCATCATCGAGCAGAAGGACTGCACGCCCGAGCAGGACGCGCAGCTGCTCGAGTGCAACGCCGGCTGCTACGCCTTCGATGGCGCCCTGCTGGCCGCCCATATCGGCGAGGTAACCAATGACAACGCGCAGTCCGAATACTACCTGCCCGACATGCTCGAGATCCTCAAGCGCCACGGCCACGGCGTGAGCATCTTCCACTGCGACGACTACCGCGACGGCCTCGGCGTGAACAGCCGCGTCCAGCTCGCCGAGCTCACCGCCATCGCACGCGACCGCATCAACGAGCGCCTCATGACCGAGGGCGTCACCTTCATCGATCCCGCCCAGGCCTGGATCGGCCCCGATGCGCGCATCGGCCGCGACACCGTCGTGTGGCCGCAGACCCATCTCATCGGCGCCTGCACCGTGGGCGAAAACTGCCAGCTCGGACCCAACACCCGCCTCACCGACGTGACCGCCGGCGACAACTGCTCGCTCGACGAGACCGTCGCCATCGACGTCGTCATCGAAAACGACGTGACCTGCGGCCCGCGCTGCTACCTGCGCCCCGGCACGCACCTGCTCGACCGCGCCCACGTGGGCACGCACGTCGAGATCAAGAAGTCCACGATCGGCGTGGGCTCCAAGGTGCCGCACCTCTCCTATATCGGCGACACCACGATGGGCGCCGGCGTCAACGTGGGTGCCGGGTCCATCACCTGCAACTACGACGGCAAGAACAAGCACGCCACCACCATCGGCGACCGCACGTTCATCGGATCCGACACCATGATGGTCGCGCCCGTGAACATCGGCGACGACGTGGTCGTCGGCGCCAGCAGCTGCATCACGCGCGACGTGCCCTCCGGCGCCCTCGCCATCGAGCGCAACGACCAGCGCATCGTCGAGGGCTACACCGAGCTGCGCCGCGCGCGCCTCTAGCGAGCCATCGCGCGCGGCGCGTGCGCGAGCCCGCTTGCGCGCTGCTGCGCACAGTCGCTGCCCACGGGCGCCATCGGACCCCTCGGCGGGCACCGATGGCGCCCAGTTTTGCACGTGGTGCGAATAATGCCCTACACGCCGCCAGAATCGGTACTATATTGAGCAGGTAAGGTGCCGTGGCAACTAAAGGAGAAGACATGCCAACAACCGATCCCAAGAAGACTGTGGATATGAACAAGATCCTCCGCGTCTATTCGGGTTCTTCCAACCGCCCGCTTGCAGAGAAGATTGCGAACCTCCTCGGCGTCGAGCTCTCGGGCCTCACGCTCAAGCAGTTCGCCAACGGCGAGATCTACGCCCGCTATGACGAGACCGTCCGCGGCGCCGACGTCTTCCTGATCCAGTCCGTTGCCGGCGCGAACGTCAACGACATGCTGATGGAGCTCCTCATCGCGACCGACGCCGCCAAGCGCGCCTCGGCCCGCTCCATCACCGCCGTCATCACGCATTACGGCTACGCCCGCCAGGACCGCAAGGCCGGCCCGCGCGAGCCCATCACCGCCCGCCTCGTGGCCAACCTGCTCGAGACCGCCGGCGTCAACCGCATCATCACCCTCGACCTGCATCAGGGGCAGATCCAGGGCTTCTTCGACATCCCGGTCAACCACCTCTCCGCGCTGCCCCTGTTCGTCGATTACTACAACGCGATGAACTTCGACACCGACAACCTGGTCGTCGTCTCCCCCGATGTAGGCCGCGCCAAGGCCGCCAAGAAACTCTCCGACATGCTCGGCTGCAGCCTCGCCATCGCCCACAAGGGCCGTCCGCGCCACAACGCCGCCGAGGTCATGGGCATCATCGGTGACATCAAGGGCAAGACCTGCATCATCAACGACGACATGATCGACACCGCGGGTACCCTGTGCGCCAACGTCAAGGAGCTCAAGGCCCTGGGCGCAGGCGACATCTACGTCTGCGCCACCCACGGCATCTTCTCCGGCCCCGCCGTCGAGCGTCTGAACGACGCCCCCATCGTCGAGTGCGTCGTCACCGACGCCATCCCCGTCGAGGAGGCCGGCAAGATCAAGACCATCTCCGTCGCCGGCGAGTTCGCCGATACCATCAAGGCCGTCTACCACGAGCGCTCCGTCTCCACCCTGGTCGGCGGCGACTTCGCCCTCTAAGCGTTCGCGCTTCGCACATACCGCGCATAAGCAGCGCGCCCGGTCGACCATCGCCGACCGGGCGCGTTTTCGCATGTCCATGTTGTCAGGGGATCCGACGCCAACGGATGCCGCCACCGTGGACCGGGGGTGCCGTCGGTGCCTCCGTCGGGCTCTACAGCACGTACTCCAGCTGGCAGTCGCGGGACGCGCGCTCCACGTGGTCGTCTCTATACTCCTTCGCCTCGACGCAGCCCATGGCCTTGTAGAACTCCTGGGTCTCCACCGCGGGATGAGAAGAGATATAGAGCTTCTTCACGCCTAGATTTCGCGCGAAATCCGCAGCGAGCAGGAACAGCACCGCCCCCATGCCGCATCGGCGCATATCGCTCGAGACGTGGAGGCTCGAAAGCTCCATATACTGCGCCTCGCTGCCGAACACCTTGCGCTCAACCGAGGCGAACCCCTTGAGATCACCATCGACGAAAGCCGCCCACACCACGCCTCCGGTCTCCAGCGTCCGCCTGAGGCAGGCTACCAGATGTTCATAGTCTCCCGCTGTCCAATCATCCACAAATGGATCGGAAAGCACCTTCCAACGTCCATCGATCTTGCGCCTGCAATCCGTTACGACCTGTTTGCGCTCGAACCTGTCAAAAAGTTCAACCCCTAGCTCGCCTGCAGTGAGCTCGCGGTACTGCGGCATAACGCGCATCCTTTCGATATCGTGCATCGACCGTCCTCTATACTACGGTGGATTGCATGGTTTGGCAAAACAACGCGGGAGCGCCTCGTCCGACGCTGGGCATTCTTAGCGTTTTTATCCGCTGGAGCTTTGACAGTCCTGCAGCTCGCGTCACAATAGACCGTGGTAAGACGATTCGCGAAGGAGAACGTATGGCAGCAGCCGCCCCGAAGAAGATTCGCATGGTCGCCGGCCTGGGCAACCCCGGCGACGAATACGAGAACACCCGCCACAACGCCGGCTTCAAGGCTATCGACGAGCTCGCCCGCCAGGCGGGCGTCACCTACTGGAAGACGCAGCTCGGCGCCGAGGTGGCCGTCATCCAGGTCCACGACCCCGATGCCGACGGAGCGCGCCGCGAGGTGGTCCTCGTCAAGCCGCAGTCCTACATGAACACGAGCGGCGGCCCCATCTCCAAGCTGTGCGCCCAGCACCAGGTCTCCGCGGAGGAGCTGCTGGTCATCCATGACGAGCTCGACATCCCCGAGGGCGACGTGCGCGTCAAGGCGGGCGGCGGTCACGCCGGCCACAACGGCCTGCGCTCCATCATCGACAAGATGGGCAGCCGCGACTTCAGCCGCGTCCGCGTCGGGATCGGCAACCCTCCGGGGCGCATGCCCGTCGCCGATTTCGTGCTCAAGCAGTTCCGGCCCAAGGAGCTCGACGAGTTCGAAGCCACCTGCGCCCGCGCGGCGGACGCCGCCGGCCTGGCGCTCACCCAGGGCGTGGTCTACGCACGCGACCACGTGAACGGCGGGGCGGGCAACAACGGCAAGCATTAACCACTGCGATGCTCCACCGCGGCCCCGCACCCATCCTACCGCACCACATGCCCTGCGACGGGCGAAAACGCGCATCAAGACCGCGCAGCAAGGAATGATTCCACGCGCGGCATCGATAGCATCGCGGCCGCTATCCGAATATCCGGATAGCGGCCGCATTCTTTAATCGCGACGAGATTTTATGAAGAGGCCGATGCCGATAAGCGCACATGCGAGAACCACGACGGCCCCGACTGCGACCATGGACCCATCACCCGTTCTCGGGAGACCGGAGCCGGCACCTTGAGAATGAGTGGGGTCGACGGGCGGTTTGGGAGCGATGGGGCGCTTGACGTTCTCTACGTTTACGGCGATATCGCCGACGAGCTCGCCGTTGGCGGGGGTCGAAGACCCATCGTACCTGGCATCATAGATGCCATCGGCGCTCAGGCGCTCAGACACCAGATACCTAGTCCCATGGGGGATGCCATCGATCGTCACCCGCTGTCCATGGGAAAGCCGGATGGACGCTTTACCGTTCTTTACCGAGAGCTTTCCGTCGGCAAGGGGCTCTACCGCACCCTCATATCCGGGTACCACGCCGCCGCGATAGGCGAACTCGCCATTCAAACCGTTGCCCTTGGCATCCTTCAGCTCGATATCAAAATCGAACGCCTCTGAACCAGGAGCCCCGTCTCCCTTGACCAGTTTGGAAATCGCAAGGCTCCGCAGACGAACGTTCTCAAACACGACCTCGGACATCTCTCCGATCCCGATCGTGCCCTCCGTTACGCCGTTCGCGGGATTCGAGGGTCGATAGAGACCGGGATCGCCCGCGTCGACCTCCTCGATAACGTACTTCGCACCCGAGGGAAGATTGGTCGCCTGCTTCTTTTCGCCAGCACCCAACTGGAATTCGGCAACTCCACCATGGAACTCGAAATCACCGTACAATCCGTTGAGATCGTTCATCACGGCAGGCTTATCGGGATTCCCCATATCATACAGCGTGACCTTGAAGCCGAAGCGCTCGGCGCATCCGGGCTCGCCCGTCACCGTCTTGGTAACAGCAAAGCCGCCCACATCTTTCGAGGAGATCGGCACGTCGAAGGTCAGCTCGGCATCGCTTATCGCCGCCCCGACCATGTGCTGGAACTTCTTTCCTTCAAACGTGATATCGGGCGTAGGGGAATACTGCTTCATCTCTTCTAGATACTTGAATTCGGCCGTGATCGAGAAATGCTCCCCCGGCGTCGGCCGATGGTCGCTCACCAACTCGTAGTCTTCATTACCATATACATAGTTGAGATTGTCGCACTGAGCCGTCACGCCCTTCGGCAGGGTGAGTTTGTAGACGCCGTGGTATATCTCCGGCTCCTTGATTCGAAGCGTGCCGCTGTGCCACATGGCGTCTTTGGGATTGTACGTGAAATTCAAATCGCCCGAAACGCTCACCTCATCGACGCTCGGATGGTAATCAAGCAGGCCGCCGCGCTCGGAATACGTGTACAGCACCCCGGCAAGGGGCGTCGAGGTCGTTGCGATATCGTTATCGGCAATCCCGAAATTCGTGAGAAGGCACCAGATGGCATTTTGCGTCGCGTTATATGCCTCTTCTTCGGTAACGAAATATGACGCGCCATATAAAAATTGGAACTTCTCCAGCGGCGTACCGCTCGTCGTCTGCCCGATGCTGAATGCAGCCTTGTAAAACGGCATGGCGGAGATATCCGCGAACGTCAGGCCGTTACTCGTCTCCCCTCCATTGATGCTGAGCTTTACGACATCCTGGACGAAGGTCTTCAACAACGAAAGATGCTCCTCGTTATGCGTCTCCCAGTCCTCGTACTTGAACTCATGATGCCCCAGATAGGGATATGCGGTCTGCAGGACCGCGGGGCAGATGAGCATCTTGTTGAAATCGGCTTTTGAAGGCGCATAGGCAGAGGAATTCTCAACGACCTTGTACAGATGCTCTCCGTTGTAAGGGTGACCGGCGTACAGAATCTTGGACAGGCGCCTCATACATTCGTCGTACTGCTCGCGGCTGTCGAAATCATCAGGCGTGAGATACCCTTCCGAATACTCGGGCACCTGCACGGCGTCGCCCATATCCTCCGTATGGTGAGGCCAACGCAATTTGTTGTTCATGCAGAATAGAACGATCTTCTTACCCGGATAATCCGGATCATCATCGATGAAATGGATGCCATTCTCCAATTTGATGGCCACTTTACTGCCCGTCGATGCGTCGGCGCGTGCTTCACCGGGCAGCGCCGCGGCAAGCGCACTCGGCAAGAGCCCCAGCAGTCCGGCAACAAAGAGCACTGCCACCAGCCATTTCTTTTTCATTTCAACTCCATTTTTCGGCTGCGAACATTGATACACGAACTATAGCAAAAAGATAATGGACATGAGTTAACATTTATAGAAATGGGGCCATCGATTCGGTACACGGCGGATGCCCTGAAGAAGAACCAAGGCTCATCATCCACCGAAACACGTACTCGCGTTCGCCATTTAACCTCTTCAAAAGCAGGGGCAGCATGCTACCTCGGAGTATACTGGATACTGTATGCGCGTTTGAAGTCTTGCGCTCATACAGCTGCATATGCTTGCAAAGCGGGACGGCCGAGGGAGCCTGCCGGAGCCATCCCAAAGGTAGAGAGGGGTTCTATGTTTGAAATCCTGAAGAAGACGCAGTTCTCGGAGAAGGTCTTCGAGTTCCGCGTCCACGCCCCGAGGATGGCCAAGAAGGCGCACGCCGGCCAGTTCCTTATGGTGCGCATCGACGAGACGGGCGAGCGCGTACCGTTCACCTTCGCCAACTGGAATCCCGAGGAGGGCTGGATCGAGTTCATCTTCATGGTGATCGGCAAGACCACCCAGTGCCTCTCCGAACTCAACGAGGGCGACTTCATCCGCGACATCACCGGACCGCTGGGTCAGCCCACCGAGATCGACGACGACTCCGTGGCCGTCATCGGCGGCGGCGTGGGCCTGGCCATCGCCTACCCCGTGGCGCGCATGCTCTGCGAACAGGGCAAGAACGTCTACGTCATCATGGGTGCCCGCACCAAGGACCTGCTCATCCTGCACGAGCAATTCGACGCGCTGCCGCTCGCCGGCCTGTACGTCACCACCGATGACGGCTCCATGGGCGAGAAGGGCGTCGTCACCCTCCCGCTGGCCCGTCTCTGCGAGACGGATGCCATCGACCACGCCTTCTGCGTGGGCCCCGTCCCGATGATGAAGTTCTCTGCCAAGACCTGCCGCGAGCACAAGATCCCGATCATCGCCAGCCTCAACCCCATCATGGTCGACGGCACCGGCATGTGCGGGTGCTGCCGCGTCGAGGTGGGCGGCGAGACCAAGTTCGCCTGCGTCGACGGCCCGGACTTCGACGCCAGCGCGGTCGACTGGGATGACCTCGCCAAGCGCCAGGCCAGCTATCGCGCCGAGGAAGCCGTTTCCGTCAAGCACCACGAGGAGGCCTGCGCATGCCAGAAGTAAAGAAATATCGCCCGAACATCGGCGCCCCCCGCACCGCTCCCAACGAGGAGCCCGCGGCGGAGCGCGCGTGCGATTTCCGCCCGGTCGATACCGGTTTCACCAAGGAAGACGCCATCGCCGAGGCCAACCGCTGCCTCGACTGCAAGAAGCCCCTCTGCATGGAGGGCTGCCCCGTCGGCGTGAACATCCCCGGCTTCATCCGCCGCATCCGCGAGGAGGACTGGGCCGGCGCGCTCGAAACCATCAAGGGCGATAACCTGCTGCCTTCCGTTTGCGGCCGCGTGTGCCCGCAGGAGAACCAGTGCGAGGGCAAGTGCATCCTCGGCCGCAAGGGCGAGGCCGTCGCTATCGGCCAGCTCGAGCGCATGGTCGGCGACATGGCCGACGAGGTCGGCAAGGCTCCCGTGTGCAAGCCCAGCAACGGCAAGAAGGTCGCCATCGTGGGCTCCGGTCCCTCCGGCATCGCATGCGCCGGCGAGCTCGCCCGCGAGGGCTTCGATGTCACCGTCTTCGAGGCGTTCTTCACCGGCGGCGGCGTGCTCACCTACGGCATCCCCGAGTTCCGCCTGCCCAAGAAAATCGTCAAGCGCGAGATCGACGGTCTGGAGCAGCTGGGCGTCCACTTCGAGTACAACTCCGTGGCCGGCCGCCTGTTCGACGCCGAGGAGCTCTTCAACGAAGAGGGCTTTGACGCCCTGTACCTCGCCGTGGGCGCGGGCCTGCCCCGCTTCCTGCACGTCCCGGGCGAGAACCTGCCCGGCGTGTACTGCGCCAACGAGTACCTCACGCGCACGAACCTCATGAAGGCCTACGACTTCCCCGTCTACGACACGCCCATCCGCCACGGCAAGAACGTCGTGGTCTTCGGCGGCGGCAACGTCGCCATGGATGCCGCCCGCACCGCGCTGCGTCTGGGTGCCGAGAGCGTCACCCTGGCCTACCGCCGCACCGAGGCCGAGATGCCCGCGCGCCTCGCCGAGGTGCACCATGCCAAGGAGGAGGGCGTCAAGATCCTCGAGCTTTCCAACCCGCTGCGTTTCCTGCCCGGCCCGGATGGCTTCGTCTCCACCGTCGAACTCGAGCGCATGGAGCTCGGCGAGCCCGACGCTTCCGGTCGTCGTCGCCCCATCCCCGTGCAGAACTCCGAGTTCGCCATCCCCTGCGATGTCGCGATCACCGCGATCGGCACGCGCGCGAACCCCTTCGCCAGCCTGGTCGCCGACCTCGACCTCAATCGGTGGGGCCTCATCGAGGCCGATGAAGACGGTCGCACGTCCAACCCCAAGGTGTGGGCTGGCGGCGACATCGTCACCGGTGCCGCTACCGTCATCCTCGCCATGGGAGCGGGCAAGAAGGCCGCCGCTTCCATCAAGAAGGAGCTGTTGGGCGAGTAGTCGTACCAAAGCTCTTTCAGACCTCTAGCCTACGCCGTCCGCTGTATATGAAATACCTCCCATATCCCGTTTTCTGATATATGGGGGCAGTCATTCACCAGCGGGCGGCTTTTTCTGTGCGCCAATCGAACCCTTTGGCATGAATGCATACATCCAAACGACGCACATCTGCACCTCTCACCCCCGATGTGAGTGGAAAATTCTGACACCTTGCATACAAGGCCAGAAAAGGTATCAGAAAGGCATTAAAAGGCCAGGTAAACACTGCGACCGCTGGAGCGTATTGGTCTCCTTCGCAAAAATCCACTCACTTCGGGGGTGAGATGTTGCGCCTCCCGCACCGAGCACGGCACGCGCATAAAAAACGGGAGGCCGCTCGACCTCCCGTCTGCACGCCATGGTGACCATGGCTGCCTCTATGTTTTAGCGCAGGACGAGCATCCACCCTGGAACGATTCGCCTACGCGGCGTGGGCCGTCCGCTACTACGTGGACGAGGTGCAGGCATCCACCCTGGAACGATTCGCCTACGCGGCGTGGAGCGAGCAGGCCCGCCCGGAGTGAAACTCACTCAGCAGCATTCAGCTCGCGCAGCTTGGCCTCGTAGGCGGCGGCGATGACGTCGACGCAGCCTTCGCGGCCGAGCTTGGCGCGGTTGACCACCAGATCCTTGCCGTCGCTCATCTTCCATTTGCCCGCCGAGTAGCGCTTGTAAAACGTTTCGCGCGCCTTCTGCATATCGCGGACCAGCTTCGCACCCTGCCTCTTGCTGAGCCCGCGCTTCTTCCGCACGGTCTCGACGCGATACTCGAACGGAGCGGTCACCAGCACCGCGATGTGGTTCGGGTTATGGCGCAGCAGGTAATCCGAGAGGCGTCCCTCGATGATGCAGCTCTGCGTCGCACCCAGGTCGAGGATAACCTGCGACATGTTGCGGAACAACTTGTCGGACAGCGTGCGCGAATCGACGCGGTCGGGCAGGAACGCCATGAACTCGGCGGTCATCTGCTCGTCGTACGCCGCCATCTTGTCCACCGACACACCCGAGCGGGACGCGGAACGAACCAGCAGCTCGTTATCGTACAGCGGAATGTCCAGACGCGTGGACAGCATCTTGCCGATCTCGTGGCCCTCTGCACCGAAATCGCGCGCGATGGTGATAACGACCGGCTGACCGGCGCGCTCGACCCCTTCGGCTCCGACACGCGCCTCGATCGCATGCTTGATGAGTCCCATTGCAAAGCCCTCCCTAGGCAAGGATTGAACGTTTCCACTAAAACCAAGTCTACCCCGAATGCGACGCTATGCGGCGACGACGCGGCGCTGGTATGCACGCACCAGCAGCGAGATGCCGAAGTTCAACGCGAAGTAGAGCGCGAACACAAAACCGTAGAGCATGAGCACCTGGCCCAAGTTGGTGGTCTGCGCCATAACAACCTTGGTGGTGTACATGAACTCGGCCACGTTGACACCGGCCAGGTACGAGCTGTCCTTGATCACCGTGGTGCACTGGCTGAAGAGCGCCGGGATGATGGTCTTGAACGTCTGAGGCAAGATGATGTAGCGCATGGTGGCGAAGAAGCCAAAGCCCTGGCTGCGCGCCGCCTCGAACTGGCTGGCGGGGATGGAGTTGAATCCGCCGCGCACAATCTCTGCCATGACGGCAGAGGTGAAGATGGTGAACGCCAGCACGGAGATGAAGACGTCTGAGCCCTTGACCGTGAAGTAGATAAAGAGGATCCACAGCAGGTTAGGGGTGCAGCGGAACAGCTCGATGTAGGCGCTGACTATCCAAGACAAGGGACGCAGCTTGCCGGTGCAGTACTGCTTGACCATGGCCAGGATGGTGCCCAGGATGAGCGAGAAGATGATAGCGAGAACGGATATCTGAATGGTCTTGAAGAAACCGTTCATGATGAACGTCATGTTGGCGGCGTTGAACAGTTCCATGGATTACGCCTCCTTTGCAGGATCGGGCGTAATGCCGGGAATCACCTTGGCGCGCGGGCGCTGCTTGGAGCGGCGCTCCAGGTACTGGACAAGAATTGCCAGCGGGAAGCAGATGATGAAGTACATGAAGCAGCACAGGATGTAGCCCTGCAGGTAGCCGTACGTGGAAACAAAGTTGTCCGCGTTGTACATAAGGTCGCCGCCGGCGATGAGCGCCAGGACGGAGCTGTTCTTAACCAGGTTGAGCGCCTGGTTGCACAGCGGCGGCAGGATGATCTTGAACGTCTGGGGCAAGATCACGTAGCGGTACGCCTGCACGCGGGTGAAGCCCTGCGACAGCGCCGCCTCCATCTGTCCGCGCGGAACTGCTTCGATACCGGTGCGGATGACCTCGGCGATGTATGCCGCGTGGTACAGGCCCACGCCCATGAAGCCCAGGACAAACGCGGGAATGCGCACGGGCATGGCGGCGCCGGTGATGGCCTGCAGGATCTGCGGGCCGGCCATGTACATGAAGAACACCTGCACCGGCAGCGGGGTGTTCTGGTAGAACTCAACGTACACGCGGCTGATTGCGCGCAGAATGCGCGAGCGCGTGGTGGAGAACACGCCCAAGATGGTTCCCAACACAAGGGAGAGCAGCAGGCCGGCGATGACCACCTGCAGGGTAAAGGCGAAGCCCTCCCACAGCGGACCGCTCTCGGCAAATGTCAACTCCCATCGCGCGGGATCGAGGAGTCCCTCTAGCATATAGATCCTTCCAACGTGCCATTATCGTACTGAGCGCCCGGGCAGATGGCTCCACCCGGGCGCACCGTGTTTGCGGACGAGCAGATTGCGAGCGCACCGAAATCACGGCGGACGTGCCGTCATATGCGATGCGCGGCAAGGGCTCCTCGTCCAAATAAGCTAATTAGAGCAGGTCCCAGGCCTTGATCTCTTCGACCAGCCAGCCGTTCTCAAGCAGCTCGTTGACGGTATCGTCGACGGTCTTGGAAAGGTCGGAACCCTTCTTGGTAGCGATACCGTAGTCCTGGGCGCCAAACTCGATCTCGGGCTGGAGCAGCTCGCAGTCTTCGGTGGTGTAGGCCTTGAGGGTGGAGCGGTCCATGGCGAACGCGTCGATGTTGCCGCCGTCCAGGGCGCTCTTGATGGACGGGTAGTCCTGGAACTCCTGGAAGCTGGGGGTGGCGTCGACGCCCTGGTCCTTGAGCATGCCCAGAACCATGTCCTTGGTGGTAGAACCCTGGGAGACGCCGATGATCTTGCCGTCGAGGTCGGCCATGGACTTCATGCCGGCGGCCTTCTTGACCAGGATGCCCACGTGGTCGGTGCGGTAGGGCGTGGAGAAGTCCCAGCTCTTCTTGCGCTCGTCGGTGATGGTGTAGGTAGCGCAAATGATGTCGAGCTGGTCGTTGTCGATCAGCGGACCGCGGGTCTTAGGCGTAACGTCGGTGAACTCGACCAGCTTCTGCTCCTTGGCCTCATCATAGGAGACGCCCAGGACGGCAGCGGCGATCTGGTAGCACAGGTCGATCTCGAGACCCTCGTACTCGTTGGTAGCGGTATTGAGGTAACCGTAACCGATGACGTCCTTCTTAACGCCGGCCTTAAGCTTGCCGCGGCTCTTGATTGCCTCGAGCTTGGAGGACGTGTCAGAGGAACCGGAGCTTGCGTTGCCGCCGCAACCGGCAAGGGAGCCGGCGCCGGCGATGCCCAGGGCGGCGAGGCCGAATACCTGAATAAACTGACGACGATTCATATCCATGGTGGTACCCCTTCCATTGGTACTACGCTCGCGTGCCAACCGCGCGGGCGGCATGCGACTGATAACTGTTGGTGGAAACCGAGTGAGATCCACTTGCACGGGTTAATGCAGGATCTTCGCCAGGAAGTCGCGGCAGCGCGGGTTCTGCGGATTCTCGAAGAAGTGGTCCGGCGTGCCCTCCTCCAGGATCTGGCCGTCATCCATGAAGATGACGCGGTCTGCCACCTGGCGGGCGAAGCCCATCTCATGGGTGACGCAGATCATGGTGATCTTCTCCTGAGCGAGCTCGATCATGACGTCGAGCACCTCCTGGACCATCTCGGGGTCCAGCGCGGAAGTGGGCTCGTCGAACAGGATGATGGGCTGCTTGGTGCACAGCGCGCGGGCGATGGCGACGCGCTGCTGCTGACCGCCGGAAAGGTTCTGCGGGTATTCGCCCGCCTTGTTGGCAAGGCCGACGCGCTCGAGCGCCGTCATGGCGACCTTGGTGGCCTCCTCCTTGCTCTTCTTCTGGAGCTTGATGGGAGCCAGCGTGAGGTTGCCGAGCACCGTCATGTTGGGATAGAGGTTGAACTGCTGGAACACCATGGAGCTGTACTTGCGCGCCATCTCCAGGTGGTTCTTCTTGGTGAGCGGCGTACCGTCGATGACGACCTCGCCGGAAGTGGGCTCCTCGAGGAAGTCCACGCAGCGGATGAGGGTCGACTTACCCGAACCGGACGGCCCGATGATGACCAGCTTCTCGCCCTCCTTTACGGTGAGGTTGATGTCCTTGAGGACATGAAGGTCGCCAAAGAACTTGTTGAGCCCTTTGATCTCGATCATATCGGCCATGGTTTCGTTTCCTTCCCGTAACGCCGTAACGGTGCCGAACCGCTCAAGACAGACCGGCATATCGGCTGCACTTTATTCTACTAATGTATTTGCTGCGGAGATATTACCAATACAGCACGAAACGCATAAGAAATGCGCGACTCCGTGCAGAGCAGGCATGCAGCTCACACGATGATGCGATAAACAGCAGACCGAAAAACCCACATGATGAGTTTTGTATCTTCCCATTCTACGGGCAATTATCCCTCTTCTGCTAGCCTCCCACGAAGAAACCGCAGGATTCGCGCTAGCGGCCCTTGGGATCGGCAATCAGAACCACCCCTAAAAGGGGTGGTTTGCTCTTAGGGTGTAACCCTCGGG